>DASXFH010000316.1:0-2778 GCA_036489655.1 Acidobacteriaceae bacterium | reverse complement strand
CCTGGGTATGGCGGCGCGCGGGGGGACGGCGGGGCCTTCTGAACTGAGAAAGAAGATCCGCTTCAGGGGGCGGACGGGGCGCCGTCTTTGAGGAGGGCAGCGGCTCTTTCGAAATAGAGACGCACTTTTTCGGGGTTTTGGGGATGGGCGCCGGAGCCGGGCTGGGTTCCGAGCTGGCTCTCTTTGTCGAGGAGGGCCTGCACGGCGGCCTGGCTCTGGCGGTAGAGCTCGGGGAAACGCACGATTTCCCGGTGCGCGGATTCCGGATGGTAGTTGAGGCGGTCGCCGGTTTGCCAGGCGTCGATGAGGACGTTGGGGGACCAGGTGGTGGGCCATACGGAGTTCATCGCGTCGTAGGCGCCGTGGAGGCGGGCGATGGCGCCGGGGAATCCATCGAGCTCGGGGCGAGAGGCGAGGGAGCCGGAGGTACGGCGGACGGTGATGGTGACGGCGGTATGAACGGAGTAATGCGGGGTGAGGATGACGGTGGCGAGGGTATTGCCTTCGTAGCGCCAGCCGGGTTTTTCGGTCTGCTGGGCGGAGAAGGCGATATTTGTGCCGTTGACGGTGACAGAAGCGGGCGGCCAGTCGCTGGGGAGCTGGATCTCATAGGCACGCTGCTCGATGGCGCCGGGGTAGCTGCCTTCGACGGGAGCGATGGAGATCGTGGTGGTGTCGCCGTGCTGGGCGGCGGAGAGCGGCGTCCAGGTGCAGATGCCGCGCTTGTAGGCTTCTGAGCTGCTGGCGTCGTTATAGAGGCGGTAGGTAGTGGTCTGGTTATCCGACAGGGGATAGACGCGGACGATGAGGGGATCGATGGGCTTCTGGCCGGTGTACTCCATGGGGGGCTGGCGGGGGATGATGGCGCCGGCGGGGACGTAGACGGGTATCTGATCGATGGAGAAGGAGCGGGTGATTTCTTTAGGGCCGGTGAAGTGGCGGCCGGTGGCGCGCTCGACCCAGGAGCCGGGCGGGATCCAGAGGGATTCGGTGGAGAGGAGCGTGGTGGGGTCGGAGGGTGCGACCACGGGAGCCACGATCATGTTCCTGCCGAAGACGTACTCATCTTTATTGTCGTAGGCGGCGTCGGCTTCGGGCCAGTCGTAATAGAGGGGATGGAAGAAGGCGACGCCGGTGTCGTAGGTGCGGCGGCCTTCGGTGTAGAGGTAAGGCTGCATGGCGTAGCGCTCGCGGAAGGTGGCGCGCATGATGGCGGAGTAGGGCTCGGGGTAGGCCCAGATGCGGCGTTCGGCGTCAGGATTTTTGGTGGTGTGAGTGCGGAGGATGGGGCTGAAGGCGCCGAACTGGACCCAGCGGGTGAAGAGCTCAGGATCGACAACGCCGGGCATGTGGCCGCCGATGTCATGACTCCACCAGGCGTAGCCGACGTTGGCGGCGGTAGCGGTGAACCAGGGCTGGAAGGCGAGCGAAGGCCAGACAGAGATGGTGTCGCCGGAGAAACCGATCTGGTAGCGGTGGTTGCCGAGGCCGCCCCAGCGATGGAAGAGGAGGGGGCGCTTGCCTTCGCGCTCCTGATCGGTGAAGTGGACGTAGTTGAGCCACCAGGTGGGATTGACGCCGGGGGTCTGGGTGTTGGCCTCCTGCTGCCAGTCGAGCCACCAGAAGTCGACGCCCTGGCGCTCGAGGGGGTGGTGGAGGAGGTCCATGTAATTGGCGGCGAAGTTTTTATTTGTAATGTCGAACGGCACATATTTGTGGGTGGCGGGATCGATGCCCATGGCGCGGGCCATGGCGGGGTAGGCGGCTTCCCAGGGCTGGACGCCGGAGGCGGGATGGAGGTTCATGGTGACCTTGAGGCCCTGGTCATGGACGTGATGGAGGAAGGCCGTGGGATCGGGGAAAAGGAGGGGATTCCAGGTGTAGCCGGACCAGCCGAGGGAGTGTCCGGACTGATCGGTTTCATGCATGGCCTCAAGCTGAGTGCGGTTGAGGTGCCAGTCCATGTCGATGACGAGGACGTCGAGGGGGACCGTATTGTCGTGGAATCCCTGGATGAGGTGGTCGAGTTCCTGATCGCTGTAGGCCCAGTAGCGGGACCACCAGGCGCCGAGGGCAAAGCGAGGCGGGAGGGGGATGCGCCCGGCGACGCGGACGTAGTCGTGGAGGGCTAATTTGTAATCGTGGCCATAGCCTAAGAAGTACCAGTCGAGGCGATCACCGGCGGGGCGCTGCATGACCCAGGGCCAGGGGCTCTGCTCCCCCTGGGCGAAGGTGAAGTCGTCGGAGTCGAAGAGGGGGCGGGTGGAATCGTCGACAAGAGCCCAGCCGGCGCGGGAGACGAGGCCCTGGCCGATGGGCTCGCGGGTCTGGCTGCCGAGAGCGCCGTCGAGGGTGCGGGTGGTGCCCTGGAGATTTTCGGGATCGACGAGGCCGGGATGCCAGATGACGTTCTTGCCGTCGAGGGTGAAGGTGACGGTGAGGTTGCCGGCGGAGAAGCGGCCGTTGTCGGGGCCATCGTTCTTATAGAGGAGGTGGAGGGCTGAGGTTTCGAGGGTGAAGGTCTGGCCGGAGTGATGCTGGGTGAAGTGTGGCACGGGGAGGCGGCGATTGAGGAAGACGAGGGAGGGATGGTCTTCGAAGTGATGGTCGGAGGCCCACTCCATGCGGATGAGTTGAGGGGTAAGGACGGTGAAACGGGCGTCGCCGAACTGGACGGTGGCGGCCGGGGCAGCGACGGGGTTGTAGGATGCTTCGGGCGGCGGTGTGGAAGACTGCGCGCGGGCGGGGAGGGAGAATAGTGCGGCAGAGAACAGGCAG
>DASXFH010000284.1:0-1828 GCA_036489655.1 Acidobacteriaceae bacterium | reverse complement strand
GCTCCAGACTACTTTCCATGCGCTGCAGGCCTCGCCCTACCGTCTGACGATCTATGCCGTGGCCGCCGCTGTGGCGCTGCTTCTGATCTCTATCCCGTTGTTTCGTCTCTTCGGCCGCCGCCGGCAGGAGGCTGAGATTCTGGAGCCGCGCTCCTACTCCGTGCTGGGAATCGGGCCCTCGCTGGTCGAAGACCCGAATCGCTCCGCCACGGGGCGTCCGCGGTGGGCAGAGGTTGCGCGGGCTTCGCAGTCGGCGCCGGCGGTTCAGCCAGTGCCGAGGGTAACCCGGATCGCTTCATCGCCGATCCATGCAACCCCGATCCGTCCATCGACCGCGACGCTGTGCACACATTGCAGCGCCACTCTTTCCGCGCATGAGGACTTTTGTCCCGCCTGCGGCTATGCCCAGCCGATGCACCAAAGCGTGGCCTTCCCGGCCTGAGCCTGTGCTCAATCCGCCGGGCTCGCTGCCGTGAAATCCGAACAGCATGGCTTGATCACGGGCTGAAACTCCATCAGCTCCACGCGGGTCCCGTCCGGGTCATAGAGATTTGCCTGCCACTTACCGTCCTTGCCCATCGTCGGACCGTCATGCCGCGGACTGAAGCGGATGACGTCGTCGGCGTAAAGCCTGGTCACCGTCTTCTCCATGTTCGGAACGCCCAGCGAAAAGTGGTTCATCACGCCAAGCTGTCGCGCATCGACCCTGTCGGCGGGACCCGAGTCCGATCCCGGGCCGGTCATCATGTACTCCAGCCAATCCGTGCCGTCCGGCACCTGCTGCGCCACCCAGTCCAGCTTGCCCGGATGCATTGCGCCGTACCAGTACGGTCGGAAGCCGAGCAGATCACGATAAAAGCTGTCTTCCTTCGCGCGGTCTTTGACCAGAAAACCGACGTGGATGATGTGATTGCTGATCAGTCCGGCGAAGGTCAGCATCTCCGGCGGCCGAGTCTCCTGCACCAGCTCCACCTTGTTGCCTTCAGGATCTTCCACGTAGAACGACGGGCTGCCATCGGCGCTATGGCCCAGTGGCTCCACCTCTTTCATGCCATGCGCGATCAGGTAGCGCCGCAACGCCGCCACATCGTCCGTCCTGAACGCCACGTGGTCCATTCGGCTGAGGCCGTGCTGCGCAGGCAAAGGCAGCACCTCGACAAACTGTTTCTCGCTCAAGCGATACACCACGCCGCGCAGATTTTCCTGGTCCTGCTCCTGGGCAGCGCCAAGCTCATTCATGTAGAAGTGCTCCGCCGCAACCGGATCGCTGGTGTAGACGGCCATGTGCGAGATGCCGGTGATCTTGGGTCGCGTATTTTGGGAACGTTCCTGCGCATGCAGAGCGGCGCTGCCGAGCAGCGCAAGAATCAGCAGGACAATGGGACACCGCGATAGTTGCATATCTTTGGGCCAGCCTTGGGCGCACTCCGGATTGGACTGAGTGCGACAACGCCATCATCGCGCAAAATCGCTATTTCTGCAGGTCCCACATCGCTCGCACCTCCGCCGGCGTTCGTCCGCGTTCGCGCAGCATCCGCAGGCTGAGCGCATCGGTTCGTTTGGCCAGCCGCTGACCGGCAGCGTCGCGCATGAGCGGGCAATGGTGCCACTTGGGTGGCTCAAATCCGAGGGCGCGATAGAGCAGGATCTGCCGCGCCGTCGATTTCAGCAGATCCGCACCCCGCATCACCTCGGTGATCCGCATCGCCGCGTCGTCCACCACGCAGGCAAGCTGGTACGCGGGCACATCGTCGCGCCGCCACAGCACAAAGTCGCCAAAGTCGCGGCCCGCGATGTAGCGATGCGGCCCCATTCCGCTGTCCTCGAA
>DASXFH010000254.1:0-9034 GCA_036489655.1 Acidobacteriaceae bacterium | reverse complement strand
CGGTGGCGCTTGCTTCACCAGCGACGACGCTCTCGCCACCGCCATGCTCGAGCTGCGCAACCACGGCCAGTCCGGCCGCTATCGCCACACCCGCATCGGTCTCAACGGACGCCTCGATACCCTCCAGGCCGCCATCCTCCTCGCCAAGCTCGAAGTCTTCGACGAAGAGCTAGCCGCCCGCGATCGCATCGCCCAGCACTACACCGCACTCCTCCGTGACGCCGTGCACACCCCGCGCATCCTCCCCAACCGCACCAGCGCCTGGGCGCAGTACACCCTCGAAGTTGCCGACCGCGACTCCCTCGCCGCCTCACTCAACCAGGCCGCCATTCCCACAGCCGTCCACTACCCCACGCCGCTGCATCTCCAGCCGGTCTACACCGATCTCGCTCGCGAAAAACACTGGGCTCGCGGCAGCTTTCCCGTCTCTGAATTTGCCGCCGAGCGCGTTCTCAGCCTGCCCATGCATCCATACCTCGAGCTCGCGCAGATCGAGCGCATCGCTTCCGCGGTCCTCGCCGCTGTTGCCTCGCCCGCTCCACAACCGTGAACCTCCTCCGATAACACTGCCCCAAACTCGTCATTGACATGCCTCTCCTCGCCACTGAGAATGGCGTCAACTGACGTGCTGCTGCGATCCGGCCTTCTGCATCTCATTGGATCAAGCGAACGTCGAGACGCCGCCTGTGATGCCCGCACCTGCATCGAGTACGAGCCAGGCCGCCGCCCATAAGGCGCTGTCCAGCCGCGCTTTTTTTTCGTGCACTTCGCCCCACCGCAATCCTTTTTCCTCTCCCGGGTTTCCATCTTCAGACGCCTGCGCCCGCGTGCCCAGCGTCTCGCGCGCCACCGAGAGGAGGTCCGCCAAAATCTCTGCGCGGTAACACCACCGTCGCCACGGTCCGGGCGCCCCAGATCCGGACCTCACCCCGGCACACGATCAACCCAACAGGAGGGAATCATGCAGGAAGATCTTCAGAGGCTGGATGAGTGGATACCGGAACAGATGGAACCTGGAACGCTCTTCGTGCTGGAGAACCCGTCGCCCATGGGCGACGCGCGCAATCCCTTCGTCGCCGTCCTGGCCTGCCCTTCCTGCGGCACCCTCGGCCTCATCACCCGCGCCCAGTTCGCCGGACTCGAATCCATGATCTGCGGCGCCGACAACTGCTCCGCCGAATACTACCTCCGCGGCGACGACATCATCTATCGCGCCCCCCACTAAACCAGGCCATCCTCCCCCACCAAAAAAGCGTGCCTGTGCGGCACGCTTTTTTTATCTCCACTCGGTCCCGCCGGAGCTCCCACATCTTCTGGGTGCGGGTGCCCATATCTGCCCGGGTTTGGCAGATGTGGAATTCGCGCGAAGCGCGGATCATCCCTTCAGGAAAACTTCTACCGCCGCCCCTTCTCCGCCGGCACCACCACCGGCCGCCGCAGCGGCACCATCGCCGCGCCCGGCTGCGCGTTCATGTGCTGCATGCGCGACAGCATCTCCGTCCGCACGTACTCCACAAACCCCTGCATCTGCCGGTTCATTTCCTCCATCCGTTCCCGCATCTGAAGAATGATCGCGATCCCCGCAATATTCACCCCCAGATCCCGCGCCAGATTCAGAATGAACTCCAGCCGCTCCAGATCCTCAACCGTGTACAGCCGCGTGTTCCCCTCCGTGCGCGACGGCTTCAGCAGTCCCTCGCGCTCGTACAGCCGCAGCGTCTGCGGATGAATGTCATACATCTCGGCCACCGCCGAGATCATGTACGCGCCTTTGGATTTCCTCTTCGTGGGCATAGTCGATTCACATTATGCAACGCCGCCTCTCGCGCGACGATGACAATCCTCACCCGCTCCTTACAACGCTCCAAAAATCCGGCAGTCCCGCTCCTCCACCTGCACCTTCCCAAACGAAATACGCCGCGGAATCAGGTTCTTCAGCTGGCCGCCGTAGACCTTGTACGGCACCGTTACTTCCATCGCCGACCCTGTCTCCTGCTCGATCTCCAGCACCACCGCATCGCCAAACCCCTCCGCCGACGGCTCCGCCAGCGTCACATTCGCCACCATCGCAAACGCCTTCACCCGCCCGCGCCGCACCTGCTCCGTCATGTGCTCGCCCAGCACCTTCCACAGCCGCTCCGGATCCCTCGGCAGACGCGGCCGATCCACCGTCTCCCGCACCACCTCCCCCTCGCGGTCAATGGCAAACCCAAACGGCCCCAACTCCCCATACCGCCGCAGGACCAGCCGCGCAAACGATACCGTCGCGTTCAGCAACTGCGTCGCCCGCCGATAGTTCTCATCGGCCGGCTTGTCGAACCAGCTTTGCTCGTTCCTCTCGCGCTCCGACTTCATCGCGCCGCTGTCTCCTCCCCACCGTTAAAGTCCGACCGGTACACGCAATGATCGTACCCTCGCCAGAACACCACCCGCTCCATCCGAAACCCGTTCTTCTCCGCCACCCGCCGCGACGGCCCGTTCTCCGGACGAATCAGCGAAATCACGCGCTCGCATCCCAGCGAGCCAAACGCGTACGCCCGTACCGCGCGCGCCGCCTCCGTCGCCAGGCCCCGGTTCTGACAATCCCGGCGAACGTGGTATCCGATCTCCAGCTCCTGCACGCCCTCCACATCCTGCCACACCGGGCCGCAGTCGCCCACCACCTCCCGGGTCTCCCGCAATTCCATCGCCAGCAGCCCTGTCCCTTTGGTATACCGCGCGATCTGCCGCGCCAGCCAGTCTTCCACTTCCGCCGCCGACAGCGCCCGCGGATAATACCGCATCGTCTCCGCATCGCCCCAGATCGCCAGCAGCGCCGCCGCATCCACAGGCGTCAGTTGCCGCAATACCAGCCGCGCCGTCTCCAGTCGCATCATTCTGCCTGGATGACCCTCGATATCCCGAACACTCTTCATAAAAGAAAAACCACCGTCATCCTGAGCGAGACTTCAAAATTTGTTGCGCGGCTTTTCGCGCAACAACAAATTCAGACGCGAGTCGAACGGACCTGCATTTCCTCTCCAAAGCCCCATCCCATCCCCCCTTACACCTTCGCCCAGATCGCTTCCCGCGGATCTTCCGGGTTCAGCTTCGCGAATTCCCGCAGGATCTCCCGCGACCGCTCGTCCCGCACCTGCGGCACTGCAACCTCCACCGTTACAATCTGGTCGCCCCGCGTGCCTTCCCGCGTCGCCGACGGAACCCCCCGCTCCCGCATCCGCAGCTTCTGCCCGCTCTGCGTTCCCGGCGGAATCCGCAGCTGCGCCCGCCCGTCAATCGTCGGCACGTCGATCCGCCCGCCCAGCGCCGCCTCGCTCACCGTCACCGGCAGCGTTACATGGATGTCATCGCCCTGCCGCGTAAAGACCGGATGCGCTCCCATCCGGATAATCAGGTACAGATCGCCCGCAGCACCGCCGTGCGGTCCCGCATTGCCCTTTCCCGCCAGACGAATCCGCTGCCCGTCGCGCGTCCCCGGCTTGATCCGGAACTCCAGCGGCTCGGTCCGGTACACCACGCCCTCTCCATGGCACGTGGGACACGCATTCTGCACCTTCCCCGTGCCGCCGCACCGCGGGCACTGGATGTTGAACTTCATCCGCCCGCCCATCTGCGTCACCTGTCCCGTCCCTTGGCACTCGGGGCACGGCTGCGCGCCGCCCGTCGATGCCCGCCCATGGCACGCAGGGCATACTTCCTGCCGCTGGATCTCCAGCCGCGCCGTCCCTCCACGTATCGCCGTCCAGAAATCCACGTCAACCGCGTACTCCAGATCGGTCCCCGGTTGCGGCCCCTGTGTCTGCCGCTCCCGGTTGAACATCCCCGAAAAAATATCCCGGAAGCTGCCCCAGTTCCCCGCGCCTCCCCCTGCCGATGGCGCCTCTTCCGAAAAATCGAACCCACCGAAGTCGAACGGCATCCCCTGGCCGTGCTCCGCGCCCGCGCCTCCCCGCCCCCCTCCCGCCCGCGCCGCCGCTTCCGCCGCTGCCGGATCGATCTGGTCCGAGTAGAAGCCGAACTGGTCGTAGATCTTCCGCTTCTTCTCCTCGGAAAGCACATCGTTGGCCTCGGAGATTTCCTTGAACTTCTCCTCGGCCCTCTTATCGCCGGGATTCACATCCGGGTGATATTTGCGCGCCAGCTTCCGAAACGCCTTGCGGATCTCCTCCGCCGTCGCCGTCTTCTTCACCCCAAGCGTCGCGTAATAATCCTTGTGCTGAGTCGGTGGCATTGTCCCTTTCCGTTGTCATCCTGAGCAAAGCGAAGGACCTTCCGTTCCCTCGCCCTCTCGCCCTGCGGCATTGTCCTTTGCCGTTGTCATCCTGAGCGAAGCGAAGGACCTTGTGTTCCCCCGCCCTGCGGCACTGTCCCTTTCCGTTGTCATCCTGAGCGAAGCGAAGAACCCTGGGCTCCCTCGCCCTGCGGCACTATCCCTTTGCCGTTGTCATCCTGAGCAAAGCGAAGGACCCTCTGCTCCCTCGCCCTGCGGCATTATTCCTTTCCGTTTGTCATCCTGAGCAAAGCGAAGGATCTTGTGTTCCCTCGCCCTGCGGCATTATTCCTTTCCGTTGTCATCCTGAGCGAAGCGAAGGATCTTGTGTTCCCTCGCCTTGCGGCAGTATTCCTTTCCGTTGTCATCCTGAGCAAAGCGAAGGATCTTGTGTTCCCTCGCCCTGCGGCATTATTCCTTTCCGTTGTCATCCTGAGCGAAGCGAAGGACCTTGTGTTCCTCGCCCTGCGGCATTATTCCTTTCCGTTTGTCATCCTGAGCAAAGCGAAGGATCTTGTGTTCCCTCGCCTTGAGCCCAATCATGACCGCCTCCATATCCGCGCCACGAACCCGGGTGCCCCTTCCTTGTCTCCTCGAGCCTTTCGAGGAGACAGGGTGGGAAGCCCCAAATCTCACCCCAGCCCCGATTTGAAAGGCACGGCTTCAGCCGTGCCGTAAAACCTCAAAAAAGTAAGGGGCTTCAGCCCCGGAGGGCCGGCTTCAATTCTCCCGTCCTCCGATCCCGCCGAGCCGGCCAACCTCCCGCCGAATCTTCGCCACGATCGTATCTTCCGCAATCTCAAGATCATACTGCGTTTGCATATTCGCCCAGAACTCCAGGGACATCCCGAAGTGCCGTGTCAGCCGCAGCATCATCTCCGAATCCAGCCCACGCTTCTCCCGCACAATCTCGGATACCCGCCGACGAGAAAACATGCAATGGCAACAAATTCGCCTCGCATCGCGTCCTCCCCTGTCTTGCCATCCCCAGCCCCCCTCAGGGCTCCAGCCCCTCCGCCCCCCAGCCCTCCGAAGCCTGAAGGCCGAAGCCCCCCAGCCCGAAGCCCGAAGCCCGAAGGCCAGGTTCACCCCACAGCAAGAAGCAAACTCTCTTCCCCATTCAACGGTCCAGCAATTTGCTTCCCGGTCCCGCCCAAAGTACCGCCCCGAAAACCAATTTGACACTGCCCCGGCCCGGAACTCCCATCCATCTCTGTGCCCTCTGCAGTGAAGGATCAGTTCCACACGCCCCGAGCCTCCACCGCCTCCACCCGCCAAAGCAAATCCGGTTCCATCTTCCGCATCTGCGACACAAAGTCCCGCGCCTGCTGCTCCGTATCGAACACGACCTGGTTCGTCACCTGTCCCGCCCGCATCTGCTCGCATTTCCAAAGTGTGTTCGTCATCCCATACCCCCCATCGAACTACTTCCCCCTTACGCTCCTCTCAACCCCTTCGTTCCGCCCCCCACCTCCCGGCTACCGCCCCCCGGCTACCGGCTACCGGCTACCGGCTACCGGCTACGACCTTTTACGCCTTTTTCCTCCCCAATGTGGAAATCTTGTCAACCCTTACTTTTGTTCCCCGCTTCTAACTACGCGACTTACAGACGAAAATCGCTGGCAGTAAATCCGTCCAAATGCGTCATACTGAACTTATAGAGTGAAAAAAGAAAAAAGCCCGCCGCGCGCGGGCTTTTTCCTTGATGCCGAACCCATGACCAGCGCAATCAAAACGTCGTTCCCGGCTCCACGCCCCCGGCTCGCCGCTCCGCGCATGGGTAACGTCGCTCTCGGCGACGTTACCTATGCGCACCAATGGATTCAATTAAGTAGTACCTGGGAGCCCCTCAACAATAATGTCCCCGTCGAGAGAATCCCGGCACCCTTACTTCTTGTCCTCGACGTCCACGTACTCCGCGTCGATCACGCCCTCGTCCTTCTTGCCGTCCGCGGTTCCGCTCGCCGCCGACGCACCGTCGGTCGGCGGTACCCCCGCGCCAGGATTCGCCGCATTCGCCTTGTACATCGCCTCCGCCAGCTTGTGCGACGCCGCCGTCAGCTTCTCCCGCGCCGTATTCATCTCGGCCGGGCTCGCCTGCCCTTCCAGCGTCTTCTTCGCTTCGGCGA
The DNA here is from genome assembly GCA_036489655.1 of Acidobacteriaceae bacterium. GTDB lineage: Bacteria > Acidobacteriota > Terriglobia > Terriglobales > Acidobacteriaceae > Palsa-343. The sequence goes on along the minus strand of DASXFH010000254.1, from coordinate 2,635 downwards.
GTGCCGACTCAACATCGGCCTTCTCCTGCCCCGAAACCTTATCGCCGTTCTCCTTCAGCATCTTTTCGATGTTGTAGACGAGCCCGTCGAGCTGGTTCCGCGCCTCGATCTCCTCCCGCTTGGTCTTGTCTTCCGCCGAGTGCGCATCAGCCTCTTTGGCCATCCGCTCCACCTCTTCCTTGCTCAGCCCCGAAGAGGAGGTGATCGTGATCTTCTGATCCTTGCCCGTGGCGTTGTCCTTTGCCGTCACGTTCAGAATTCCGTTAGCGTCGATGTCGAACGTCACCTCGATCTGCGGCACACCGCGCGGCGCCGGAGGAATCCCGCTCAGCTTGAACTTGCCCAGCGTCCGGTTCTGCGCCGCCATCGGCCGTTCGCCCTGCAGCACGTGGACCTCAACCTCGGTCTGACTATCCGCCGCCGTCGAGAAGGTCTCCGTCTTCTTCGTCGGAATCGTCGTGTTGCGCGGGATCATCGGCGTCGCCACCCCGCCCAGCGTCTCAATCGACAGGGTCAGCGGCGTCACGTCCAGCAGCAGCAGATCCTTCACCTCGCCGGCCAGCACGCCCGCCTGCACCGCGGCGCCGATCGCGACCACTTCGTCCGGATTCACGCCCTTGTGCGGCTCCCGTCCGAACAGGTCCTTCACCAGCTGCTGGATACGCGGCATGCGCGTCTGTCCGCCCACCAGCACGACCTCGTCGATCTTGCTGGCGTCCACTCCGGCATCAGCCATGGCCTTCTTGCAGGGCTCGATCGACCGCTGGATCAGCTCTTCCACCAGCTGTTCCAGCTTCGCCCGGGTCAGCTTCTTCACCAGGTGCTTCGGACCGGTTGCGTCCGCCGTGATGAACGGCAGGTTGATCTCCGTCTCGATTGCCGTCGACAGCTCGATCTTGGCGCGCTCGGCCGCGTCTCTCAGACGCTGCAGAGCCATCTCGTTGCCCTTCGCCCGAAGATCCAGCCCCTCGTCCTTCTTGAAGTCGTCGATCAGCCACTCCACGATCCGCTGGTCGATGTTGTCGCCGCCCAGGTGCGTATCCCCGTTCGTCGACTTCACCTCGATCACGCCTTCGCCGACCTCGAGGATCGAAATATCGAAGGTGCCCCCGCCGAAGTCGTACACAGCGATGGTCTCGTCCTTCTTCTTGTCCAGCCCGTACGCCAGCGCCGCCGCCGTCGGCTCGTTCACAATGCGCTTCACGTCCAGACCCGCAATCTTGCCCGCATCCTTGGTCGCCTGGCGCTGCGCGTCGTTAAAGTACGCCGGCACCGTGATCACGGCTTCCGTCACCGTCCCGCCCAGATGATCTTCCGCAGCCTTCTTCAGCTTCTGCAGGATCATCGCCGAGACCTCCGGCGGCGTGTACAGCTTGCCCTGCGCCTCGATGGCCACATGATCCCCCTGCTGGACCACCTTGTAGGGCACCATCTTCATCTCGTCGCTGACTTCGTCAAACCGCCGCCCCATGAACCGCTTGATCGAGTAAACCGTGTTCGCCGGGTTCGTAATCGCCTGGCGCTTGGCCACCTGGCCCACCAGACGCTCCCCGGACTTGGTAAATGCCACCACCGAAGGCGTCGTCCGGCCGCCTTCTTCATTGGCGATCACCTTGGGCTCACCGCCCTCCATCACGGCCACCACCGAATTCGTGGTGCCGAGGTCAATTCCAATCATCTTTGCCATTTGCAACCCGCTCCTGAATAAGTGCCTGCCCCGCTAGCTTCGCACTTGAGTGTCCTGTTGTCAATCTATCTGATGCGCCAGGAGGAACACGTGATGCATAAACAAAACTTGCTGTACAATGAACACTTTAGGGCGATATCCTGTCTCGCCGGGCACCCTGTGGAAGCCTGACTGCATCCTCCACCTCGCTTGCCGTATCCAACGCGAAGAGCAAGGCTTCGGGGCCCCCTCCGGGATTCTCCACAGCAAACTTCCTTCTTCATCCTTCTCTGAAAGACTCTGGCAGGTCAATGGCGGACGGCAGCGGTCAGCAGGCGCAAAATTTCGGGGTCAACCCCTGGCTCATTGCCGTCTCGGTGATGCTCGCCACCTTTATGGAGGTGCTGGACACCGCGATCGCCTCGGTCGCCCTGCCCTACATTGCCGGGTCCCTCTCCGCCACCACCGACGAGGCCACCTGGGTCCTCACCAGCTACCTGGTCGCCAACGCCGTCATCCTGCCCGCCAGCAACTGGTTTTCTCTCCGCTTCGGACGCAAGCGCTTCCTGATTACCTGCGTCATCATCTTCACCGTCGCCTCCTTCTTCTGCGGAGCGGCCCCCACCCTCGGCTTCATTCTCATCGCCCGCGTCATCCAGGGAGCTGGAGGCGGCGCCCTCCAGCCGCTCTCCCAGGCCATCCTCCTCGAAAGCTTCCCGCCGGAGAAGCGCGGCGCCGCCATGGCCCTGTTCGCCTTTGGAGTCGTCGTGGCTCCCGTGCTCGGGCCCACCCTCGGCGGCTGGCTCACCGACACCTACAGCTGGCGCTATGCCTTCTACATCAATATTCCGGTGGGCGCGCTGGCCGTGTTCATGATCAGCCGCTACATTCACGACCCGGAATACATCACCAAAGGCAAAGCCAGTAAGTTCGACAGCCTCGGCTTCGGCCTGCTGGTGGTCTGGACCG
>DASXFH010000207.1:0-3393 GCA_036489655.1 Acidobacteriaceae bacterium | reverse complement strand
GCCCCGAGTGCAATCCGCACCCCGATCTCTGTGGTGCGCTGCGTCGCCAGGTAAGAAACAACCCCGAACAGACCCACGGCGGCGAGCAACAGCGACACCAGAGCAAAGATGAGCAGCAACGTCGCGTCGAAGCTGGCGTCGAGAGTCTGCGCGCCCATCACCTGGTCCATGGTGAGCATGTCCGAGACCGGCAGATCGCGATCCAGATCCTGAAAGATCTTCTGCACCGGCATGGCGAATGTCGCCACATCCTGGGGCGACCGCAACACCAGCGTGGCGGAGGGAACGAAGTCCTTTGCATCTTTGGAAATGAGCGCGTAAAGCGGGAAATACATCATGGGCCGCGCAGGCTCGCCCACCGAGAAAAGCGTGTCCCCGACGACGCCGACAATCCGATACGGCCGGTTGCTCCAGGTCACGATGGTCTGCCCGATGGGATTCTCTCCGGTGAAAAACTGCCGCTGAAACGCCTTGCTGATGATCACCTCCGACCCGGGCGCGAGCTGCTGGTTGTCTCCGAAGCTGCGCCCGCTGTCCAGTGGAATCCCCATCGCAGCAAAATATCCCGGATCCGCCCAGCGGTGCAGAGCCACCTGGCCTTTCCCCTGCGGCAGAGGGGGGCGCCCCTGGATGGTAAAGCCGTTGTCCCCGCCATAACCGTTGCCCGGCAGCATGGTCACCAGTCCCGCCGCCTGAATGCCCGGATAACTTCTGACCCGGGCGAGCAGAGCCTGATAAAAGTGGACGGCCGCGGGAAAATCGTAACGGGCATCGGGCAGGGAGAAACCCATGGTCAGCACGTTGTGCCTGAGGCAGCCCAGGTCGGAGGAGCGCAGGCGGGCATAGCTCTTCAGCAGCAGTCCGGCTCCAATCAGCAGCACCACGGTCAGGCCCACTTCGAGCATGAGCAGGATGCGCCGCAGCCGGGTGCGGCTGTGGCCGCCGCTGTGCGATCGGGACGACTCCTGCAAAGCGCTGAGCACCTGGTCTCCCCGGCCGGCAAAGGCCGAAACCAGTCCCGCGAACAGCGCGCTCAGAAGCGCCAGTCCCGCGGTGAAGGCGACCACCACGCCGTCCATATGGATCGCGTCGATGCGCGGCACATCGTGGCGCAGGCGGACGAACCACTGTACCAACCCCCAGGCCACCGGCAGTGCCAGCGCGCCGCCCGCGACCGCCAGCAGCAGGCTCTCGATCAGGTGCTGCCGCAGCAGCTCCGCGCGGCTGCCGCCCAGCGCCGTCCGGATGGCGAGCTCCTTCCGCCGGCCAACGGAGCGAGCCACCAGCAGGTTGGCGATGTTGAGGCAGGCGATCAGAAGCACGCAGCCGGTCGCCCCCAGCAGGATGGCCAGCGGCGTGCGCATGTCGCCCACCATCGCGTCCAGCAGAAAGCGCCCGTTCGCGCCTTCGCTGACAAACGGATCGTCGCGATGGGCGTTGTGAATGCGCAGCGTGATCACCGACAGTTCCGCGACCGCCGTGGACAGAGACACCCCGGGCTTCAGGCGTCCCACCGCCTGCGACTCGTGGTCGTCCAGCGCCTGCATCATGGCGGGCAGTTCCTCATGATGAATGGGCGTCCACAGCTGGATGGTGCTGCCGGGATACGCAAACCAGCTCGGCATCACACCGATGACGACATAAGGCTTCGCATCGAGGAGGAGGGTCCGGTTCAGAATCGACGGATCGCCGCCCAGTCGCCGCTTCCACAAACCCCAGCTCAGAATTACGGTCGCATTGGCCGACGGCCGGTCGTCGGCGGCTGTGAAGTCCCGCCCCAGAGCCGGTTGCACGCCCAGCAGGGACAGCATGTTCCACGAGAAGTCGGCCGCCTGCACCGTTTCCGGAAGCTGCCCCTGGGTGCCCGAGAGGTTGTAGCTCCTGAAGTGCGTGAGCGCCATACCGGCAAAGGTGCGGCTCTCTTTTTGCCACGCGGCAAACACCCCTGCGGCGCTGTTATTGAAGGGGAAGCTGACCTGGCCGGTCGTTGTATTTTCGTACAGCCGCACCAGCCTCTGCGGATCGCGGAACGGCAGCGGCCGGAGCAGCACGCCGCGCACCACGGTGAACAGCGCCGCATTCACGCCGATGCCGAGCGCGATCACGACAATGGAGACCACCGCGAATCCCGGGGATCGGCGCAGGGCGCGCGCGCTTAGTTTCACGTGCCGCCCCAGGCCATCCAGCCAGGAGAGCGTGTTCTGCCGCCAGAGCCGCTCGCGTACCTGCTGCGGATTCCCGAATTTGAGCAGAGCCGCGCGTCTCGCCTCTTCCGGCGAATTCCCGCGGGCCACGTTCTCCTCAATCTCCGCGTTCAGGTGATTGTTCATCTCCTCCCGCAGCTCCGCATCCCAGCGGCGGCGGCGGAAAAACCTGCGCCAGCTCATGGCTAGCCTCCTTCCAGCGCATCGCCCATCACCAGGCCGATGGCCCGCGTCATCCGCTGCCAGCGACGCGCTTCACGCTGCAGCTGTTTTCTCCCCGCCGCGGTCAGACGGTAGAACTTCGCCCGGCGATTGTTCTCGCTCGCGCTCCAGTATGAGGAGAGCCACCCGCGGTCTTCCAGACGGTAGAGCGCGGGATAGAGCGATCCCTGCTCCACCTGCAGAACATCCTCTGAGGCGCGCTCGATGATCCTGGCTATGGTGTGGCCGTGCGCCTCTCCCCGCAGCAGGGTGCGCAGGATCATCATGTCCAGCGTCCCCTTCAGCATTTCCTCTTCCGATCCGGGTTTTTCCGGCACGCCCACTCCTCCACTCGAACTTCTAAAGAAGAGCAGCATACACCCCTCGAACTTCTAAGGGAAGGGGTCAGTGCGCGCCGGCTGAGGGAAACGGCTCGCCGCTGCTGTCGCCGGCGGCGCGGATGCCTGCAAAAACACCTCCCCCGAAGCCCTGCGCGCGAGTAGCATGAGGCCCGAGGCCTGCATGTACTACGTGACCGTGATTCTGCTCATGCTGGTTTGTCCCGCGATGGGGGTGGTGCTGGAAGCTGCCGCTTTGCACTCCACCGCACACATTGGTTTCCTCATCGCGAAGTGGTTCGTCTTCTGGATGGTCGGGGTTCGCCTGTTTGCGGCCGGCGTGCGCCAGGCGCTCCAGCCTCAGTTCAGTGCGGGCGAGATTTTCGGAGCCAGGACGGCCGAGTCATGGCCCATCGTGCGCGAAGTGGGCTTCGGCAACATTGCCATCGGGACTCTGGGCATCGGCTCTCTCTTCCTCTCCGCGTGGATCCTGCCCGCTGCCGTTGTAGGCGGCCTCTGCTATGGGCTGGCCGGGTTGTTGCACGCCTCTCGCAAAGGCAAAAACGCGATGGAGCAAACCGCCATGGTCTCCGACGCCTTTGCGTTTCTGGTGCTGCTGTTTGCCGCGATGAAGATTCCCATCTGAGCGC
>DASXFH010000197.1:0-17730 GCA_036489655.1 Acidobacteriaceae bacterium | reverse complement strand
GCATCCCGGCGCGCCGCTGATCCACGGCTTCCTGGTCCGCAAAGCCGAAAAGGCTCACGGAACCGGCCGCCGCATTGAAGGCTTCTGCGAGAAGGACGCGCCTGTCCTGATCGTCGACGACGTCTGCACCACCGGCGCTTCCACCATCACCGCCATCGAAGCCGCCCGCGAGGCCGGCATGCGGGTCGTCGCCGCGATCTGCCTGGTCGAGCGCGAAGAGGCCGGCGGCCGCGCTGCTCTGGAAGCCGCTTGCCAGGGCGCGCCCTTCCTGCGCCTGTTCACGGCAAACGACGTCCGCGCCGCCCACGTCCGCCAGTTGCCAAAAAAGTAAGGGCGCGCCGCTGGCGCGCCCTGGAGAAGCTGGAAGAAGCGGTTACTGTTCGGAGGGTCCGCCGCCCGTCGACGGTGAAGTTGCCATCCCTGTCTGGGCTGGCTGATTCTGGCCGCTGTTGCTCAGCAGCTGCACTTCCACGTGCCGGTTCTTTGCCCGGCCCGCCGCCGTCTTGTTTGAATCCACCTCAACGTCCTTGCCCAGGCCGATGAGGTAGAACTTGTGCGCGGGAACGTTGTACTTCGCCGCCAAGTACTGCACAACCGCCATCGCGCGACGATCGCTCAGGCCATAGTTGTATTCCTTGGAGCCCACGGAATCCGTGCCGCCCGTGACTTCCAGGACGTAGTTCTGGGTTGCGGCCAGCTGGGTGCCGAACTGATCCAGCTGCGCCTTGTCCGCCTTGGTCAGAATGGACTTATTGAACCCAAAGGTCACGCTCACATCGCCGACCTGCTTGTAGTTGTCGAGGTTGGCGATCACTCCGGCCAGCGAATCCGCGCGATTCACGGCTTCCTGAGCCGACTGCTGCGCAGTGCTCGCCGCCTGTGTCGCATTCTGCGCGTTCTGCTGCGCCTGATTGGCCGAGTTCTGGGCGTTCTGAATTCCCTGCTGCGCGCGGGTATCCACGTCATGGATCGCGCGGTTGTTCGTCGCCGTGGCGTCGTCCAGCTCATTGGTCTTTTGGATCACCGGCTCCGTTTGGCTGCGTACGTAGTTCTTGGTGGTGCAACCTGTGGCGAAAACCAGAGAGAGCGCCGCAACTGCCGAGGCGGCCGCGAGTCCTGCTCCTGAAATACGGTTCATTTGGACACTCCGTTTCTTCCTTCTTCTGTTCTGAGACAGCCCGCCGGCCAGCGCGGATGCCTCGCTTTTCCGGCATTTAGGAGCACGTCCAGGCCCAAATGAAATGAAAATCATCAGTCAATTTGTTTTCAACAACTTGACCCAAGTTTGCATTGGGGAAAGCGGGGACTGGTTCTATGCCTAAAGTACTTTTTACCTGGTATTTTGGGGCGCTTCGGCTCGCCGAAGTCCTTCCGCATCAGCCTTTACACTGGTAGGAGGGCCGCCCTATGGACTTGGAGGAGAAGATTCGGACACTGCCGGCGCGGCCCGGTGTGTATCTATATAAGAACGCCGACGGCGAGGTGATCTACGTCGGCAAGGCCAAAAATCTCCGCTCGCGGGTCCGGTCGTACCTCCTCGATGCGTCCCAGGCGAATGCCAAGACCGGCTCGCTCATGCGCGACGCCATCGACGTGGACTACATCCTTGTCGATAACGAGCACGAAGCCCTCGCGCTCGAGAACAACCTGATCAAGCAGCGGAAGCCGCGCTTCAACATCCTGCTGCGTGACGACAAGACCTACCCTTACGTGAAGCTCACTCTGGGGGACCGCTATCCGAAGGTCTTTGTGACCCGGCGATTGCGGCGCGACGGCAGCGCCTATTACGGACCGTACTTCCCCGGCAATCTCGCCTATCGAGTGGTGGACCTCATCCACCGCAGTTTTCTGCTGCCCAGCTGCAAGGTGGATCTGTCGCGCGACCATCCGCGGCCTTGCCTGCAGTACTACATCGGGCGCTGCCTGGGTCCGTGCGTGAGAGATCTCACCACGCCGGAGATCTATGCCGAAGCCGTCCGCGATGCGCAGTTGTTTCTGGAAGGACGGACGGCGGACCTGAACAAGTCCCTGCGTGAGCGGATGGCAGCCGCGGCGGTGGCCGAGCAGTTCGAGCTGGCGGCGCGCTATCGCGACCTGCTGATCACGGTCGACCAGTTGCAGGAAAAACAGCGGATTGCCTCCGTCGAGGACGACGATGCCGACGTGTTCGGCTTCCATTTTGAAAATGGGATGATCGCGGTGAACCTCTTCCATATGCGCGCGGGCAAAATCGTCGATCGCCGGGAGTTCTTTTGGGAGGATCTGCCGGAATTCGTGGTGGAAATCCCTGAAGGGGAACGGTTGGCCGCGGCGCCTCCGGAGGGGCTCGCCGTTTTCGAGCCGGGCGCTTTCTTCTCTGCCCTGTTAAAGCAGCTCTACATCGATCAGCCGTACGTGCCCCGCACCATTTTTCTGCCGGTGGACTTTGACGATCGCACGACGCTGGCAAATCTGCTGGCCGAGGAGACGAAGCATCGGGTGGAGATTGCGGTACCGCAGCGCGGGGAGAAACGCTCGCTGGCCGATCTGGCCGGACAGAACGCGAAGCAGAGTTACGATCAGCGCTTCCGCGTGCTGCAGCCGAACCGGAAAGCGATTCAGCAGGCGCTGCAGGATGCGCTGATGCTGGAGAATCCTCCGCGCACCATCGAGTGCTTCGATATCTCGCATATCCAGGGGGCCGAAACGGTAGCGTCGATGGTGGTGTGGGAAGACGGCGAGATGAAGAAGAGCGCCTATCGCAAGTTCCGGATTAAGACGGTCGAAGGCGTGGACGATTTCGCCTCGATGCGGGAGGTGGTAACGCGGCGGTACCGGGCTCTGAGCAGGAATGGTGAGGGGGTGGCCGAGCAAGACTCCGGAGAGAAGACTGCGCCGGCCGCGAAGGCCCCGGATCTGATCCTGATTGACGGCGGCCTGGGTCAACTGCACGCGGCGGCGGCCGCTCTTGAATCGCTGGGTCTGACCACGCAGCCGCTGGCCTCCATCGCGAAGCGCGAGGAGATTATTTACCTCTACGGGCAGGAGGATGATCCTGTCGTGCTCGACCGGCGGTCCCCGGTGCTGCACCTGATCCAGAAGATCCGGGATGAGTCCCACCGGTTCGCCATCACCTACCACCGCAAGCGGCGCGAGATGCGCGATCGCGATTCAGAGCTGCTGGCGGTTCCCGGGGTGGGCGCGCGGACACAGCAGCGTCTGCTGGAGCATTTCGGAAGCCTGCGCAGCATAGCGGGAGCCAGCCTGGAAGCTCTGGCCGCTGTGGTTCCCCCCAAAACCGCCGATGAGATCTACGCTCATTTCCATGCGGCGGAGAGCCCGCCCAATCCGCTGCCGGTCCTGACCGATCGCCATTGAGTGGTGGGTGTCCCGCGCGGCGGGAGCGCCTGAATTTCGCGCAGACACGAGCCGCCCTTCTCTGGTAGACAGGAGGAGTTCCGGACGCCAGCGGCATGACTCACGCGCATGGCGCGCCAGAAGGAGATGTCTGATGAAAACCATGCTGATGGCGGATCCCGTCCGCTACCCGCAAATGAGCACGCAGGATTTGCGCGGGAGCTTTCTGCTCAGTGGCGCCTGCCAGCCCGGCGCGGTGCAGTTGGGGTATGTCGATCTGGATCGTGCCGTGGCGGGTTTTGCTTGCCCTGCTGACCAGCCCCTCGCATTGCCCACGTATCCGGAGCTGCGCGCGCGGTTTTTCACTGAGCGCCGGGAAATCGGCGTTCTGAATATTGGCGGTGAGGGTGTCGTCCGCGTTGGCGACCAGAGAACCGCGCTCGGCAACCTGGATGGGCTGTACATTGGCCGCGAGAATCCTGAGATTCACTTCGAATCAATGTCGCCGGCATCGCCCGCGATCTTCTACCTCCTGAGTTACCCAGCACATACGTGCTATCCCTTGACGCTGGTCCGCAAGGACGAGGCGCAGCCGACGACCATCGGCGCGCAGGAAACGTGCAATCGGCGCACGATCTGCAAATACGTTCACCTGGGAGGCGCCCGGAGCTGTCAGCTGGTGCTGGGCGTCACGCACCTGCACAGTGGGAACGCGTGGAACACCATGCCGCCGCACACCCACATGCGCCGGTCGGAGATCTATATGTATTTCAATCTGGCGGCCGAGGCGCGCGTGTTTCACCTGATGGGACCGCCGCAGGAGACGCGCCATCTGGTTATGGCGAACCAGGATATTGTGGTCTCGCCGGGCTGGTCGATCCACGCCGGATTTGGCACGCAGGCCTACAGCTTCTGCTGGGGCATGGGCGGCGAAAATCAGGACTATGCGGACATGGACCCGTTGCGTGTGGAAGACCTGCTCTGAGCCGACCGCCCCAAAGAGAGGAATACCGATGAAGACTTTTCTCGTGGCCGCTGCCGTTTTCCTCCTGGCCGGCCTGGGTGTTGCGCAGATCAATCCCGGAGGCGCTTCGGGTGCGCCCTCGGCACATTTTCCGGCGCACGATCTTCACCAGCAAATCGCACAGCTCGTCGCGGAGGCAAAGGACAAGGGCGGCAGCGGCGCGATGCTGGGGGACTATGGAAGCTACAGGATTCAGCTTTCGGTCCGCGCCAGAAGCGGAGGGGCGGAGGTGCACGCGCACTGGAACGACGTAATAGTGGTGGAGAAGGGCCGTGCCCGGCTGATCACGGGAGGAACCGTCGTGGGAGGCGAATCCAAAGCGGACGGAGAAACTGTGGGAACGAAGATCGAAGGCGGACAATCGCACGAGCTGGGGCCGGGGGATGTATTCACCGTGCGCGCCGGGACGCCGCATCAGACTCTCGTGTCCCCCGGCGTGATTTACGCAGTAGTTGTGGTTAAGATCCGCGAACAGTAAAGGCGCAATCAGGCGTTGTATTGCCGGGCAAAAGATGAGGATTTCGGCGGACGCCTGCGCTCGCGCACACCGAGAGACGCGGAGATCTGGCGACAGCAGCGCAGCAGGTGCTCGGCGATGGCGGGCAGGCTTTGTTGAGTAATCCGCGATGCCGGTCCGGAGACGCTGACGGCCGCCATGGGATAGCCGGTTTCGTCCAGAATGGGGGCGCCGATGCAGCGTACGCCGGCCTCGACTTCTTCGTCGTCAATGGCATAACCGCGCCGGCGGACCCGCTCAAGGGAACGCATGAGCGCTTCGGGCGTGCAAAGGGTGCGGGGCGTGAAACGCGTGAAGCGAATCTTCCCCATGATCTCGGCGACGGATTCCGCGGGCAGGAAGGCCAGCATGGCTTTGCCCATCGCCGTGCAGTAGACGGGGTTCGAAGTGCCGATGCGCGAGGCCAGCCAAACGCGGCGGTTCACAGGCTCGACCTTGTCCAGATAGACCACGGTGGCTTTCTGCAGAACTCCCAGATGGACGGTCTCGCCTACCTGCACGGAGAGGCGGCGAAACCAGGGATGCACGCGGCCACGGAGGTCGATCTGCTCAACAGCGCGGTTCCCCAGTTCGTACAGGCGGAGGCCGAGACGGAAGCGATTCCCGGGCGTGCGCTCAATGAGGCCCGCGCGTTCCAGAACCATGAGGGCGCGGTGGGCGGTGCTTTTGTGCAGGCTCATCCGCTCGCAAACATCGACCAGGCCGAGCGGCTCTTCGCTCTCGGCCAGCCCATCGAGGACGGCAATCGCGCGGTCAAGGCTCCGCAGCTGGTACGGATCCTGCTCGCGACGCCCGGCCTGCGTGGCGTTTGCCTCTTCGCGGATTGCGCCTTTCGTCTTCATGCTTGCGGAAGCGCTCAGCGCGCCAGCCATCCTCCATCGACGACCAGAACGGTTCCGGTTACGTAATCGCTGGCGGGCGAGGCCAGGAAGACCGCGGCGCCGGCGAGGTCCTGCGGTTCGCCCCAGCGGCCGGCAGGGATTCGCTCCAGAATCTGCCGATTGCGGCTCTCGTCCTGCTGCAGGGCCAGCGTGTTCTCAGTACGAAAATAACCCGGAGCCACGGCGTTGACCTGCACGTTGGAGCCGGCCCACTCATTCGCCAGAGCCTTGGTGACCTGGGCGATGCCGCCCTTGGAAGCGACGTAGGCCGCGATTCGAATGCCGCCCTGAAACGACATCATGGACGCGATATTGATGATCTTGCCCTGACGGCGGCGGAGCATCTCGCGGCCGGCGAGCTGGGCCAGACGAAAGGCGCTGGTCAGGTTGACCTGGAGGACGCGGTTCCACGCCTCGAGGTCATGGTCCTCGGCTGCCGAGCGGTGGATGGTCCCGGCATTGTTGACCAGGATGTGGGGCGAGCCCATGGCCGAAGAAGCTTCGGCAAAGAGGCCGTCGGGACCGTCGGGCAGGCTCAGATCGGCGGAGAAGCTCCGGGCGGTGCCGCCGGCTTTCCGGATGTGCTGCGCGGTTTCCTCTGCAGGACGGCGGTTGCCGTGGCAGGCAACCGCGGCTCCGGCCTCGGCCAGGGCCACCGCAATAGCGGCGCCGAGCCCACTGGCGGCCCCGGTGACAAGGGCGACCTTTCCATCCAGACGGAAGGCGTTGAGAATTCCCATAGAAAACTACGTTTCGCGTGTAGGGACGATGTCCCTCAGTTCGATGCGGCGAAGGCCCATTTTCGGCAGGCGGCCGCAGCTTGTCAAGCCCTCGTGGGGGCTACAACAGAAAAGCCGGGACGCGATGTCCCGGCTTCTCAGTTGTTTTGCAGATTGTCGACTACGGCGTGCCGTTGGGGATTAATCGGGCGCCCTGGAGATCCGCGCGAATCAACTGATAAATGTCGGCGATTGCGCTGGTTCCACTGTTCGCGCCGGAGGCCTGGCAGCCGCTGCTGCCGGAGGCGGTATCGGAGAAGAAGTTCTTAGTTGTGCCCGTGGTGTAGCCGGTGGACATGTACTGCATGGTTTGGCAGGGCGTGATGTAGGGGTTGCTGACCGTGTTCCGGCGATCACCGCCACAGTTGCCGGAACTGGAGCTGGTTAGCGCTCCATAGGCGATCGAATAAACGGTTGTGCCTGCCTTTGAGGCCGCCTGAGCAGCATCGACTGCCTGGCTGCACTGGCCGTACCATGAGGCGTAAGTTCCGGAAGTCGTGGCAACATTGGTGCTTTGGTTCCCGGTCACCACGTCGTTGTAGCCGGCCTGGAAATTGCCGCCGGGATTGTTTTCCTTTGCTGACGAGTTGCCGTCGCCGAGCACAATGATGGCGTTCAGAGTGCCGGGGTTGGCCTTCTGCTCGGCCACCAGGGAGGCTTGTGCCGCGTAGATGGCACCAGCGTAGTAGGTGTTTTCGTAGCCGGTGCCCAGGGAATTGCAGCCAGTCTTGCCACCGACCGCCTTGACCAGATTGGATTTCGAGTTCAGAGTCGTCGCCGTATCGGAAGTCTTGTAATCGTTCGAGTAATTCACGATCTGATACGTGACATCCTGTTGGTTCTGCTGTGTAGTGTACTTTTTAGTCTTTGAGTTATAGACCTGGGTGTAGGTGTAGAACGGCATCGTAGTCAGAGTGGTGGCGTTGGCGTAGGGGAACGTGTACGGCGGAACCGTGAGGTCATTGGTTCCCGCGCAGTTATATTCGTTGGGAACGTCCGTGGTATACAGGTTCGGAAAAGTGAACAGGCTGACATTGTCCATGGAGGGCGTGAGCCCTTTCAGGAGTCCCTGAATCCCCTCCACTGCGCACTCCAGCTGGGTCTTACTGCTGCAGCTTTTGTCAATGTCGGTCATGGAGGGCGTTGTATCCAGAATCAAGGCGACGTTGTACGGCACGGGACGGCCCGGGGAGGCTGTGGATGTGGCGCTGATGGTGAGGGTGGGCCTGCCGAGAAGCCGGGCAAACAGCGTGGGAACGGTGGCGGTTTCCGTCACCTGAACAGCATTGTAGCCAAGGCTGTTGCACGGAATGTTCCAGCCGGCTCCGGATACCGTGGAGAGGCACAGCCCGGTAATTTGCGGCGTGCCAACGTTAATTCCTGACGCCGAGTTCACGCCGGCGCCGCTGTAGCTTTGTCCATAAGTAGAGAAGTTGGCATCGCTTATGTTCTCGACGGCAGCTAAAGCGGAAAGATCGGCCTGCATCTGCAACTGGCGGCGAATGACCATGGCGCGGCCGAGATCGACCGAGAGTGCGGCAATGCCGAGGACTGCCAGCATGACAACAGCGACCCACGGCAAAACCTGACCGCTCTCTTCTCCCAGAATGCGACACAGGAAGGTCGGATTTTTTCCATCGCCCTTCGGAGAGGCTATTGCCCTCTTCGTCGGGATTGTAGTGGCTTGCGACATAGTTGAGACTCCTTATTCTTTCCTGCCGGTGATTCACCGGCATGCTGGTTTTTTGCAGCCAGCACCTGCGAAGACTGGTTAGTTCACCAGCTCGGTAGCTGTGGACGACATGGTCAGCGAATTAGCCACCCACCTGAAAACCAGCGGAGTAACGGGATAGGTGGCTGTGACCTGCACCACATCGCTGGTATTCATCGGCGTCGCCCCCGTACTCGCACGGTCGGTGCAACTGGAGGTATAGTCGGTCACCGTCGGCGGGCTCGGCTTATTATCCGTGTAAGCGATTGTGATGGTCAGCGACGAGGACTTCAGAGTCGGAGCGGCGGATTGCAGTACCGAAATGGCGTAGGCACAGGGATCGCTGGCAGCAAGAGCGGGGCTTGTCTGGCCGCGGTCAAGAGCGAGGGCCCTGGCACCGGCGCTCACTGCATCGGTGAGGATTTCATACTGCGTGAGAATCATGCCGAACGAGAAGATGCCGGTGAGCACTAGCAGGAGTACGGGAGCGACCAGGCCGAATTCCACCAGCGCCTGGCCTCTGTCGCCGCGACGAAAAGATCGGCTCAGTAACCGCATCAGCCGTTTGCGAGATTGGAAGGCACGTCGAAAAGCAGTCCGTTGATTCATGATGTCCTGGTCTGGGCGCGCCCTGTGAGCTGAATGTACGGGCGTCCGTCAGCGGTGCTCCAAAGTTGTGCGTCGTTGTGAAAGTCGTCAGAAAGGGATCCAGCGGAAAATATGACGACAGTAACAAGATCGAAGCAGACCTCTTAGGAGAGCCGCGCTATCACGGTAGGTTGTTATCCACAGCGGCTCAATGGCGATTTCGTGTTACGGCACGCGGGTCTTCCCCGGGAAGGTTCGCACCGGACGACGGGGTCAGGCGGGGCCGCCGTCCATCCCAACTTCGGCGGAATCGCGATCCTGGGTGTGAGCCGAAATGCCACCTAAGGGGCGGTCGGCGGTTGGCTCGATTCGATCGGCGTATTCGTCCCGGCGTCTTGTCGGTCAGCTACCACGAAAGTACACCAAAAGGGGGAGTACTTCTGTACCGATCCCGTCATAGCCTCGCGACTTGTCCCGCGTTACCTTCAGTGCCTGACGCGGGCTCCTGGAATTCTTCCTGATGCAGGATCCAGACCCGCTATCTGCTCCGCGGAGAGTAAGGATGAAAGTTACCAGAAGCCGTCTGCGCTCCTTTCTGCTCGACGAAGCCGGCCAGGACGTCATCGAGTACGCGTTGCTGGCAGCTTTGGTTGCACTGGCGACGTTCGCAACGATGCACACCTTCGGCAAGAAGCTCCGCAGGGACTACACGAGGATCGGAAAGAAGCTCTAGCGTCGGCTGCAGGCGAAGCCCAGGATGGGCCGCCTTCTTCGAGAGGCGAGAGCCGCAAAGGGATCAGCCAGACGCACCACCGGCAAACAGAACGACCGCATCAAACGCGGATCCGGAGAGCAGAAAGGATCGAAATGGGACGCGAGACATCGAAACCGGCAGTCAGAGACCGGGGCTTACGGCTCGCGCACCTGTGGTACGACGAATCCGGAGCCGACATGATCGAGTATGTGCTGATCGCCACGTGGATCGCGCTGGTCGCGATCGCTGCAGTCCAGGGAGTCGGCGATAAGGTTGGGAGTTATTACAACACCATTGCCTCCAGCCTGTGAGGGCTGGAAGAGTTTCGCAGAGTTTTCACGCGTCGTTTTTTGGGTGGCGCGCAGTAACCCGAAGCAGAGCTTTCCGGGGTAACTTCCAGGAAGCATTGATTCGGCAGTATTTGGGCCCAGGGCAACACCGCAGTCTCTACAAAAGTAGCAAAAGGTAACACTTAAAGGGCATTGCGACACAGGCAGTTTCGTCGCAAGGTGACATTAATCACCACCAACGCAGCGCGGTCCCGGGTAAGGCCGTGCAGCAATTCAAGGAGAACTGGAATGAACATGACCAAACGGCTTTTCACCAATCTGATGAACGATGAGTCCGGCCAGGATCTGATCGAGTACGCTCTGATCGCAGCCCTCATCGCCCTGGGCGCCATCGTTGCGATGGGGTCTCTGAGCAACAAAATCGGCAGCGAATTCAACTCCATCGGCAGCAGTCTGTAATTCCACGTGATGTTCTGGCGTTTCAGTTCCTGCCGGTCTCTGGTTGGGTGAAGCGAATCGGACCTGTTCGCCGTACCAAAGACAGGCCTGATCGCGGAAGGAATTCGGGTCGCGACCATGTTCCTCGGGTCCGGTCGCGACCGCCCACCTCCCCGCAAGTTTCCGAAACGACCTCATCGGCGTGATTCGCAGGCACCGCACCCACCCCGTTGTCCGCACCTGAGCTGACGGGATTGGTGTTCGACGGAAGAACAACGCGGTACAGCCTGGCTCGGCTGGTTCTCTCCGAAGACAACGAACAGGGCCGGGTGACTGCGACACGATGCTGACCGCAGCTGGGCGGGAGTTTCCTGTTCTGGTGCTCTGTCATCGTACCGTTCTTCGCAGACAGTTCCGCGGGCCTGGCTTCCCCGGCTGGGTAGCTGGCTGCTGCTTCGTTCAACGTTCTGACCCTTTCCGTCGATAAGGCGGAGAGCGCTTTCTGGGGATCATTGCAATGTCGCATTTTCAACCCGAGTGGGTGTACCCGACGGCAGCGCTGGCCTGTGCATTTGCAGGCGCTGGGTTCGACGTGCGCAGCCGCCGGATTCCAAACCTTCTCACCCTGCCCGGCATACTCTTCGGCCTGCTGCTTCATTTCGCACTGGGCGGATGGCGT
This sequence comes from Acidobacteriaceae bacterium, assembly GCA_036489655.1. Lineage (GTDB taxonomy): Bacteria > Acidobacteriota > Terriglobia > Terriglobales > Acidobacteriaceae > Palsa-343. The sequence continues at coordinate 6,733 of DASXFH010000197.1, read as the reverse complement.
CAGATGGGTCTGGCGGCGCTGGCCGGCCTGATCTGTGGCGTTTTATTTCTCATCTTCTGGCTGGCCGGAGGCATGGGGGCGGGCGATGTGAAGCTCATCACGGCTGTGGGCGCGATCGCCGGTCTGCCGCTGGTGGGATACCTGCTGATTCTCACCGCGGTTGCCGGCGGTGTTATGGCGATCGGGCTCGCCCTGTGGCGAGGCCGGTTAAAGGAAACCATCAGGAATGTCGGCGCGCTTGCCCTCCATCATCGGATGGAAGGGCTTGCGCCGCATCCTCAACTGAATGTCGCCAACGCGAGGACGCTGCGTCTCCCCTATGCCCTGGCTGTAGCCGCGGGCACGGCAACGACGCTGTTCCTCACGGCGTTCCAGAGGTAATTTGATATGGCTCGCCGCATGATGCTTGCCCTTGTCGTGGCGCTGGTGATCTCCGGGCTCTTTACGTTCTGGCTCAGCCGCAGAGTGAGCCGCACCCCGAAGGTCGCCCCGCCGCAGAATCAGCAATATGTCGCCGCCGCGCGTTCCCTCGATCCCGGTGAGACGATCCGCAAGGAAGATCTCAACATGATCGACTGGCCGAAGTCGCATCCGCTGGCGGGCAGTTTCGTCCGGATCGACGACGTGGTTGGCCGGGCGGTGCTCTTTCCGCTGGCAGCTGGACAGCCCATCCTCGATCGGCAGCTGGCGGCCGCCGGGTCGGGTATGGGCCTTACCGCGCGGATCCCGAGCGGGATGCGCGCCATTGCCCTGAGCTCGAATGAGGTCATCGGTGTCGCCGGGTTCCTGATGCCGGGAACGCACGTCGACGTGCTGGTCACCTATCACGACGAATCTAACCCCGAGCCGATCACGGCCACCGTGCTGCAGGACGCCGAAGTTCTGGCTGCCGGCCATCAGGTGCAGCCGGATCCGACCGGCAAACCATCGACCGTCGATGTCGTCACCCTGCTGCTCTCCCCCGAGGACGCCGAAAAGGCGGTGCTCGCCAGCGCTCAGGGCAGTATTCACTTTGTGCTTCGCAATGGCGGCGATCATGCCGAGGCCAAGGCCGCGCCTGTAGCGCTGCCCCAGCTGGCATCTTTCCCCGGCGGAGTTCATGAGCACCATTCGGTGGCTCGCGCAACAGGACCGGCGCCCTGGGTGGTCGAGACCATGCTCGGAGCCAAACGCACCACAGCAAGCTTTAACTGAGGCATGGCCATGAAGGATCAGCTCACATTCCGAAAAACCACCTGCGCCCTGCTGGCCGCGGCTCTGTCCACGGCCGCCTGGTCCGGCGCAACTGCGCAAACTGTACTGGCAGCCGCCGTACCCCCGGCGTCCCTCTCCGGCGGTCTGGGCAGCAGTGCCAGCGCCGTTGGCGATCCTCTGCACCTGGTGATGGGCCACTCGATGTTCGTCAACACCGAGAGCCGCCTGAAGCGCGTGTACGTCAGCAATCCCGAGGTTCTGGATTCCTACACGTCCAGTCCGCGCCAGATTGTGATCACGGCCAGGACTCCCGGCGTCAGCAGCCTGATTCTCTGGGACGAAGACGGCAAGTCGCAATCCTATCTGGTCAATTCCGACGTGGACGTCACCGATCTGCGCTCGGCCCTCAGGGATGCCTTTCCCACCGATACCATTCGAGTGGAGGGTCATGGCGATCAGGTCGGCCTGGCCGGCACCGTCTCCAGCCAGAAAATTGACGACGCTGCGGTGAAGCTGGCAGGCATGTTCACCAAGAACGTCGCCGACTCGCTGCAGGTGGCTGCGCCGCACACACCTCAGGTTCGTCTGAAGGTGCGGGTGGTTGAAATCGACCGCTCCCGTGCCTTCCAGCTCGGTTTTAACTTCTTCTCAGCCGGCAAAAACACGGCGAACAGCTCCACGGGACAGTTCCCTGCCGTCACGGTGGGTCCCGGCGCCAGTTCCGGCGGCGGCAGCGACCTCCTGGCGCTGAGCAGTGTCCTCAACCTCTTCTATTACAACGCCGACCACAATGTCGGCGCGGCGATTCAGGCTCTGCTGAATAAGCAGATCCTGCAGATTCTTGCCGAGCCGACGCTTTCCGCCATCAGCGGACAGAAGGCTTCGTTCCTCTCCGGCGGCGAATTCCCCTATCCCGTAGTTCAGGGTACGGGCGGCTTCACTTCGGTCACGATTCAGTTCCGGCCCTACGGGGTTCGGGTTGACTTCACTCCCACCGTTCTGCCCGACGGCACGATTCAGCTGAAGGTCGCCCCTGAGGTCAGCGCGCTCGACTACACCAACGAAGTGGTGATCTCCGGATACACGATCCCGGCCATCTCCACCCGCCGGGCCGATACCACGGTGCAGCTGCGCGACGGACAGAGCTTCGCCATTTCCGGGCTGCTGGACAACCGCACCACCGACCAGTTGTCGAAGATCCCGGGTATCGGGGATATTCCGATCCTCGGCAAGCTCTTCCAGACCAAGGTAACCAATCACACGAACGAAGAACTGGCGGTCATCGTTACACCGACTCTGGTGGACCCGCTGACAGAAACCCCGCACACCATGCAGCCCAAAATGGTGATTCCCTTCCTCGACAGCAGGAAATTCGACAAAGAAATGGTTCCGAAAACTCCGCCGGCGCAGCCGCAGCCGCAGCCGCGACCGGAAGACGTTCCCGTGCCGGAGAAGGACTAACACCATGAAGCAGGAGCAGGCCTCCAATCCTCAGACTCTGACCGTGGCTCTGTTGACGGTCGGTATCGACCACGACCTTACCGAGAAGATCGTCCAGGCGGCGACCCAACACCCCTGGACTCTCACCCACGACTCCTTTGAGGAGTACGTCTCTGCCGCCCGCCGGCCCGCTATTTCGGGCGAAACGAAGGCTGCCGACGCGGTCCTCGCCATTATTGATTTCGATCGCGATCCCAAAGGAGCCGCTGAAACCGCGGCCTATCTGCACCAGTTGTTTTTCGGACGGTTTTTCGCTGCGGCGCTGTCCTCCAGCAGCGACCAGGAACTCCTGCTGACCGCTATGCGGTCGGGCTGCAACGAAGTGCTCAAGAACCCCCTCGATCTCCGCCAGCTGGCCGATACCTTCGACCGGCAGGAACGGCAGTGGTCGGCCACCATGGGCCGGGCCCGGTCGAGCGGCCACATCCTCTCCTTTTTTGGCGCCAAAGGCGGCGTGGGCACGACCACGATTGCCGTGACTCTGGCTTACTACCTCGTCCGCCAGAAGAACAAGAGGGTGCTGCTGATCGACAATCATCCGGAGTTCGGGCACATCTGCCTGTACCTCGGTCTGGATGGCACTCGCTATCACTTCGACGAGCTGATCCGAAACGTCAACCGCCTCGACTCCACCCTGCTGCGCGGCTTTATCGCCAAACATCCCAGCGGGCTGGAAGTCCTCTCTTCTCCGGAATCTCACGATCTGAGCCGGTCCGTCGACCCCGATGCGCTGGAGCGCACGCTGGAATTTCTGCGCGGCGAATACGACTACATTCTTCTCGACTGCGAGACCTCGCTCGAGGAGGTCAGTCTGGCAGTCATGGACCGCTCCGATCAGATCTATCTGGTCGCGACCCCCGACATCGGGGCCATTCGCGACCTTTCCCGTTACATCGACGGTCTTAGCCGTAACGAATCCACTTCCACACGCCTGCACGTCGTCATCAACCGTTATTCCTCCCACGGAGCCATTGCCATCGAGCAGATCGAAAAGGCAATCCGCGTCCCTGTCGAAGTCCGGCTGTGCAATGCCTACGCGGATTGCCAGCGCGCCATCAACGTTGGCGAGCCCATCGGGCCGGACAAGAAATCCGAGATTTCTTCACAGTTCGCCCGCTGGACCAACCTGCTCAGCGGTGAAGAGGAAACCAAGGCGCAGCCGGCCCGCAAAGGATTCTCTTTGTTCGGCCAGAAGAGGACTGAATAAGCATGGGCGATCTGACCCTGAACGTCACCACACCGCGCGTCGACGCCACGCTGCGCGGAAATGGCCCCGGCCTGCGAACCACCAGCAATGCTCGTCCACTGCGCGAGAAGGAGCAGCAGGAACTCAAATCGGCGGTGCACTCTGAACTGATTAACCGCCTCGATCTGGAAAAGCTGGACGAGGCCCAGGAAAGCCGTGCCGGGCAGCAGCAGCTCTTCCTCCTCATTCAGCAGATCATTGCCGAACAGGGCGTCCCCCTCAGCTCGGCCGAGCGGGATCGCATTGCTCAGGAGGTTCTGGACGAGGTCTTCGGACTGGGCCCGCTCGAGCCGCTCCTGAAGGACGATACGATCAACGACATCCTGGTCAATACCTACGCCAACGTGTACGTGGAGCGACGCGGCGTTCTCGCCCGGACCAGCGTCACGTTCAAGGACAACAAGCACCTTCTCCAGATCATCGACAAGATCGTTTCCGCCGTCGGCCGGCGCGTCGACGAATCGACCCCCATGGTCGATGCCCGTCTCAAGGACGGATCGCGCGTTAACGCCATCATTCCGCCGCTGGCCATCGATGGCCCCATTTTATCGATCCGCCGTTTTGGATCGTCGCCGCTCACGGCGGAAAAGCTGGTTCAGCACAAGGCGCTGACCAACCCCATGCTCGACATGTTGAGAGCCGCTGTCCAGGCGCGTCTCAACATCGTCATCTCCGGCGGTACCGGCGCCGGCAAAACCACTCTGCTGAACGCGCTCTCCAGCTTTATTTCCGAGCGCGAGCGCATCGTCACCATTGAAGATTCGGCCGAACTCCAGCTGCGCCAGGACCACGTGGTGCGCCTGGAAACGCGGCCGCCCAACGTCGAAGGCAAGGGCGCTATTCGCCAGCGCGAGCTGGTCATCAACGCCCTCCGTATGCGCCCCGATCGTATCGTGCTCGGCGAGGTTCGCGGCGAGGAAGCCATGGACATGCTGCAGGCCATGAATACCGGGCATGACGGATCGCTCACCACGATTCACGCCAACACCCCCCGTGACGGCCTGGCACGTCTGGAGACGATGTGCATGATGGGCGACATTCGTCTGCCCGAGAAAGCCATCCGGATGCAGATCGCCTCCGCCATTCACCTCATCGTGCAGGTCGCCCGTATGAGTGACGGATCGCGGCGCATCACCCACGTTACCGAACTGACCGGCGCTTACAGCGACGTCATCAGCATGCAGGACATCTTCCTCTTCGAGAAGGAAGGCATCGCGGAAAACGGGAAAGTCAAGGGCCGGTTCCGCTCCACAGGCATTGTGCCGAAATTCACCGAACGTCTGAAGGCTGCAGGCATCCCGATTCCGCCGGGTCTTTCGGACCATTCGATGGAAGTATAAGGGCGCGCGAACATGATCCTTCTGGCTTCAGGTTTCTTTGCGGTTCTGCTCATCACTTTCGGCGTGGTCGCGGTAGCGACCTCTCCGTCGCGCACCGACAAGCTTCTGCAGCACCGTCTGGCCGCGATCTCCGTGGACAAGGGCGGCGTGTCAGGCCCCTCGCTGGAAGCCGGCGAACTGCTGCGCAAGACCGCCAGCAGCCGATGGGACTGGATCGGTCAGTCGGTCGGCAAGTACATATCGACGGCCGCACTGCAGCGCTGGATCTCGCAGGCGGCAGTGAATACCACCGCATCGGCCTTCCTGGTACAGACCCTGGCGCTTTCGGCAATCGGCTTTATCGTGGCACTGCTGGTCCTGCCCATGCTGCCGGTGGAAGCGGGCGCGGCCGTGGTCTTTGCCGCTCTGCCCTGGGCGCGCATCGCCTGGGCGCGGCGCCGCCGGCTCCGTGCATTCGAGAAGGCCCTTCCCCACGCCATTGACATGATGGCGCGTTCGCTGCGGGCCGGACACTCCACCTCGGGGGCCATCGATATCATGGCCGAAGGCGCTCCCGAGCCGGCCAAGACAGAGTTCGCCGAGGTCTTCCGCCAGCAGAACTTTGGCCTTCCCCTGCGCGACGCCCTGATGCAGCTCCTCGATCGTGTGCCCTCCCAGGATCTCCGTGTTCTGGTGACCGCCATCGTGGTCCAGCGTGAAAGCGGCGGGAACCTGGTCGAAGTGCTCGACCGCAGCGTCTTCGTCATCCGCGAGCGGCAGCGCATTCAGGGCGAAATCCGCGTGCAGACCGCCCAGGGACGCCTTACCGGCTGGATCCTGACTATGTTGCCGGTAGTGGTGATGCTGCTGATCAACGTCATGGACCCGGGATATTCCAAACCACTCTTCCACAGCGATCTTGGGCACAAGCTTCTCTGGGTCTGCGTAGGCCTCATTTCTCTGGGCGCCTTCTTCATCAACCGCATTATCAATGCCATTGACGTGTAGGGGAGACGAACATGGTTATCTTTTTCTACATTGCGCTCTCCTTCACGATCTTCTTCGTGATCACGCTGCTGACGGCGCCGTTCCTGCTGCGGCCCTCCAAACAGGCCCGTCGCGTTCTCGATATCGTGAAGAGCGAACGGCCCGACAAACGCACGGTCCGGGGCAGAGAGGTGGCGCGGGATAAGGTGCTCACTCTGGCGCGCGCATTCCGCGCCCGTCTCGGCCTTTCAGAAGACGAGAAACTGCGCCAGCGCTTCGTGACCGCCGGATTCAAGGGCGGCAACCAGATCGACATCTATTTCACAGCTCGCTTCGTGGGACCCCTGCTGGGCATTCTGGGCGGCACTTTTATTCGCACCAATACCGCGTTCTGGTGCCTGTCTCTGGCGGCGGTCGGTTATCTGCTCCCCGACCTCTGGCTGACCCGCATGGTGAATAAGCGCAAGAAGAAGATCCAGAAAGGCAT
>DASXFH010000155.1:0-8380 GCA_036489655.1 Acidobacteriaceae bacterium | reverse complement strand
CAGAAGAGGATTTCAAACTGCGGGTATTCCTGGCGGAAGAAGGATTCGAGGTGAGCTTCGAGGCTGGGCTCATCGCCATCGAGGGGCTTAAGCAGCGAGACCGGCGGACTGGCCGTCGAGGGGCGACTGGCCGTCGCGGCTTCGCCGCCCTGGCCGCCTTGAAGGAAGCGAACGAGTCCGAACAGGGCGAGGAGGGCGGAGATGGTGGAGGTGAGGAGGCCGAAGAGGCCCAGATCGAGGAGAAGATGGGGCATACGCGTGGGCGGTGGGAGCCGGATCGCAGGGCGCCACTAGCAGGGTATCGTATGCAGTTGCCAGAGCGAAGGGGACTGGGACACACCACAGAGGACAGGGAGAGGACAAGAGGGGTCCGATGTTTCACCGACGCGATTCGCTCTGAAGAGCCGGGAGAGAAGATCACGTCGATGAATGAGGCCCCCTGGTTGTGAGTTATGCGGCTTTGCGGGCGATCTGGTTGCGGACGGAGCGGACTTTGCGGGCGGCTCTTTCCGCAGCGGCAGGACGGGTGCAGCGATGCCAGAGCCAGGCGCTTGCCCCGATGGTGACGCCGAGGCCGGTGAGGACGGTTTTGAGGTGGGATTCGCCCCAAAACTCGTAACTATGGTTGCTGGAGCGGTCGTCGAAGACGCCGTGGGCTCCGTGGTCGCCGGGGACCGGTTCATAGAGATTGTCGGGGCGGTTGGGATCTTTGGCGCCGTCGTATTGCTGGGCGTCGTATCCGTTGCGGGCGAGGTAGCGGTCGGCGAACGAGGGGGCGAGCTTGTTGCCGAAGATGGCCTTCACGGTCGATCCGCCGACGTAGTATTCGCGGCGGTTGGGGTAGCGCGCAGCGTGAACGATGGCGCGGGCGGCGACTTCGGGCTGGAAGATGGGCGGGACGGGCTGGGCTTTGCGGGGGAGCTTGCTGCGCACCCATCCAAACTGCGGGGTGTTGAGCGCGGGCATGTGCACGATGGTGGTGCGGACGTGGCTCTTGTCGTGGATGAGCTCGGTGCGCAGTGAAGCGTAGAAACCCATGACGGCGTGCTTGGCGGCGCAGTAGGCGGCCTGGAGGGGGATGCTGCGGTAGCAGAGGGCGGAACCGACATGGACGATGGTGCCGCGGTCGCGGGGCAGCATGTGTTTGAGGGCGGCGAGGGTGCCGTTGACGAAGCCGAGATAGGTGACTTCCGTGACGCGGCGAAATTCTTCGCCGGTCATTTCTTTGATGGGGGAGAAGACGGAGGTCATGGCGTCGTTGACCCAGGTGTCGATGGGGCCGAGCTCGCGTTCTACGCGGTCGGCGGCGGCTTCGACGGCGGCGGGATCGGCGACATCGAGTGCCAGGACGAGGGCGCGGCCACCGGCGGCTTCGACTTCGCGGCGGGCACCTTCCAGGCCGTCCGTACCGCGGGCGATGAGGGCGATGTGGGCGCCGTGACGGGCGAATTCACGCACGGTGGCGCGGCCTACGCCGGCCGAGGCTCCGGTGATGACGACAACTTCAGGTTTATTCACGATCTGTGTTCCTCCCCTGCTTATGGGATGCGGGCAGGGAGAAAAATAGGTCGCAGGGCGATATGTTGGGCGGTTTCAATCCAGTGAGATAACCGGAAGGCTGGTTATGCCATCGAATCGGTTGTTGCGGCAGGGGGACGTTGCCGCCGCGCGATTGCCTGCCTTCTTTTATGCCCACACCCTCCAGCTCGGCCCCGATCGAACGCGTGACGGTGGCGAGCTATACGATTCCGACGGACGCGCCGGAGTCGGATGGGACGCTGGAGTGGAATCTCACGACGATTGTGATTGCGACGGTGTCAGCGGGGGGGAAGGAGGGGCTGGGATATACCTACGCGGACAGCCCGACGGGGGCGCTGATCCACGCGGTGCTGCGCAACGTGGTGAAGGGTATGGACGCGATGGCGCCATCGGCGGCGACGATGGCGATGTGGCACAAGATCCGAAATCTGGGGCGGCCGGGAATCTGTTCGATGGCGATTTCCGCGGTGGACAGCGCGATCTGGGATCTGAAGGCGCGTCTGCTGGGGGTTCCGCTGGTGACGCTGCTGGGGCAGGTGCGGATGGGCGCGGAAGTGTACGGAAGCGGCGGGTTCACTTCCTATTCGGATGAGCGGCTGGCGGAACAGCTGGGGGGATGGGCGGAAGAAGGAATCCGCGCGGTGAAGATGAAGATTGGGCGCGATGTGCAGCGCGACCCGGTGCGGGTGGGCGTGGCGCGCGAGGCAATTGGAACCGAGACTGAGCTGTATGTGGACGCCAACGGCGCCTACACGCCGCGGCAGGCGCTGAAAGTGGCGGAGACGCTGAGCGGTCATGGCGTGCGGTGGTTTGAAGAGCCGGTTACCTCGGACAACCTGTACGGGCTGAAATTTGTGCGGGAGCGCGTGGGCGACGAGATGGAGATTGCCGCAGGCGAGTATTGCTACGACATCTTCGATTTCAAGCGGATGCTGGCGGCGCGCGCGGTGGACGTGCTGCAGGCAGATATGACGCGGTGCGGCGGGGTGACAGCATTTATGGAAGTGGCGGCGTTGTGCCAGGCGTACAACGTGCCGCTGTCGTCGCACACGGCACCGGCGCTGCATGCGCATGCGGCGTGCGCGGCGGTGCCTTTCAGGACCATGGAATATTTCCACGATCACGTGCGTATCGAACAGATGCTGTTCGACGGATTGCCTCGGCTGGTGAAAGGGGAACTGTGCCCGGACCTTTCGAGGCCAGGGAACGGACTGGAACTGCGGCGTGCCGATGCCGAGAAATTTGCGGCTTAGGTCCTGTCTGGCGCAGGTCGGGAACCACAACTAAAAAGGAGTGCCTATGTCTGCTGAAGCTGCCCCGCTGATTGCGCCGGAAGAGCTGACCCGTCCCACGAGAGCGCGCGCCGGAGGACGCGCTATCGACACGGAGGGTCTGCGCCGGAAGCTGGAAGAGGTGGTGGAGGGGGAAGTCCGGTTCGATGCGGGGACCAAGGCGCTGTACGCGGTGGACGCTTCGAATTACCGGCAGATTCCAATTGGGGTGGTGATTCCGAAATCGAAGGACGATGTGGTGGAGACCGTGCGGGTGTGCCGGGAGTTCGGGGCGCCGCTGCTGTCGCGCGCGGGAGGAACGAGCCTGGCGGGGCAGACGGTAAACACCGCGGTGGTGATCGACTGGTCGAAGTATATGCATGGGGTGCTGGAAATCAACGCGCAGGAGCGGTGGGCGCGGGTTCTGCCGGGAACGGTGTGCGACGAGCTGCGGAACGAGGCGCTGCGGGTGACGGGAAACCTGCTGAACTGGGGTCCGGATCCTTCGACGCATACGCACTGCTGTTTTGGAGGAATGATCGGGAACAATTCGTGCGGGGCACACGCACAAATGGCCGGCAAGGTGGAAAACAACGTGGAGGAGATGGAAATCCTGCTCTACGACGGCACGCGGATGACGGTGGGCTGGATGACGGAGCGCGATCTGGAACGGAAGATCGCCGGGGGCGGGCGCGAGGGGGAGATCTACAGCCGGCTGCGGGTGCTGCGGGACCGGTACGGGAAGGAGATTCGTTCGCGGTATCCACCGATACCGCGCCGCGTGTCAGGGTACAACCTGAACGATCTGCTGCCGGGCAAGGACGGGCGGTTCAACGTGGCGCGGGCGCTGGTGGGCAGCGAAGGAACGCTGGTGACGGTGCTGGAGGCGAAGGTCCGGCTGATCGATGCCAAGGCGGAGCGGGCGATTCTGATGCTGGGATACCCGAGCGTTTACGAGGCGGCGGATCACGTGATGGAGCTGGACGCGTTCCACCCGGTAGCGCTGGAGGGGATCGACGACCGGCTGCGGGAGAACATGCTGAAGAAGGGGGATCGGCATGCGAAGTACCTGCATCTGCTGCCGGAGGGCAGAGGGTGGCTGATGGCGGAGTTCGGCGCGGACCGGAAGCAGGACGCGATTGCGGCGGCCGAGGCGGCGATGGAGGTGCTGAAGAAGAAGGCGAACGCGCCGCACATGAAGCTGATTACGGAGAAGGACGAGATGCATCACCTCTGGCTGATCCGGGAATCGGGGCTGGGGGCGACGGCGTTTGTGCCGGGGGAGCCGGACACCTGGCCGGGGTGGGAAGACTCGGCGGTAGCGCCGGAGGTTTTGGGTGGATATCTGCGCGAGTTGCGGGCTCTTTATAACAAATACAGTTACAATCCGGCGCTCTACGGGCATTTTGGGCAGGCGTGCGTGCACTGCCGGGTGGATTTCGATGTGGCGAGCGAGGCGGGGATTCGCAAATGGCGCTCGTTTATGGAAGAGGCGACGGATTTGTGCCGCAGGTACGACGGGAGCTGGAGCGGCGAGCACGGAGACGGGCAGGCGCGGGCGGAATTCCTGAACAAGATGTTCGGGGACGATCTGATCCAGGCCTTTCGCGAGTACAAATCCATCTGGGATCCGGAATGGAAGATGAATCCGGGGAAGATCGTGGATCCGAACCGGATGGATGAAGATCTGCGGCTGGGGGCGGAGTACCACCCCTGGGATCCGAAGACGCATTTTCAGTTTCCCGATGACGGCGGCAGTTTCGCGCACGCGGCGCTGCGGTGCGTGGGGATCGGGAACTGCCGGCGGAAGACGGGGGAGCGTCCGGAGAACGACACGATGTGCCCGAGCTTTATGGTGACGCACGAGGAGCGACACACGACGCGGGGGCGGGCGCACACGCTGTGGGAGATGATGCACGGGGGCATCGTCGAAGACCGGTGGCACGACGAGAACGTGAAAGAGGCGCTGGATTTGTGCCTTTCGTGCAAGGGGTGCAAGGGCGATTGCCCGGTGAACGTGGACATCGCGACGTACAAGGCGGAGTTTCTGTCGCACTACTGGGAGGGGCGGACGCGGCCGCGGCATGCGTATGCGTTTGGGCTGATCGATCAGTGGTCGCGGGTGGCATCGGTGTGGCCGGGGCTGGTGAATCTGGTGACGCAGACGCCGGGTTTAAGCGCGCTGGCGAAGGCGGCGGCGGGGATGCCGCAGGGGAGGACGATCCCGGAGTTTGCGCCGGAGACCTTTAAGGCGTGGTTTCGCGGGCGGGGGAAACAGAAGGGGGATGCTGAGCGGGGGAAGGTAATTTTGTGGGCGGACACGTTCAACAACTTTTTCTTTCCGGAGACGGCGCAGGCGGCAACCGAGGTGCTGGAGAGCGCGGGGTTCCGGGTGAAGGTGCCGATGCAGCATTTGTGCTGCGGGCGGCCGTTGTATGACTACGGATTTCTCGATCTGGCGAAGGGGTATCTGGAGAAGATCTTGCGGACGCTGCGCAAGGATATCGAGGCGGGTGTGCCGGTGGTGGTGCTGGAGCCGAGCTGCGCGACGGTGTTTCGGGATGAGCTGGGAAATTTGTTTCCGAAGGATCCGCTGGCGAAGAAGCTGAAGGAGCAGACGCTGGTGCTGAGCGAGCTGCTGGAGAAGAAGGCGCCGGATTTTAAGATTCCGCGGCTGGCGCGGCGAGCGGTGGTGCAGGGGCACTGTCACCATAAATCGGTGATCCGGTTCGACGATGAGAAGAAGGTGCTGGATAAGATCGGCCTCGATTACGAATTGCTGGCGTCGGGGTGCTGCGGGATGGCGGGTTCGTTTGGGTTCGAGGCAGATAAGTACGACATCTCGTTACAAATTGGCGAGCGGGTGCTGCTGCCGGCGGTGCGGGAGGCGGCTGATGAGGCGGTGATTGTCGCGGACGGGTTCAGCTGCCGCGAGCAGATCGCTCAGGACACGGATCGGCAGGCGCTGCATTTGGCCGAGGTGATCCGGATGGCGCAGCAGAAGGAGGGGAGCGAGGCGGAGTTGCCGGTGGCGGGGCGACCGGAGGCGGCGCTGGCGGAGCAGAGAAGGAGCAGCCGGCGGCGCGCGCGGATCGGGGCGCTGGTGACGCTGGGGGCGCTGGGGGCGGCCGGGTTGGTTGTGGCGCGGGCCTGGCGGGGGCGGGGGAGCGAGGCAGCGTAATTTTCTGCTGGGCCCCAGGCGGCCTTGCGGACCTGATGTTTCGAGCCGGTGGCTGCGCGGGCTTGGGATGCGGAGCTGTTTCTAGTTGGCTTTTCCGCAGTACTTCGGATTCCGGGTGACTGTGAATTCCTTGGACGGTTTGCGGGGGGAGGCGTTTGCTTCTTGCTGTGGGGTGAACCTGGCCGGGGGGGCGGAGCGGGTCGGTGCGAGCTGGATGCGACGGGAAGTTGATCTTCGGGGAACGGAGGCCTGCGCGGGATCGGTCCGAACCGGATTTTCCCAATCGGCTCGGGGGCGGTACTTCGGATTTTGGCGGGGGAAGAGTTCGCTGGACAGTCTGGGGCGAGAGGCGTTTGCTTCTTACTGTGGGGTGAACCTGGCCGGGGGGGAGCGGTGGCGGGTGCTGACCAGGGTGGATCCCGGCTGGAGCCGTTCTCTTTGCCCGTTGAGAAAGCGTTCAGGGGCTCAAGCCCTATTCTTTTCGGATTTTTTTCGGGACGACTGAAGTCATGCCCTGATTGCAAGGTTGCTGTGTAAGTCTTTTAACATTAGTGGATAACGACCTGGCGAAGAAAACTTGTGCGTTTTTTGTGCGGCCAATTATCGGCACGGCTGTTTTCCGCTGCACGGTAGTTCTCCGCTGCACCTGAAACTTCCGTGAAGCTGATTTTTTCGGCCCATTGCCTAGAACGCTCTGGCGGCAATGGCTGTTCGGTTCTTCATTGTTTCAGTGGTAGTTCATTGTTCATCAAAAGCCGCATGCCCTGCTCCGCAGTGCCATCATTCGGAAACATCATGTTCTTCATCGGCACATAGACTGCAGCACAGTTCGGGTCTCCCAGTTGCAGAGCCAGTTTCGCCAGCGAGGCATAGGCCGCCGCGTCCGCAATCCGCGACTCACCCGAAAGATCATTAAAAAATTCGAGGAAAGCGCATGCATGGTGCTCGGTCCAAGCCTTCTTCTGCTCTCGCTGGGGTAGTTGCGAAAGAGCATAGTCATCGTCTTCCGAATATCGTCCGGGCATATGGGTCAGTCGGATGATGTGGGGGCCAGCCTTCAAGACGGTCAGAGCCGGGCTATCGGCAGAAACGAAATACATCGGATCTTCAGTTCCATCAAACTTTTTGCCCCACCCACGTTCACCGGCTGCTTGCAGTTCTTCCTTGCCAAAGCGGTGCGCTTTTCGCTGCATGATCACGATTGATCGCATCTCTTTGGTCTGGGAATTCGCGGCCTTCCCCATGAGCCTTCTGAGCGTCTCCAAAATCCGCATGCGTTTAATCTTGTTTCGATCCTAGCTCATGTAGGCTCCGCTTCGTCCTACTGTTTGCTTCGGGCGTGGGTTGGAGATACCTCTTCCTGCTGTGTTCGCGCAGGCTGTTTTCCGCCGCCGCATGGTCGGCGTCTCGGACCTTTCGGCGTGTCAGTACGACGCCGTTCGTTGCCGAGACTTGTGCGTTTTTGTGCGGCCACCCTGCCAATTGTGGCAATCCTGGCAATCTGGGCAATTGAGGATTCAGCAAGTTGCGTGTTTTCAATATGACCATTGGTCGTGCCCTGACACAAGACCTACCTTGCACGCATTTGTCTGCGAGGTGTGAGTCATGCCCCTCAAGATCCAGTTTGTTACTTGCTGAAGAGTCGCAGAGAAGTCGCTTTGCTGTGGGAAACGGCACAGGGGCTCAAGCCCGAGTCTTTTCGGTTTTTTCGGCACGACTGAAGTCATGCCCTGACACAAAACCCTCCTCGCGCCGATTTGTCTGTGAGGTGTGAGTCGTTTCCTTCCAAACACGATCCAGTTTGTGACTTGCCTGAAGGGCTTGCAGGGAAGTCACGCTTTGCTGAGGGAAACGGCACAGGGGCTCAAGCCCGATTCTTTTCGGCACGACTGAAGTCATGCCCTGACACAAAACCTTCCTCGCACCGATTTGTTTGTGAGCTGCGAGGCGTGGCCTTCCAAACCTGATCCAGTCTGTTACTTGCCTGAAGAGCTTGCAGGGAAGTAACGCTTTGCTGAGGGAAACGGTACAGGGGCTCAAGCCCGGATTCATTTTGAAGCTTTATGGCACGACTGAAGTCATGCCCTGACACAAAACCTTCCCCGCACCGATTTGTCTGTGAGCTGTGAGTCGTGTCCTTCAAAACCCGATCCAGTTTGGCCTCCCACCCTCTCGCCAAAGGCGGGCGAGAAGGATGGGGCACCCGAGGATCCCACGTTCCAAAATCAGGCGGCGGAAGAGCTCCAGCGCTACCAGGAAAACGTGACGGTTTGGGTTACGTATCCCTGACCGGCGGGGAACTGGACTGTGACGGGATGAAGGGCGGCGTGTTCGGGGCCGATCTCGGCGTGGTCGGCGGTGAGGCGCAGGTGCGGCAGGTTCTCGCGGA
>DASXFH010000138.1:0-16853 GCA_036489655.1 Acidobacteriaceae bacterium | reverse complement strand
GCACCTCACCGCCGGCGAAGGCGCCCTCGAGCTGCTCGCTTCCTATGCCTCCGGAGACGCCCGCAATGCGCTCAACTCCCTGGAGGTCGCTGCCAAACTCACCGGACCCGAGCGGGAGATCACTAAAAGCCTGGCCACCGAGGCACTGCAGCAGCGCGTCCTCATGTACGACAAGCAGGGCGAGGAGCACTACAACCTCATCTCCGCTCTGCACAAATCCGTGCGCAACTCCGATGCCGACGCCGCCCTCTACTGGCTGGGCCGCATGATGAAATCGGGTGAAGATCCGCTCTATATTGCCCGCCGCGTGGTCCGCATGGCCGTTGAAGACATCGGGCTGGCCGCTCCGGAGGCGCTGAATCTGTGCCTCTCCGCGCGCGATATGGTCGATTTTCTCGGCTCGCCCGAAGGCGATCTTGCCCTCGCCGAGGCTGTGGTCTATCTTGCCCTCGCGCCCAAGTCGAACGCCGTTTATACGGCCTGGGGCCGGGTCATGGCCGACATCGAAGCCACCCGCCAGGAACCCGTCCCGCTGCACCTGCGCAATGCACCTACACGCCTGATGAAGGAACTCGACTACGGCAAAGGCTACGAATACGCCCATGACGTCGAAGGCCATGTCGCCGACATGGAATGCCTGCCTGAATCTCTCTCCGGACGCCGCTGGTACTTCCCCACTCAGGAAGGCCGGGAAAAGATCCTTGCCCAGCGCATGGACGAGATCCGACGCGTCCGCGAATCGAAGCGTTCTTCGCGGTGACCTTTTTCCCCGCGCTGGGCGCCTGTGGCGGCTCCCGCATGACAAACAACGGTGTCATGCGCAGGCCGTTCTAAGGCTGAGCTGAAGGCTCCACCATGCGGATTGTCGCCCCGAAGCGGTGGTAGCTGTCAAAGGTCACGTCGTTGACCCGGGTCAGCAGCCGAGCGCCGTGATCGCCCCCCACATAGCTCTCTGCAATGGAAGTCGCCACGCTGTGTACGGGACAGATGTAGCTCTTATCGCCCTCAATCGCCACAGCCCCGTAATCGACCGCCACTCCGGCCTGCGTAATCGGATCGGAAGACTTCATCTCCGCCTCCAGCGTCACTCGCAGAACCGTGTTCGTCGCCGGGTCGACAAAAATCTCGCCGTGGTAGGCCGGCTTGCCGTGGAACAGGACGGGCATTCCGCTTGCGCCGTAGGCCGTCAGATCATCGGAGCTCTTCACACAGCAGAAATCCACGCTGTAATGGGAGGCTCTTTCCGGCACCGCGTAGCGGAAAACAGCCGCCACCACGGCCGGCGTCGATTCCCAGTGATCCCACGCGATGGTTCCACGTTTGGTGTCCCGCAGAATCGTCGCCAGCAGCGGCCCAAACTCTCCGCTGGAGGTCAGGCCGGGCGGACCGGCGGCCTTTGCGCCTTCCGCCACCCTGGCCCGTTCTCCCGTGACTTCCTTGCCCCCTCGAAAGGTAATCGTCTGCCGAAAAGTCCCGTCCGCATGCATCGGTTCGACCGGCGCCCATCCGCTGTGGGTCACCACCGTCGGAACGTCGTCATAGCTTTCGGTCGTTCGCGCCGCAAAGAAGTCGGGCAGCCGCTGTATGACTGACGCGACAAAATTCGACACTCCCGTCACCATTGCCTGCTGCTCGGCGGCGCTGGGCGCCGGCTTGTTGGGCAGCTCGGCCGGCGGAGGCGCAAGAAAACCGGAAATATCCGCCAGCAGCATCAGCGCTTCCCGTGCCTGCGGACCCGCGTGGAGAGACTCTTCCAGTTGGGACAGAGTTGTCGGGGTCAACCGCTCCGACAGGTGGATCGCCTCCACCCTCCGCGCGAGCGCGTCGTCCGAGTCGTGTTGAGCCGCTCCGTCCAGATACTGGCTCATCTGGGCGATCGTCATCGCCTGCTTGTGACGATGGGGCCCGCCCAGCGCCAGCCCGCAGAAAACACCGGTACACACCAGGGTTCGCAGCATTGCCTGCCTCCGTGACGCCCCGTCACACCGGAAGAATAGTGGAAAAACCGATCGCTCGTCGTCCTGATTTTCTCCCCCACGCTGCTCGCCCCGAGCGCCACCCCAACCCCACCTCTGTTCGCGCGACGCCCACCCTGTCGCAGGGTTCTTCCGCAGGCTGTTCCCTGTACCCTGCAGCCGGTTTCCATGTGCTATATTCCAAATGAGTTCCGATGATCTTTTCCCGCGAGTACGTTGGCTATCTGGCGCGCCATACTGTCAAGCACCTGATCGACGCCAAAATGATTCAGACCGCGAAACTGCCGGCAGTGCAGGAGCGTGTCTACACCGGCGTCCTCGAAGAGTTGTCGCTCGAGGATCGCATCAACGACGAAGTCCGCGTTATCCTGGAGGCCTACCAGGACGAGATGAACAGGACCGGCGCCAGCTATTCGGAGATGTTCAAAAAGGTAAAAACCGAGCTGGCGCGCAAGTACAAGGCGGTCCTGTGAGAATCTCCCGCGACAAGCTCAACAAGCTCGCCCACGTGGTCGCCGATACGCTGGCGGAGACTCCGGAATGCGATTTTCTGGAGGACCGCAATACCATTCGCCAGGAAGCCCGCAAAGCGCTCGAGCACCTGCTGCTCGAGGAGACGCGTATCGATCAGGCCGCGCGCCAGAAGATCGAATCGCAGCGCCGCATTATCCCCGAAGGCAGCCAGGAATGGGACATTCTCTATCGCAAGTACTACAACGATGAAGTGAAGAAGCTCGGCATCTGATCGGCAAGCTCCCTGCTACCGTTTTTGGTAGGAATCCCGTCTAACCCTATGAATCCATGAATCGGGTCACCCCGATTCCGCTCTGTAGGGCGCCCTCCTTCTGCCCCTGGGCCACAGCCATCGAGCGTGCGTCTGCCTCCCGGTTATCATAACTGACACAATAATAACGACTTCTCAAATCTCTCGGTCGCTATTATTACTCATCAGTAAATGGATGCTGACGTGCATTTGAACCCTCGATCATCGTTCGTCGGTCCGGGCCAGTAAGCCTCACGCTGCTGCATCGGCACAGAGATGATTCGGCGCCGCCGGGTGGAACCTTTCCTGAAGGACCTCCGTACGGGGCCGGCTTGCAATCCATTTTCCCCGGGTCGTGAGCCGCAGGGCCAGCGGACCCACAGAACGAACTGCATTTCGGAGGAATTTAGATGTCTCGTAGTTCTTTTAGAAGAGTCGCTCTTTCTCTTGCGCTCTCCCTGGTGGCCTTGCCCACCTTCTGGTTCACCCCGCAACTCCACGCGCAGACGACAATCTCCGGCGACATTGCCGGAACGATTACTGACCCCACGGGCGCAGTGGTTCCCAACGCGAAAATCACCCTGAAGAACAACAGTACCGGCGCATCGCAGAATGCGACATCCGGGAGCGACGGTGTCTATCGATTTGCTCTGCTCTCGCCGGGTCAGTACACGATCGATGCCTCCGCCGCCGGCTTCAATGCGGCGGAAACCCAGGTCACGGTCAACGTCGGCACCGGTACCACGGCGAACATCACCCTGCAGGCCGGCTCGGTTTCGCAGACCATCCAGGTCACCACCACGGCGCCGCTGCTCCAGACGCAGAATGCCGATCTGTCGACGACCTTCGACACGCAGCAGATCCAGAGCATGCCGAACCCCGGCAACGACATCACTTTCATGGGTCAGCTCGCCCCGGGTTCAGTCGTTAACAGCACCAACCAGGCGGCCAACGGCATGTTCGGCTACGGCAACTTTTCCAGCTTCGGACTGCCCGCTACGTCGAATAACTTCACCGTCAACGGAACCGACGAGAACGATCCGTTCTTCAACGTCAACAATTCCGGAGCCACCAACCTGCTGCTTGGCAACAACGAAATCGCTGAGGACACGGTCACCAGCAATGCCTACAGCGCGCAGTTCGGCGGGCTGGGCGGCGCGCAGCTGAATGAGATCACCCGCTCCGGCAGCAACCAGTTCCACGGCAACCTGGTCTACTGGTGGAACGGCCGCATTCTCAACGCCAACAGCTACTTCAACAATCAGCAGGGCGTGGCCCGGCCGTTTGTGAACGACAACCAGTGGGCTGCGTCGGTGGGGGGCCCGATCGTGAAGAATAAGCTCTTCTTCTTCCTCGATACCGAAGGCATTCGCTTCATCTTTCCCACCAGCAACCAGGTTTTTATCCCCAGCGCGTCCTATCAGGCGTCCGTGCTCGGTTCTGTCGGCGCCAACAATCCTTCCGAGGTCCCCTACTACCAGCACCTTTTCTCCATCTACAACAACGCTCCCGGCGCCTCCGGGGCAATTCCCTACTCTGAGAGCGGCCTCGTGAATCCGGATGTCAACACCTTCCGCTCCACCGCCTCTTCCGGCGCCCGCGAGTGGCTAATGACCGGCCGGCTCGACTACAACATCGGGGCCAACGATAAGCTCTTTGGCCGTTACAAAATGGATCGCGGCTTCCAGCCCTCCTACACCGATCCGCTCAACCCCGCCTTCGATCTGGTCAGCACCCAGCCCCAATATGAAGGCCAGCTGGTCGAGACCCATTCGTTCAGCCCGAATCTGGTGAACCAGTTCCTCCTTTACGGCTCCTGGTACAGCGCCATTTTTGAACCGCCCAGTGTCTCCGCCAACGAGTCGCTCTTCGAAGGCGGATTCCAGTTCCAGGATCAGGCTCTGACTCCCGGCGCGCCGACCGACGTCTTCAATCAGATCAATCCCTACGGCTACTTCTTCAATGGCCGGAATGCGACCCAGTACGGCATCGAGGACGACCTCAGCCTCACTCACGGACCCCACACCATCCGCGTGGGCTGGAACCTCAAGCGCGACGATGTCTCCGACTGGGATCCGCTTGAATTCAACTATCCCGTCAATGTCGCCTTCGGACCCGGTGCGGCCGCGGCCAGCGGTGCGCCCGGCCTCACCTTCAACAACGGCTACTCCTTCATTACTGAGCAGGACTTCCCGCTGACCACTCACTCTCCCATCGCCATGTATCAGATGGGAGCCTACGTGCAGGATGACTGGAACGTCACGCCGAATCTCAAGCTGGATTACGGCATCCGCTTCGAGCACAACTCCAATCCTATTTGCGTAACCAATTGCTTCTCGCGCCTGAGCGGCGATCCCTACCAGCTGGGTGCTGCGGGAGCGGCAACGGGCAATGCTGCCTCGGTTCCCTACAACCAGCTGATCACCGCCAACCAGCAGAAGACTTTCGGCTCCTATCAGGCGCTTGCCGTGGAGCCGCGCATCGGCTTTACCTACTCGCCGGGGCAGAACGGAAACCTCGTCGTCCGGGGCGGCTTCGGCCTCTTCTCCGATGTCTTTCCCGGGACCATCGCCGACTCACTGCTCTTTAACCCACCGAACGACGTCTCTTTTACGATTGTCGGCGGTCTGCTCGATCCCTCCAACCCTGCCAGCGGCAGCGCCATTGCGGCGTCTGATGCGGTGGCCTTCCGCAGCGGCTTTGCCAACGGCGGGAGCGCGACCACCATCGGAGCCGCGGCGCCCACGTTTGCGCCCATCAACTTCACCACTCCCGCCACCAGCGTCCATTACCCGACTTACGAGGAATGGAGCCTTCAGGTGCAGCGGCAGTTCGGACGGAGCACCGCAGTGACTCTGGGCTATGTCGGCAACCACGGCTTCCACGAGCCGGTCCAGGAAAACAGCGCGAACGCGTATGGTTTCGCGGGGCTGCCGGCTACTGCTCCTCTGCCATCGTTCTCTCAGATCAACCTCATCACCAGTGAGGCCAGCTCCAACTACAACGGCGCCACCGCCACTGTCCAGCACCGCGAGAAGTACGTGGACCTGACCTTCAGCTACACGTACTCGCACGCCCTGGATGAAATCTCCAACGGCGGCTTCCTGCCCTTCAACCCAGGCAATTCCTATACGCCGGAAAATCCCTACAACCTCGCGCAGAACTACGGCAACGCCGACTATGACGTCCGCCACAATGTGACGGGGAACTACGTCATCATGCTGCCCAATGCGAATCGGATGCGCCTGCTTACGAATCTGTGGCAGCTCTCCGGCACCGTCTTCTTCCACACCGGCTTCCCGTACAGCGTGGTCGATGACAACACCTCGACCGGCCTCGAAAGCCAGAACTACTACGGCACCCTGTTTGCCGATCAGCTTGGCCCGCAGAGCCATCAGTGTGGGACATCGGCCGTGTTGAATCTCGTCAACGGCGCCGGCACGCCCTGCCTGGACTCGGCCAACTTTGCGCCGGCCACCGGATTCGGACAGAGCCGTCGCAACGCCTTCTTCGGACCGCACTACTTCGATACCGATTTTGCGGTTCAGAAGGGTTTCGCTCTCTCTCACAACGAGAGCCGCAAGTTCACCGTGGGGGCGCAGTTCTTCAACGTCCTCAACCACCCGAACTTCGCTCAGCCCATCAGCGACATCAACAGCCCGCTGTTCGGCCTGATCGACGGAACGGTGAGTACGCCTACCAGCATCTTCGGCAACGGCCTCGGCGGCGACGCCTCGGGTCGCATCATCCAGATGAAGGGAACCTTCCAGTTCTAGCGAAGCGGATCCCCCACCGAGCGGGCCCGATGGCTGTTCATCATCGGGCCCGTTTGCTTTTGCCCGACTTGTTGCGACTCCATGCACTTCCGTCGCACGCATACGCGGACAGCGGTCTGCGACGCCAATCAGCCATCAGTTGTGAAGAAAATTGTTTGCCCGGCAGAAATGGATCGGGCCGGTTTTCAGGAGGTGGGATTAGTGCACCGGGTGACCTGCTGCGCACGCACTGGCCCGTTACCGTTGCTTCCTTCCGGACCTGGCGGGGTTGGCGGGATTGCGTCGCGCAGGACCCGGCACACAACTGATTCTAGCATCGGCCACTCAGGTGGAAATCCCACTGCCTCAGGAGCTGCTCCTCTGCGTGCCGCTAAACGCTGTACCCTGTCCCCTCAACCCCAGTCCCCTGCTTTTCTGCGACAATAATCCTTTACTCAGGAGATATGGCTTGACCGTTTCCGTTCGCCCGCGTGTGCCTGCTCGTGCCAAAATCAGCGCCCTCGGAACATGGGCTCCGCCCCGCCTTCTGACCAACGCCGATCTGGAAAAAATGGTCGAGACTACCGACGAGTGGATCACCTCCCGCGTCGGGATCCGCGAGCGCCACATCGTCGAACCCGGCATGGCCACCAGCCACATGGCTGTCGAAGCCGCAAAGCGCTGTCTGGCTGCCCGCGGCCTGGACCCCTCTGAAGTGGAAGTCATCATCGTCGGCACCGTCACCCCCGACATGCTCTTCCCCTCGACCGCCTGTCTCGTGCAGGACAAACTCGGCGCCAAAGGGGCGTGGGGATTCGACCTCTCCGCCGCCTGCTCCGGCTTCGTCTACTCCCTGCAGGTGGGCTGCAAGCTGGTCGAGAGCGGCGCGCAGAAGAAAGTCCTGGTCATCGGCGCCGACACGATGTCGTCCATCATCGACTACACCGACCGCGCCACCTGCGTCCTGTTCGGCGACGGCGCCGGCGCGGTTCTGATCGAACCCGCCCAGGATGGCGAGACCGGCATGCTCGATTTTCACCATGAGATCGACGGCTCCGGCGCCTGTTCGCTCTACATGCCGGGCGGTGGCAGCCTGCATCCTTCCACCCACGAAACCGTGGACAGGAAGATGCACTACGTCCACCAGGATGGCCAGGCGGTCTACAAATTTGCCGTGCGCAAGATGGTCGAAGCCACCACGATCGTCTTGCAAAGAAACGGCATCACCGGCGCCGATCTCGACTGCTTCGTCGCCCACCAGGCCAATCGGCGCATCATCACCTCCACCGCCGAGCGCCTCGGCCTGCCGGACGACAAAGTCGTTATCAACATCGACCGCTTCGGCAACACCACCTGCGGCACCATTCCGCTTGCTCTCAATACGGCCGTCGAGGAAGGCAAGCTGAAGAAAGGCGACCTTGTTCTGATCGCCAGCGTCGGAGCCGGCTTCACCGTGGGCGCAGCGCTCTTCCGCTGGGAGATTTAATTAAGGTCGTCAACCCGAGCGCAGCCGAGGAACCTGCTGTTGCCTCTGCCTATTGCCTGCCTCTTGCCCCCACCACGACCAGCCCAATTCCACCCAGCACAGCGATCGTACTCAGGATCGGCGAAATGGGCAGCGTCTTTGTCTGCTTGTGCTGGACCTGCAGCGGCCCCAGATCCACGTCTTTTTTCTCGTGCGTAAAGCTGATGCCGCCCATGGCGAACCCAATAATGCCGAGCACGATCAGGAGAATCCCCACAATTGTCGCTGCTTTCATCGTCCCTCTTTCTGCTTCCTGATTAGTCCTGTTGCAGACGCAGCAGGCCCAGCCGTGTGAGATGCAGGGAACCCCGGCTCTGAATCCCCCGTTGCAACCGTTGTCAACGCCAGCACAACCGAGGGGCATGCTTCTCCTTTGCCCTTTTGTCTCTTCCCTGTTGCCGATTGCCTGCCCTGTCAGGCAAACTCCTGTCCCCGCCACGCATCGCAGTCGCCGATGCACGCTTCAATTCCCTGGACCGACATCGCCCTGCGTCTGGCGCTGACCGTGGTCGCCGGCAGCCTGCTTGGAGCCGATCGCAGCCGCAACGGGCACCCCGCAGGTCTGCGCACGGTGCTGCTGGTCACCCTCGCTGCGTCGGTCGCGATGATCCAGATGGACCTGCTTCTCCCCACCGGCGGCAAAAACCTCAGCTCCTTTGCCGTCATGGACGTGATGCGCCTGCCCCTCGGAATCCTCACCGGCGTTGGATTTATCGGGGCCGGGGCGATCGTTCGCCGCGGCGACATCGTGCTCGGCATCACTACCGCCGCTACTCTCTGGTTTGCCACCGTCGTCGGCCTCTGCCTTGGCGGCGGCCAGCTCATCCTCGGCTCCGTCTCCGCTCTCATCGGCTACGGCGTGCTCACGGCTTTGCGCGGCCTTGAAAGCATCATCGAGCGGTATCAGCCGGCCACGCTGATTCTCGTCACCGCCGAGCCGAGCCTCACTCCCGACCAGCTGCGAACGCGACTCGAGGCCGCCGGCATGCGCATTCGTTCCCTTTCTGTGGAGCACTCTCCTGCCGATCGCCGCCAGAGCATCCGCTGCCAGGTGCGATGGCCCACCACGGACGGCGCCGCGCGCCCCCCCGCCGTTCTGGACGACCTGCAGCGCCTGCCCGGGCTGGTTCGCCTGGTTTGGCGCGCGACCGGTACCAAATCCAGCTAGGCCGCCACCCCGAGCGAAGCCCAGGGACCTGCTTCTCGCTATTGCCTGTTCCCCAATTGCCTGTCCTCGCCCGGAGCGTCCTGCCTCGCTTCTGCGTCTGTCAGAATGCCGCCCTGCGCGCGAACCGTTACCATAACTTTGAGGTCCTCGATGGGTTTCCGTAGTTTGTGTCAGGGACGATGGCTCTCCGCCGGCTGTGCCGTCCTGCTGGCCCTTACCGGCTGCGGCCAGTTCTTCCCCCCGCTCGGCAGCGGTGGCGGCGGCGGTGGGGGCGGTACCACCTCATCCGGCGACTACCTCTATGTCGCTAACCTGGGAACCAATCCGCTCAGCGTTGCCGGCTTCTCGGTTGCCACCACCGGTTCGCTCAGTGGCCTCTCGGGCTCTCCCTGGTCTGTGGAACTGGAGCCCACGGCCCTCGCCGTCACTCCCAACGACAGCTATCTCTACGTGGGCAGCGCCGCCGGCGGCATTTACGTTTACACCATCGGCAGCAACGGCGCTGTCACCATCGCCAACGATGGTTCGCCGGTCGCCACCGGCGTCGCGCCTTCCATCCTGCGCGTGGACCCCACCGGCAACTTCCTCATCGGCGCCGATGCTCTGGTGGGCAACGTCTACGTCTTCCAGATCGGCAGCGGAGGCGCGCTGACCGCCATCAGCTCTTCTCTCGTTACCCTCAATGCCACGGTACCGGCCACCGATCTTGAAATCACACCGGGTGGCGGCCTTGTCTTTGTCTCCTGCGGAACCGCCGGCATTTACACCATGACCTTCAACACCAGCACCGGCGCTCTGGCCCAGGTCCATGGAGTGCTCAGCCCCAAACAGACCAACGACGCCATCTACGGAATGGCGGTCACTCCCACGGGCAGTTTCCTTGTGGCCGCGGAAACCGGCATCGGCGCCGTCCGCATTTTCTCCATCGGCTCCAGCGGCTCGCTCAGTGAAGTGACCGGCTCACCGGTCAAGACGGGCACAGGCCCGTTCGGCGTTCTTGTCGACTCCACGGGGAGCTACGTGTACGTCACCAACCGTACGGAGGGCACCATCAGCGCATTTCTGCTTTCCAACACCGGAGCCCTCACGCCCGTCACCGGCTCGCCCTTTGCCACCGGCACCCTTCCTGAACTCATGGTCCAGGACAAGAGCGACACCTACATCGCGGTCATTTGCGCCGGAGGCGGTCCTGACCTGCAGATTTTCAAACTGGACGCTACTACCGCCGGCGCCCTGGACAGCGTAGCCACCTCCGCAACCGGCACCGACCCCACGGAAGCGACGTCCCTGGCC
The DNA here is from genome assembly GCA_036489655.1 of Acidobacteriaceae bacterium. Lineage (GTDB taxonomy): Bacteria > Acidobacteriota > Terriglobia > Terriglobales > Acidobacteriaceae > Palsa-343. Next base: position 6,373 of record DASXFH010000138.1, on the reverse strand, counting down.
GCCACGCACTAACTCAAAGGTGTGAACCCGAGCAGAGCGCAGTGGAGGGACCTGCGTTTCGCTACCCGCTACAAGCTACCGGCTAACGGCTGCTGCCTGCTCCTCCACCACCGGTCCATGGGTCGCCGCCGTCGGAGCTGCTGGCACCGGAGCATCCCCAATCCGTTCCGAGAAGCCGCACTCGATCGCGTTCTCTGACGGTTCCGCCGTCTGTCCCTTCCGCGGACGCCGCCTCGGCATCATCTCTTTGTTATTCGGGCACACCAGATACAACCCACCGTCCACCGCGCGCTCCACTACGTACGGTGAACCGCACTGCGGGCATTTTTGCGCCACCGGCTTCAGGTTCGAGGTGAAGTCGCACTTCGGGTACCGCGTGCATCCCCAGAAGACGTTGCCCGTCCGCGCTTTCCGCTCGGCGATATCCCCCTCGCCGCACTTCGGGCACTTCATTCCCGCAATCAGATTCTGCTTAATGTACTTGCACTTGGGATAGCCCGAGCAGGAGACGAACTCCCCATAGCTCCCCGTGCGCAGCACCAGTTGCTTCCCGCATTTCGGACAGTTCTCATCCAGCGGCACCGCCGGCTTCTGCTGCTGCTTCTGGCTCAGTCGCCGCACCGTCTTGCATGGAGGATCGGCGTTGTAGTCCGGGCACGCCATGTACGCGCCAAAAGGCCCCCGCCGCAGCACCATCACCTTGCCGCAGGCCTCGCAGTACTCCTCGGCCGGCGCGTTTCCGTCGCCGCTCTGCAGGTCCGGCTTGGCAGCAAAATGCTCTTTCGTGAATCCGCAGCTCACCTGCTCCACTGTGACCTTGCGCCCGCTTCCCAGAGCCTCTTCAATTCCGGCCTTCAGCGCAGCCTTGTCCTTCACCTCGGCGACGGTGGACGATTCATCGCCCTCCGTCGTCTTCACCAGCATTGGGTACTTCAGCTTGCCCTCAATTTTCGCGAAGACCTTCTTTGGCTCCTTCTTCCATGCCGATGCCGCCACCGCTACCGGCTTCTCCTTCGCATATGCGCTGCACGCGTAAAAGCTGCCGAACTTGCCCCACTTCAGCACCAGCGGCGAGCCGCACAGATCGCACTTCTCATCCGTGGGCTTCTCCATCCGCTTCACGTTTTCCATGTGCTTCTCGGCGTGCTTCAGCTCTTCCTCAAAGTGCCCGTAGAAGCCGTTCAGCAGATCGGTCCACTTCTCCTTGCCGTCCTCAATCTCGTCCAGCTCTTCTTCCAGCCGCGCCGTATATCGAGTGTCGAAGATGTATGGAAAGTTGTGGACGAGCAGGTCGTTGACCACAGTCCCAATCTCCGTGGGATAGAACCGCCCTCCCCGCCCCGTCGGCGGCATCTTGGTCACGTATTCCCGATCCTGAATCGTGGTGATGATCGACGCATACGTCGACGGGCGCCCGATCCCGCGCTCTTCCAGCTCCTTCACCAAAGACGCTTCGTTGTACCGCGGCGGCGGCTCGGTGGAGTGCTGCTCCGGCATCGTCCGGTTCAGCCTCAGCGGGTCGCCATCGTTCACGGCCGGCAGCACATGCTTCATCTCTTCTTCGTCTTCGTCCGCCGTATCGCTGGCTTCCTGGTAGATCTTCAGGAACCCGTCGAACTTCATCACCGATCCCGTGGAGCGAAACTCATACGACCGGTCGGCCCGCGCGTCAATGGTCACTGTCGTCTGGTCGAACACCGCCGGCACCATCTGCGACGCCACAAACCGCTGCCAGATCAGCTTGTACAGTCGGTGCTGCTCATCGCTCAGGAAGCGCCGAATCTCGTCCGGATGCAGCTCGGGGTTCGTGGGCCGGATGGCCTCGTGCGCATCCTGCGCGTCCTTCTTGGAGCGGTACGCATTCGGCTGCTCCGGCAGATACTGCTTGCCCAGCTTCTTCCCGATAAAGTCACGAACCGCCGTGATCGCCTCCGGCGAAACGCGCGTCGAATCGGTACGCATGTAGGTGATCAGGCCTACCGATCCGTCCGGGCCCAGATCCACGCCCTCGTACAGCCGCTGCGCCACACCCATCGTGCGCTTCACGTTGAAGCCGAGTTGCCGCGATGCATCCTGCTGCAGCTTGCTGGTCGTAAACGGCGGAGCCGGCGTCCGTCGCCGCTCCTTCCGCTCCACATTCCGCACGCTCCACCGCGCCCCGGGCAGCGCCGCCACAATCGCGTCCGCCGTCTTCTGGTCCGGAACGCTCGGCGCGCTCACCGTGGGCACCTCGGCCTTTGCGCCGTCGATCGCCACCAGCCGCGCCACAAATTCCTGTCCGTCCGGAACCGGCGCTACGGCCGCATCAATCGTCCAGTACTCGACCGCTTTGAACGCCTGAATCTCTCGTTCGCGTTCCACGATCAGCCGCACCGCGACCGTCTGCACGCGGCCCGCGGAGAGCCCCCGCCGCACCTTGTCCCACAGCAGCGGCGAAATCTGATAGCCGACAATCCTGTCCAGCACGCGCCGCGTCTGCTGCGCGTCCACCAGGTTCTCATCGACGTCCCGCGGATGTTCGAACGCCGCGCGCACTGCCTTCTGCGTGATCTCGTTGAACGTCACCCGCCGAATCCGGCTCTTGTCCTTTACCACCGGCAGCAGCTGCATCGCCAGATGCGCCGCAATCGCCTCGCCCTCGCGGTCAGGATCGGGCGCCAGATACACCGCGTCCGCCTTCTCCGCCAGCTTCTTCAGATGGCGGACTACCTTTTCCTTATCCGGGGTGACCATGAGCGTCGGCTCAAAGGTCCGGTGCTTCAACTCCACACCCAGGTCCCGCTTCGGCAGGTCCATGATGTGGCCAAACGAGGCTTCCACCACGTAGTCCTTGCCCAGATATTTATTGATCGTCTTGCCCTTTGCGGGCGACTCGACGATTACCAGAGATTTACCCATCGTTTCCTTTATCAACTGTGCGACGGCTTCCCTGAGCCGACGCCACGGCAACTATATAGATGTTGCGTTCTTCATTCGGAAGCTACCACGTCTCCCCGCTTTGAATCCAGGGAACGACCCCTCTTCTGCAGCTGAACGTCTCCTGACGCCTCACAGGCTCCTGACAAAATTCTTCCCAGGCAGTTGTCGGATGCGTCCGGACAATTCCAGCTCAAACAGCGCGGTGAAAACCTCTGAAGAGCTCATCTCCAGTTCCAGCTTTTCGAGGATCTCATCCATCTGCAGTGCTTCATCGGGTCGAAGCACGCTGTACACTCGCGCCTCCGGGGGCGGTAGTGAGCTTTCCTCGAATAACGATGCCTCAGATGTCCCCTCGGATGCAAATTCCCCGCTCTGCTCGAGGCCCGCGCGGATCGATGTCGGCAGCTCTTCCCAGACATCTTCCCAGCACGAAGTCAGCTTCGCGCCCTGCTTTATCAGCAGGTTAGGCCCCCACGCATTCCTTGTCGTCACGTTCCCAGGAACCGCAAACACCTCCCGGTTCTGCTCCAGCGCGCACCGGGCCGTCACCCGCGTCCCGCTGTACTCCCCGGCCTCGATCACCAGCACGCCCACACTCATCCCGCTCAGGATCCGGTTGCGCTTGGGAAAATTCTGCGGCGCCGGAAACGTCCCCAGCGGCAGCTCCGACAGGATCGTCCCGCCCCCGGCCACAATCTGCTCTGCCAGCCCCTTGTTCTCCTTCGGATAGATGACATCCACGCCCGTGCCCCACACCGCAATTGTCGGCCGCTTTGCCGCCAGCGCGCCCCTGTGCGCCGCCGTGTCCACTCCCCGGGCCATGCCGCTCAGAATGATCAGGCCCCGCTCGGCCAGTTCCCGCGCCAGCTTCTCCGCGATCCCGGTCCCGTAGGGCGTGGGATGCCGCGTCCCCACCACGGCCAGCGCCGGTCGCCCCAGCAGCGTCGCATCGCCGCGAACCCACATCAGCGGCGGCGGATCGTAAATCTCCCGCAGCCTCTCCGGATACGCCTCGTCGTGGTAGGTCACCAGCGTCGCGCCGGTGGCCGCTATTCTTTCCAGCTCCTCGTCCGCCGCCTTGCCCGCCTCGCCTGTATCGATATACTGCGCGGCCTGGGCCGGAAACTGCAGCCCTTCCAGCTCGGTCAGCGGCAGAGAAACCACACGCGCCGCACTGCGATACCGCTCCACCGCGCGCAAAATGCGCCTCGGCCCCAGCCCCGGAGTCATCGCGAGCGCCACCCACGCATGCTTCTCTTCAAAGCTCAACATTTGTCATCCCGACCGTAGTGCAGCGCAGCGGACAAACCCGTTTTTCCGACAACTGCCCGGAGCTTACGGTCCGCCCCTCAGCCGGTCAAGATTACCGATGTCGCCCCGCTATACTGGCAAGTGACCCCGCTGCGCGTTTCCGCCATTCACTTCCTCAATCCCGCCCCGCTCATGTGGTCCTTCGACCACGAGCCCGACCGCAGAGACTTCGCCACCCGTTACACGCTCTCCTCCGACACCCCGGCCGAGTGCGCCGCCAAACTAGCCTCCGGCGAAGCCGATCTGGGTCTCGTACCCGTCGCCGCCTACACCCCGTCGCTCGCCGTCGTCCCCGGCTGCGCCATCGCTTCCCGCGACCGCGTCCGCTCCATCCTCCTCGTCATCCGCCACGCCGACGGCATCGGAGGCGTCCGCCGCGTCGCCCTCGATACTGCCTCCCGCACTTCCTCTGCCTATACCCGCATCCTTTTTTCCCGCTTCTGGCAGCTCCAGCCGGCGTTCATCGATCATCCGCCCGACCTGGAAGCTATGCTGCACGTCGCCGACGCCGCCCTCCTCATTGGAGACCCCGCCCTCTTCGCCCTCGAAGATCGCGAGGCTCGCCAGCAGCGCACCGGCGAGCGACTCCTCTATCTTGACCTTGCCCACGAGTGGCACAACCTCACCGGAACCGTCTGGGTCTCCGCCTTCTGGGCGGTGCGACCGGAAGCCCTCACGCCCGCCAACGTCTCCGCCACCCAACTCGTCCACGACCTGCAGCACTCCCGCGACCAGGGGCTCGCCCACATCGACACCCTTGCCGATGAGTGGTCGGCCCGCATCGCCGTCCCCCGCGCCACCATCCACACCTATCTGTCGGAAAACATCTGGTACCACCTGGACGAGCCAGCCCTCGCCGGGCTCGACCTTTTCTATCGATACGGAGCCGAATGCGGAGCCCTCCCCCAGGCTCCCTCCGTCCGATTCCTCACCTAGCGCGGCGTTGAAGGTCCATCTACAACCGGCTACCGGCTGTCTTTTCTATTCCCTATACGCTGTTTTCCCCATCCAACCATCCGTGATCATCGCCGCCAGTGGCTCCAAAAGCGCCGCCAAAATGATCCCTCACTGGATCCTCCACTTCGGCGCTGCCGGAGTTTTTGGCGTAGCCCTCTTTGACGCCTCGCCCATCCCTCTGCCCATCCCCGGCAGCACCGACGTGCTCATTCTCCTCCTCGGCTCCAGTGGACACGCCTGGTTTCTCGCCCTCTCTGCCGTCATCGGCACCGTGATCGGCGGATACCTCACCTGGCTCACCGGCAAAAAAGGCGGCGAAGCGCTCTTCCACCACTACATGAAAAAGCGCCAGCGCTGGCGCGACCGCATCAAGCACTGGATGCGCGGCCACGGCATCCGCACCGTGGTCGTGGCGACCCTTCTGCCTCCGCCCTTCCCGCTGCTGCCCTTCCTGCTCGCTGCCGGAACCCTGGGCGTCACCCGCCGCCAGCTCATCCTCGCCCTCACCATTGGACGTTCCATCCGCTATGGAACCGAAGCCGCGCTCACCGTGCTCTATGGACACTTCTTTCTCCACGTCTGGAACCAGTACCTCTCCAGCTACGCCTCGCCGATCCTGTATTCCTTCATTGGAGTGATGGCCGCCAGCGCCATCTTCGGCATCTGGAAATTCCGCCGCGACATGCACCAGCATCACGAATCGGAGGGGAAGCAACCCGACACCCGCGCCGCCTGAACCGCCCGGCCGGCATCCGATCGAAGCCGAGGGACTGGTTTTGCCTATTGCCTGTTGCCCGCTTACTTCCTGCCCCACCACCGCGGCCCCGGATACAGCTGATTCAGCTGCACCCCGGCACTGGTTCCATCGAAGTAGGTGTTCGGCGAACCTGCCGGCCCGCTCAGGCGCTCCACATTCGTCATGCCGCCGTAGATATGCGCGGCCGCATGCGCCACGTTCGTCAGTTCCGTCATCAGCAGCGCGCGCCGAGACATTCGGTGGCGAAAAAACACAGGGACAATCGCCTCGGAGGCGTCGAGGCCGAGGTTCCAGCCCAGCACAGCTCCGAAGTTCCGCGACGAGGCCAGCCCCAGCTGCGTTGTCCACCCTGTTTCCTGAAAGGATCCCTCATAGGCATAATTCGCCGCCCGTCCACTGGGCGACAAACCACACACCTGCGATATCGAC
>DASXFH010000130.1:0-3125 GCA_036489655.1 Acidobacteriaceae bacterium | reverse complement strand
GGCTTCTTTGTCCCGCCGCGGTGAGTATGTGTCGCCATGACGGATCCTTTTAGTGCCGCTTGAAGTACTGGACTGCGCGTTCGTGCTGCTCGGCTTTCGCGCGTGAGGAGAAGGTTCCGAGATTGCGGCGTTTGCCGGTGGAGGGGTTCTTTTTTCGGGAATAGAGACGATACTCGCCGGATTTGAGTTTGCGAATCATAAAGGGAAAGATGCGGGCGGGGCGCGGCGGGCGGTCTGGCATCGGCGGTCGGCATTCAGGGATGGAGCGCTCATCAAGATTCCCGCCCTCCCATGTATGCCAAAGCCGGGCAGACATGGGGCACCGAATTGTCAAAGAGCGGAAAGGGAGGGGTCGCCTGGCGACCTGCTCCTTCGGCGGGACAAAAGAAAAGCTCCGGTCGCCTGTTCGCAGAGCTTTTCTTGTTTAGTTTGAGGGGCGGATCGCCGGGGTGTAAGGAGAATCCACGAGCCCCAGGAATACGGGCACTGCGGCTCGCGGATGGGAGTCCTTTAGTGAGGCTGCGAGGACGCGATGATCACCGAGGCGATGATACCGGTGGCGACGGCGGCCATAACGTAGTTGCCGTCGACCTCGCGCCACTCATAGCCGCGCGGGGGACGGCGGAGGTGGCGGGAATGCCAGTCCACGTGCTCGCCGCGGTCCCAGTCGCCGTGATCGATGTGGCCTCCTCTGCGCCAGTCGTTGTGGTGGACATAGTGGTGGTGGTCGCGCTGATCCTGATGGTGCTGGTCGTCGTGGTGATCCTGAGCGAAGACAGGCACGGCGGTAAGAGTGAGGGCGAGGGTGGCAATAACGGCGGTTTGAGCGAAGGCCTTCATCGGTGGGTCCTCGGGGGCTGAGATTCGGCTGGGGATGCCGGCGTTGTTTGGCGTCGGCGCAATTCGCACTTAGGATACATTTTTTGTCTCGCTAAGTCGCAGCCAGTGATGAATTTTCAGGGAACGCGAGGGATGGGTGGGCGGCCAGACCATCGGGGCGGGGATATCCGGATGCGGGTAGGCGGGGCCGGGGGTTCGGCACCGGGGGACTCAGGCGGAGAGGCGTTCCGGACCGGGCAGGGGCTCGAGGTCGGACACATGGGCGAGCTTCTTGCAGGGGTTGTGGGGGCCGTTGACCTGGACGACGTACATGTCCTGAAGGTAGGAGAGCTTGCGGTGGATGGTGCCGGTGTGCGGACCGCTTTTGAGCAGGACCGGTTGCCCTTCAGTGAATGCCATGGGGGGAGAGTAGGACAGGCGGGGGTGTGGATCAATGGCCAGAAAGAGGGAGAGAGGCGAGCGCAGGGCGCAGAGCACAGGGCACAGGGCACAGGGCACGAGCGCGGGGGACAGGGAACGGGGATGCCGGGGGCGTTGCTAATCAGGGGCGATCGTGGACGACCTCGAGCAGGTTTTGATGGTCGGTGCCGAGGAAGACGAAATCATTCATGGAAACGGCGCAGGCCGGGATGGTGAAATCCGTACTCGGCTGGGAGACGCGGTAGATTGCGGCGATCTCGCCGGTCTCAGTATTGGCGACGGTGATCATGCCGCGACGCTGCGTGCTCTCCCCGGGGGCTCCAGTGGCGATGTGGTCGTAGTAGATGAAAAGATAGCCAGCGCCGGCAGCTGCCATTTGAACCGGGGTCAGATCGTTCTCCGGCGGCGCAAGGGTGAATTTTTGCTGGACGGAACCATCTTCGGAGATGACGTCGAGGCGGTCGCCGTGGAGAAGGTAGACGTTGCCGTCCGGAGAACTGAAGCTGAGCACGGAACTGGCGAGCGATACGGCGTCCTGGCTGTCTGCCGCGATCGCAGAAATCGGCGGGCCTGGCGATTTGCCGGCTTCGGCTGAGGCAGCCAGCTTCATGAGCGTGACGGGAGCGCGCAGGGCTCCGGTCGGATCGAAGATGGCGGAAAAGACGCCCGGCGACGCTGGGCCTGGCGCTTTGTCTCGGGTTGTTCCGGAGACAAGAGAGTTTCCATCGGCGAACATGACCAGGGAGGTTGGGTGGAAATGGCTGCCGGCCAATTCGGCTAAAGGAAAGAAACGGTCGACGGCGCCGTCGTCTTTGTATTTGACGATGAAATCGACATACTGTGCGACCGCATCGGTTGGGGAGGCCGATTGCGGGCGGGCCTGCCAGAGACCGTAGAGGATTCCATCGGGAGCGACGTCGAAGCCGGCACGCGTGAACTCTTTGTAGCCCGATATTGCCGGGGCTGGGTATTCCGTGACTCGCCGGGAAGACAGGAATACTCGGCGAATCGGAGCGCGCCATAACTCCTGAGCGGGGTTGCCGCTGTAGATGGCGTAGATATCGCCGCCGGGACCACATTTGATTTTTGTGGCGATGGCGGCCAGGCCGGGCGCGGAAAAGGGGATGGGCTGATCCGGGTGCAAATCCATGGTCGCTACAGAATAGGCTGGCGGCGCGGGAGGCTCTTTGCCGGCTTGCGCTGCTGCTGCGGCGGGCAAGAGGGAGGCCAGGAGAAGGAAGCTTAAGGGGGCGTTCCGCCTGAGTTTGGCGAACGCGCGGTGCGCGATCGATGCGGCCGTCACCCTGCCGGTGCTGCGGGGGGTCTCCATCGTCGTGGCCATGAAGCCTTGCGGGTCGAGTAGAGCACTCCGCAGGGACGACGTCAAACAGAGTTTGTATCTCGGGATTTTTTGGCCACGCAGGGAGGTGTTACGAGGGTTATAGGCGGGGAAGCAATGGAGGGTGACTTCCGGCTGCGTTCTTCGAACTGCGCAGCGGTTCAACTTCGGCGGGGACACCCTGACGCCGGAACGGGAGAACACAAGGTCCTCCGCTGCGCTCAGGATGACAACCGTAAGAGAAAAGCAAAAGGCCCGGCTTGCGCCGGGCCTTTTGCTGGAGGGTTTGGGCAATCCCACCCTGTCCGCGATGAAGCTGCGGACAAGGATGGGGCACCCCGGTTTCGATAGGAAAGAAAAAGCCCGGCTTGCGCCGGGCTTGGTAGTTTTGCGCCAAAGGCGCTATTGCCTGGACGGCCAGTCCTATTCGCTGGCGGCCATTTCTTCGGCTTCGCCTTCCTGGCGCATCATCTCCAGCTCGCGCTCGGCTTCTTCCCAGGCGGTCTGAACTTCGGCCTGGATTTTG
>DASXFH010000121.1:0-42773 GCA_036489655.1 Acidobacteriaceae bacterium | reverse complement strand
CGCGGATTCGTTTGCCATGATTCGCGGCGGGCACGTGGACCTGAGCGTTCTGGGTGCGATGGAGGTGGATGAGGAAGGCACGCTGGCGAACTGGATGATCCCGGGGAAGATGGTGAAGGGGATGGGCGGGGCGATGGATCTTGTGGCGAGCGCGCGTCGGGTGATTGTGGCGATGGAGCACACGACAAAGGACGGGGCGCCGAAGATTCTGAAGAAATGCACGCTGCCGCTGACCGGAGTGCGGGTGGTGGAGACGATTGCGACGGAGCTGGCGTGGATTCGGGTGACACCCGAGGGACTGGTGCTGGAGGAGATTGCTCCGGGGGTGACGGTGGAGCAGGTGCAGCGGGTGACGGAGGCACGGCTGAAGGTGAGCACGGGGCTGAGGGAGATGGCGGGGTAGGGGCAGTTCGGCTGCGTGTGCCCGGTTCGCAGCGAGCCCACGAATGAGGCGAAGGAGGCAACACCGATGGCGTCTTCGGTTCTGGAGACCACCTGCTGCATTGTGGGCGGCGGCCCGGCGGGCATGATGCTCGGGTATATGCTGGCGCGCCAGGGCGTTGAGGTAACGGTGCTGGAGAAGCATCAGGATTTCTTCCGGGATTTTCGCGGGGACACGGTGCACCCATCCACTCTGGAGGTACTGGGGGAGTTCGGCCTGCTTGATGAATTCCTGAACCTGCCTCATCAGCAGGTGAAGTCGGCGGGAGCGGTGATTGGAGGCTCGACATTCAGGATGGCGGACTTCCGGCACCTGCCGACGCGGTGCAAATTCGTGGCGCTGATGCCGCAGTGGGATTTCCTGAATTTCCTTTCCAGTCATGCCCGGCAGCTTCCTGGATTTCAGGTGCTGATGAAGCACGAGGTCGTGGACCTGCGCAGGAGCGGGCAGCGGGTCGCGGGTGTCGTGGCCCGGAGCGACGGGCAGGAGGTGGAGGTACGCGCGGATCTGGTGGTGGGCTGCGACGGGCGGCATTCCGTGACGCGCCGGGCGGGCGGGCTGGAGGTGATCGAGCACGGAGTGCCGATCGACGTGCTGTGGTTTCGTATCAGCCGCAGGCCAGGCGATCCGGCTGAGGTGCTGGGCAACATCAACTATGGAAAAGCGCTGATTCTGATCGATCGCTCGGATTATTTTCAGGCGGGCCTCATCATCCGCAAAGGATCCTACGATCGGATCGTGGCGCGCGGTATCGAGGCATTTCGCGCCGACATTCGCGAACTTGTTCCCTGGATGGGCGAGCGAGTGAACGAGCTGCAGGACTGGGAAGAGATCAAAATCCTGACCGTCCAGATCAATCGGCTGCGGCGCTGGCACAGACCGGGATTGCTGTGCATCGGAGACGCGGCTCATGCGATGTCGCCTGCAGGCGGAGTGGGGATTAACCTTGCCATTCAGGACAGCGTTGCCGCAGCCAACCGGCTGGCGCGACCGCTGAAAGAGAGAAGAGTTTGCGAGGCGGATCTGGCAGCGGTCGAAAGGCGTCGTGTATTTCCCACTCGAATTACACAAGCCATCCAGGTGGCGGCTCATCGCGGACTGGCCCGCGCCTTTGAAAATACGGGCCCTGTTCACGCACCGTGGCAGATGAAAGCCGCACAGCAAATTCCGGGCATTCACCAGGCGCTGGGATATGTGATTGGAGTGGGCGTTCGCCCGGAACATGTGCGAGAGGGCACGCGGGCGCATCAGAGAGGCGCGCGGCTGACCGGGATGGTTTGCGCGGGAGCCGGTTTCGCGGCGGTCTGCGGGTGGGCGGCGTGGAAGATGTGGAGCAGAGCCCACGACCGCGGCGGGAAGCCTCTTGTTTCAAGGTAGCGTCCGTGGTTCGCCGGGTTGAAGTATGCGCTGCGGCGCGGAGGGGCTGAAGCCTTTTGAGACGGTTTCTGGCACGACGGAACAGCTTGCGGAAAAAGTTGGCGCGGGTCGGCGTCTCAGGGGCTAAAGCCCAACCTATTTTGAGCGAACTGCGGCATGGCTGAAGCCATGCCCTGACACAAGATCCCTGGCTTCAAGCAATGTTTTCGCAGACTGTGAAAGCCATGCCCTGATACAAAAGCCCTGGCTTCAGGCAATTTTTTCGCAGACTGTGAGGCCATGCCCTGATACAAAAGCCCTGGCTTCAGGCAATGCTTTCGCAGACTGTGAAGCCATGCCCTGACACCAAATCCCTGGCCTCAGGCAATTTTTTCGCAGACTGTGAAGCCATGCCCTGACGCAAAAGCCCTGGCCTCAGGCAATTCTTTCGCAGACTGTGAAGCCATGCCCTGACACCAAACGGCGGGGTTAGAGGCGGGGCGAGCGAGCCTGTTTTGGACGGATCCTTATCGCCTCTGGCTGATGGGCATGCAGAAGAGCAGGCCATTGCCATCGGGATCGGTGACGGCGAATTCACGCAGGCCCCAGGTCTGGTCGATGGGGGCGGTATGAACGGGCGACTCGGGGCGCGAGGTGGTGTCCAGACCGCGGGCGCGAAAGGTCGCACAGCGTTCGTCAACATCGTCGACAAAGACGCGGTTCAGCGAACCGAAGGCGCCGTCTCCGGCATGGCGGGAGATTTGCAATTCCGCTCCGTGTCGCGTCAGGTGGGCCACGCCATTGGCTGTCTCTCGCTCCTCTTCGTCGGGCCATTTGCGCTCGAAGTCGAGAACCTTCGTGTAAAACGCTACGGACCTTTCCAAATTGCCGGACTTGATGACGGGGACAATCTTCATGGCGTTCTCCGGAAAGCAGGCCAACAGGATATCGGATTGCGCGGAGCGATCCCGGCAAGTGGCGGGCACAGGGGAAGCATTTCTTCGCAGGGGCAGGAGGTGTAACTTTTAAGGTACGGGAGGGTTTTATGGATCGGAGAAGCTTTCTCACCACCGGCGCGATTGCGGCAGGAATGGCAGCGTTGCCGGAGATATCGGCAGCTGCGCCCTCGCCATCACCCTCCGACAAAGGCTTCAAACCGATTCCGCGGCGGCCGCTGGGAAAGACCGGCCGGGAGCTGTCGATTATCGGGCTGGGTGGGATCGTGATCATGAGCGCGGATCAGGCAGTGGCCAACAATACCGTGGCCCAGGCGCACCACGCGGGCATCAACTACGTGGATGTAGCGCCGAGCTATGGCGATGCGCAGCAGCTTCTGGGGCCTGCGCTGAAGCCGTATCGCGAAGACTTTTTCCTGGCGTGTAAGACCAGCAAGCGGGATCAGGCGGGGGCGGCGGCGGCGCTGGATGATTCGCTGAAGCTGCTGGAGACGGATCATGTGGACCTTTACCAGCATCATGCAGTGACGACGATCGAGGACGTGAACCGGATTATGGGACCGGGCGGGGCGCAGGAAGCGTTCGAGGCGGGACGCAAGGCGGGCAAGATCCGTTATCTGGGGTTTTCCGCGCACTCGGAGGAGGCCGCGCTGGCTCTGCTGGACCACTTTGACTTCGATACGGTGCTGTTCCCCATCAACTTTGTTCTGACTTCGCAGAAGAATTTTGGGCCGCGGGTGATCGCGCGCGTGCACGAAAAGGGCGCGGGGATGCTGGCCATCAAGGCGATGGCGAAATCAAAATGGCCGGGCGGGATGGAGGGCGGGCAGAAGCCCAATCCCAAGGAGTGGTACGAGCCGTGCTCGGTGCCGGAGCAGGCGGCGCTGGCGCTGCGGTGGACGCTTTCGCAGCGGATTACGGCTGCGATTCCGCCGGGAGACGAGCGGTATTTTCCGCTGGCGATGTATGTGGCGCAAAACTTTCAGCCCATCAGCAGTGACGAGGAGAGACACCTGATCGCGAGCGCGACGGGCGCTGTGCCGATCTTTCCGGCAGCATAGGCGGGGGCGCCGGCTTTTCGCCAGGCTGCCAGGATCGTGCTGTGCTCAGGGCAGGCTTACGGCTGTGTATTCTGCCTGTTCCTCGACGGCGCGGCGCGATGCTTCCGGATCCGGAGAAGAACCGGCCAGAAGAACGGTGGCGGCGAAGAGGAGCGTGTCGAAGACGTAGTTGAGGCCTTCGACCGGGTTGGAGTGGAATTCCGCGACCAGGAGGGGCCCGTAGAAGAATGCTGTGACGAGCAGCAGGACGAGGCCGGTTCCGGCGGCGGCGACGCGGGTGGTCGCGCGGAAGAGCAGGCCGATGCCGCCGAGGAGCAGGGCGATTCCGACGAGATCGGCCCAGAGTACGGGCGCGGGAATCCAGGCCGGCGTGAGCCTTGCGAGAGGTACACCGATTACGAAATGCGGAAAGAGGAAGTGCTCGAAGGCATAGAAGATCATGATGCCGGCGAGGAGGGTGCGGCCGATGCGGGCAAGCGCGGAACCGATGGCGGCGCCGCGCGGCCAGAGGCTGGCTGACAACACCATGGCTCCGGAGGCGAAGGCGGTTTCGCGGACGGTGAGGGTCCAGAAGATGCGGCTGTGAAGGTTTGCGGGGAGATTGGGCAGGTCGAGGGTGGCGACGATGATGAGGAACAAAAGGGCGAGCCAGGCCGCGGCGGAGCGCACGCAGCGGAACGCGACGAAGCTGAGGGCGGCGGCGAAGAGGCAAGCGCCGACGAAATAGGTCCAGAAGAGCGGTGCGGGCAGCCAGTGGGGCACGATGGGAGCGAGAGCGCGCGCGGCGGTGAAGTGCTCGGCGGAAAAGGCGGCGATGGCAGCGGCTTCAAAGGCGGGTCCGAGGACGATGAGTTTGCCGGAGGCATCGGTGGCGGCGAGGCGTGGGCGGGCGAGGATGGGGCCTGCGATCAGAGCGGAGACGCCCGCTGCGATCATGCCTGCTGCCTCAACGGTCATGCTGGTCTCCTGGGATTCAGCCCGCATGGAGATGCGCAGGCAGGAAGAATTTTAATGGCAAAGGAACCATGATTTCGCTTTCGGTGGCGAAGTCCATAGCCACCGTGTCACGCCCGGCATTGCCGAGTGGTCATGGCGGAAAGGAACGGGCGCGTGGAGTCGACTTCCCTCCCCTTCCGGCGAAGGGAGGGGCTGACGTATAAAGGGGTGTCGCCGGGAGGGTTCAATGCAGAGACGAGAATTTCTTGCAGGAGCGGTGAGCGCGACGATGTTGGGAGCCGCAAGCCGGGCGGAGACGCTGTTGCCTGCTGCCGCTGACACGCACGCCTGGCCGCCGCTGAAGGCGATGGCGGTGGGGCTGGTGATCCAGCCGGCAAATGGGGCGGAAGAGAGCATTCGGCGCGTGCACGAGATGGGGATGACGAACTGCTTTCTGTCGCTGGATGGGTATCTGGGGAAATACTCTCGCGGGCTGGCCGAAGAGCTGCGGGGACTGCTGGAGAAGTACAGCGTGGCGCCGACGGCGGCGGAGGTGGTGGGGCCGGGGACGCTGGTGTGGGACTTTCTGCAGGGGCCGTCGACGATCGGGCTGGTGCCTCGGGCGACGCGGACGGCGCGGATGGATGCGCTGAAGCAGACGTCGGACTTTGCGGCGCGGCTGGGGATCAAACAGGTGCAGACGCACTGCGGATTTTTGCCGGAGGATCCGGCGGATCCGCTGTATCCGGAGGCGGTGGAGGCGATCCGGAGCGTGGCGCAGCATTGCGCGGGGAACGGACAGATGTTCCTGATGGAGACGGGGCAGGAGACGCCGACGACGATGTCGCGGGCCATCCAGGATGTGAAGCAGCCGAACCTGGGCGTGGGGCTGGACACGGCGAATCTGATTCTGTACGGAAAGGCAAATCCGGTGGATGCGGTGGACATCATTGGGCCGCACGTGCGGAGCATTCACGCCAAGGATGGGCGGTGGCCGACCGATCCCATGAAGCTGGGTGAAGAGGTACAGATCGGTAAGGGGCTGGTGGATTTCAAGGCGGTGCTGACGAAGCTGCATCGGCTGGGCTATGCCGGGGCGGTGACGATTGAGCGGGAAATTTCAGGGCCGCAGCAAATTGCGGATGTGAAGCAGGAGAAGGTTTACCTGGATCGGGTGTTGGCGGGCGTGCTGCCTGAGGCGGGATAAGAAATTGGGGCGAGGGACATGGATCGAAGAGATTTCATCGGCGGCGCGGCCGCATCGGGGATCATGCTGCTGAACTCACGGACGGCGTTTGGCACTGAGGCCAACTCGGCGGTGCGGCTGGGGCTGCTGGGGTGCGGGAATCGCGGCACATCGGTGGCCACGTCATTCGCGAAGAACACGACGGCACGGGTGGTGGCGCTGGCGGATCTGTTTCCGGATCAGCTGGCGGCGGGAAAGGCGCATTTCGACCAGGTGAATGCGGGACTGGGAGTGCCGGCGATCGATCCTAAGCTGATGTTTCGAGGGTCGCACGCTTACGAGGAGCTGGCGAACTCAAAGGACGTGGATGCGGTGCAGATCTCGACGCCGCCGTGGTTTCACGTGCAGCATCTGGATGCCGTAGTGCGGGCGGGAAAGCATGCTTACTGCGAAAAGCCGCTGGGCGTGGATGTGGCGCAGACGCAGCAGGCTCTGGAGATCGGCAAGCGCGCCGACGGGCGGCTGAGCCTGGATGTGGGCTTTGAGGTGCGCAGCGCGCCGCCGATTGCGGAAGTGGTGCGGCGAATCCATGCAGGGGACATTGGACGTATCGCGGCGATCACGGCGCACTATTTTGCGCCGGATGCGGTGAGCCACAGCGGGACGGGCTGGTCGGCGGACGAGTTTCGGCTGCGCAACTGGCTGTGGGACCTGGCGCTCTCCGGGGACATCATCGTTGAGCAGAACATCCACGTGATCGATCTGTGCAACTGGATCCTCGGGAGCCATCCGGTGAAGGCGACGGCGACGGGCGGACGGAGCGTGATCAGACACCCGGGCGACTGCTGGGATAACTACCAGGTGATCTACACGTATCCAAACGACGTACATATGAGCTTTTCCTCGACGCAATGGGGCAGGGGCACGTGGTTCGACGTGACGGAGCGGTTCTTCGGAGCGACGGGCATGGCGGAGGCGCCGTATTCGGGGCCGGTACGCATTATCGGGGACAAGGCGTGGACCTGGGGCGAGGGCGGGAGCTCTGCCCCGGCAAAGTTCGCGGCCAACGGGGCCTTCAGCGACAATCTGGAGTTTGCGGATCGGGATAAGGACCGAGCGTACATCGAGAGCATCACGTCGGGCAAGTTCCACAACCAGGCAGCGGACGGGGTGCAGAGCGCGCTGAGCGCCATGCTGGGACGGATGGCGGGACGAACGGGTAAGACCGTGGCCTGGGAGGATCTGCTGCAGCACGGGGAGCGGTACTCCATGAATATCGACATGACGCAGTTTGGCTAAGAAGAGCTGGGAGCTCGGAGCTGGGAGCCTGGAGCTGGGAGCCTGGAGCTGTTTGAGCGGATGAGCGAGAATCGTTCTGTGACCTGCCGTTGGCTGCTCTCTACTTTTCTGACTGGTTTGTTGATTTCGGGGACGGCTGCGAGGGCCGCGCCGCTGCCGCAGAGCTCCAAACCTTTGCCTCATCTGCGACGGCATCCGGTGGTCGCGCTGACCTTCGACGATTTGCCGGCGGCGGGCGGGCTGGCAGCGGGCGCGACGCGTGTGGAGATCCTGACGCGGCTGAGCTCGGAATTACAGGCCGGGCATCTGCGGGGCGTGTACGGGTTCGTGACGGCTGTCGATCTGGACGATGATCCCGATACCCAGGGCGCGCTGCGGTTGTGGGTTGCGTCGGGGATGAGCATCGGGAATCACACGTGGTCGCACCCAACGCTGACGGACGTGACGGCGGAGGACTTCGAGCACGAGATCGCGCTGGACGAGCCGGCGCTGCGACAGTATGCCGAGGGACGCGACTGGCACTGGTTCCGGTATCCCGATCTGGAAGAGGGCGACACGCTGGCGAAGCGGGACGACGTGCGGGCGTGGCTTGAGAAGCACGGCTATCGCATTGCTGAGGCCACGCTGACATTTGAGGATGACGACTGGAGCGATCCGTATCTCCGCTGCGTGGCGAAAGGGGACGCGGCGGGCATTGCGTGGCTGAAGCAGAGCTACCTGGACAACGCCGCGGAGTTCATCCGCCTGGGACGCGAGGAAGAGCAGATCGCGCTGGGCCATGAGATTCCCAACGTGCTGCTGCTGCATGCGACGGATTTCACCACGACGATGCTGCCGAGCCTGCTGCATCTGCTGCGACAGGAGGGCTTTCGCTTCGCGCCGCTGGCCAAAGTGGAGAGGAATCCGGCGTACGCGCTGGATCCGCATGTGGGGCTGGCGGATGGGGGAACGCTGCCGAACCTGTTGATGGATGCCAGGCACCTGAAATATCTACGGTTCAAGCCAGAGCCTGTGAAAGAGCTGAACGCGGTATGCCGTTAAACGCCGGAGCATCGCCAACCGGCATCAGGGTACCGAATTTGACCGAACAACGCCGGACATGAGTTCGTCATCTGAACGGGCGTCATCTAACCAAGGCAAGGAGAGAGCATGGCAGAGCAGAATGCGCAGCATAAGAAGGCCGTGAAGGAACTGATCGACGCGCTGAATGAGGATTTGGCACGGGAATATCAGGCGATCATCGCATACACCGTATACAGCAACGTGATTAAGGGAGCGCAGTGGATGAGTATAGCGGCCGAGTTGCAGAAGCACGCGGCCGAGGAGCTGCAACACGCGTTGATTATCGCGGATCAGATCGATTATCTGGGCGGGATGCCGACGGCGACGCCGAAAGCGGTGAAATTGTCAGACAAAACGGAGGAGATGCTCCGGTTCGATCTGGACAACGAGACGGTGACGATCAAGGCCTATCGTCAGCGGGTACGGCAGGCGGAGGCGCTGGGGCACTACGCGCTGGCCGAGCAGCTGCGGCAGATCGTGAGCCAGGAGCAGGAGCACCAGCACGATCTGGCGACGGCGCTGGGCATCGAGGTGCCCAAGGTGCTGGAGCAGGGAGCGTAGGAATCGGCGGGCGGCCTGGATGGGCGAGCGCCGACGCCGGCGCTGCGAACACCAGGCTGTATCGACATACAGGACCGGCTGGCGTTGGGAGCGAGAGGACGGCTGAGGGAATTGCCAGCCTCTGTGCGGCTTTTCGCTCTGAAGCCTGCGGGACGGGGGGCCTTTTGCCCATTTCTTTGTCGCTCGTCGCTAAGATATGCCCGAATATCTGCCCCTCCGCGCTCCCTGGACTGAGCAAATATGCCCTTCGTCGCCAACCACCCCTATTAAGCCGATACAGCCTAGGCTGCGGTTCTCTCAGGAACGGGGTGCGGGAGGCTGCGGTCTTCGACGCCGAGCCAGTTGAGGATGGGGGTGGTGGCGATCGTGGTCATCAGCGCCATCACGACCATCATGGTGAACAGGGTAGGCGAGAACACGTGCGCGTTGTAGGCGATATTGAGCACAATCAGCTCGACCAGGCCGCGGGTATTGAGGAGGGCGCCGAGGGCAGCGGCGTTGCGCCAGGAGAGGCCGGTCCAGCGAGCGGCTAAGGCGGCTCCGCCGAGTTTGCCGGTAACGGCGCCGATGAGAACGATGCCGGTCCAGAGCCACAGGGTGCCGCCGGTGAGCAGGTCGAGGCGCGTGCGCATGCCGGTGAGGGCGAAGAAGAGCGGCAGCAGGAGCACCGAAACGATCATGTCGAGGCGGCCGCGGAGCGAGACCTGCCATTCTTCGACGCGGGGAAAACAAACGCCGGCAAGGAAGGCTCCGAAGAGCGGGTGGACTCCGATGGCCTGGGTGGCGGCGGCGGAAAGCAGCGTAAAGGCAACGGCGATACCGAGGAGCTCGAAGGAGAGCAGGCTGCGGCGGCGCCGATGGGCGAGCCAGGCGGCCAGAGGGCGAACGACACCGAGCATCACGACGACATAGGCGACGAGGCCAAAGAGGCGGATGGGGAGCGAGGAGGATCCGCCATTGGCGCCGAGCAAGGCGAGCGCCAGGGCGAGGAGGAGCCAGGCGACCACGTCATCGACGGCGGCGCAGAGGATGGCTGTGGTGCCAAGCATGGTGCTCTGCAGGCCGCGCTCCTCAATGATGCGCGCCAGGACGGGGAAAGCGGTGATGCTCATCGCGATGCCGAGGAAGAGGACAAAGGGCAGGTTGCCGATGCCGTGCGGTGCGAAGCGGATGCGCAGGGAGTGGGCGAGCGCGGCGGCCATGATGAACGGCAGCAGGATGCTCATGGCGCTGGCAAAGACGGCGGTGCGGCGCTGGCGATAGAGCTGTGCGTAATCGAGCTCCATGCCGATCAGAAAGAGGAAGAGAATGAGGCCGACGTTGGAGAGCATCTCGAACGATCGGAAGGAGGAGGCGGGAAAGAGGAGCGCGGCACTGTGCGGGGCCACGCGTCCAAAGACGGAAGGGCCGAGGAGGATGCCGCCGAGGATCTCGCCGATGACGCGAGCCTGGCCGATCTTCCGGGCGATCCAGCCGCAGGTCAGCGTCACGAGCATGACGACGGCCATCTGGATCAGGAGGAGGATCATAGGCACCGCCGGAGAGATGGGATAACCAGGGCCCGGTCGTGCTGTCCCTCCTGTGTATCAGAAGAGAACGGGATCGCCAAGGGGCGACGGGGGCGGCGAGACTGGGCCGGCGAACTCAGACGTTCTGAAGATATTTTTCGCGGGCGCGGCGGAGCAGGCGTTCCTGATCGGCCTCCAGGGTGTTCCAGGTGCCGAGCTGGTAGGCAGCGAGGCGAATCTGGGCGACGTGTTCGAGGGTTTCCATCTTGCAGAAGGCGTCAAAAAGGCTGGTGCCACAGACGACGGCTCCATGATTGGCAAGGAGCATGGCGTCGTAGGCGGGGATGAGGGGGCGCAGGCTGCCGGCGACCTCGTCGGTGCCGGTGGTGGCGTAGGGGGCGAGGGGGACGGGGCCGAGGATCATGGCGGCTTCCTGGGAAAGCAGCTCGTCGAGGGCGTGGCCGGCGCAGGCGAACGCGGTGGCGACGGGCGGGTGGGCGTGGATGACGGCCTGCACGTCGTCGCGCTGGCGGTAAAAGGCCAGGTGCATGCCGAGCTCACTGGTGGCATTGCGCGCGCCTTCGAGGCGGTGGCCGTCGAGGTCGACGACCACCATATCGGACCGGCAGAGCATGTGCTTACTGGCGCCGGTAGGGGTGACC
This sequence comes from Acidobacteriaceae bacterium, assembly GCA_036489655.1. GTDB lineage: Bacteria > Acidobacteriota > Terriglobia > Terriglobales > Acidobacteriaceae > Palsa-343. Next base: position 31,744 of record DASXFH010000121.1, on the reverse strand, counting down.
ATAAGGGTGCGGTCGTCCAGGCGCACCGAGAGATTGCCGGCGGTTGCCGGGGTGTAGCCCAGACGGTAAAGCCAGCGGCCATAGCGGACCAGCTCGCGCCGCAGCTCCTCTTCCCTTTCCTGCCTGCCTGCTTCCGTCACTTCACTGCTCCATAGGGTGTTGATCGTCATTTTCACCTCACTCATCAGGGTTGCAGGATGTTGAAGGGAGGAGGGACGGAAGCGACCGGAGAAGGCGAGAGCGCATCGCGCAGGCCTTTCCAGCGCTTGCCGAGACGATCGGAGGCCATAAACACATGGCCCGCGGTGAGCGCACCCACGAGCGGGTAGTGGCCGACGGCAGCCAGGCCCATGGAGGCGATGCAGCCGCACTGGGAACAGTCGGGGTCGCCGCCGAACTGGCAGGGGGTGATGCGGGTGGTGAGGTCGGCAGAGATGGTTTGGGTGGTGCGCGCAAAGATGCAGTCGCCCGGGCTCGTGGGCGGTTGCTCCAACTCGCGCAGGACCGGCTCCGGCATGTCGAGAAGAGGATACTGCGGAGCGAGGCGGCGGAATGTATCGATGGTCACCGCTCTTTGACGGGGTGAAAGGATTTCGGGATCGGTGGCGCCGCGCTGCGGGGTAAAGAGGCTGAACCAGATTTTGGCGATTTCCGGGTGGCTGCTCCAGAAGCGCAGGAACTCCTCGATGTAACCGGGGCGGTCGGCAATCTGAGAGGTTACGGTGCAGTGGATGGTGACGCGCGCGCCGTGAATGCTTTTGAGGATGCGTTCGTAGGTGGCGGGTTTGCGGCGGACATCGTGCTCGGGCTGGAGGCCGTCGATGGAGACGACGACGTTCAGTTTTTTGTACTTTTTCCATTCAGCAGGAATGGTGCGAAAGGCGCTGGTGACGACCTGGGTGTGAATGCCGCGGGCCTCGATCTGCGGGATGAGCTGTTCGAGCTCGCGATAGCGCACCATGGGGTCGCCGCCGACCAGAGAGACGTGCAGGGGCTTGTGCCTGTCGAGGAGAGCGAGGACACGGGAGACGAGCTCGTCGCCTTTGTAATCGGAGAGCTGGCGCAGCTCAGTGCCGCCGCCGAGGTGGGCGGCGTCGAAAGCGTAGCAACCGGGACAGCGCAGGGGACACTCTTTGGTGATCTCGATGGAGATCGAAGGGGCACGGCCGGTGAGGATCCGGGCCCAGGCGTGGACGACTTCGGACTTCTTCATGAAGGCTCCGCAGCAGCCCAGATTGGGCTGCTTGTGAAAGGCTGGGGAGAGCGGCAGGGCGCCGCGATTGCGCAATGGCTGAGATGCAGGATCAGATCTGGAGCGGAACCAGAAACGGGCCGGCGGATCGGTGAAAAGGCGGGGCAGCGGGGTCCGTTGCATTTGTGGCGGCCAGCCACAGATGGAAGCGGAGGATGCTGCGCCGGAAGGGCAGGCGGATGAGCCGGCCCAGCGCGATCAGGTGACGAATCTTCTGGCGGCAATGCTGAGCGCGCAAGAGCACGAGGCAGAGGCAGGTGACGATGACGAAGAGGCCGAGCTCGAAGTCCTGCCCACCCTGGAGAAAGTGATCCCAGGTCCAGAGCTGCTGGGTGATGGGCATGGTGAGCAGTTCAATGAAGGCGAAACCAAGGAGGAGCCGGCTCAGGTCGACACAAACCTGCGTTCGATTCGCGAAGGCGAAACGCCAGGGCCAGAGGAGGATCGCGTTCCACTTGAACATACCGTGCTGTAACGATTGTACTTTGCCTGGCGCGGGAAAGCACCTGGGCACCGGGAGGATGTGAATTTCCTGTGAACCGCAGGCGGATGCCTGAGGGATTCGGCGACGAGCGATGCGGGCCGATGCAGCCGGGGGTGCGCTTCCAATGGCCTAGGAGGCATTACGAGAGGCCAGCCAGGCTGGTTCCCATCGTGCTGAAGAACGGCGGAAAACGCGTGTGCGGCCGCCGATCGGGGGCGTAGAATCCGGAACGCACCGCGGATTCGGGGAGAGCGCGAGCTTCGGCCGAACCGCGCAGACAAGCAGAGGAGGCGCGGAATGCGCTGGATGCGAGTGACGTGGGTGGTGGCGGCGGCAGCGATGGCGGGCTCTCTGGCCGGATGTGGACGGCACAGCGGTGCGGAACGCTATTATCTGGTTGCCTCGAACACGAAGCTGGCGTACTGGCAGTCGGCAGCGGCGGGTCTGGACAAAGTGTCTTCCGAATACAACGTGCACGCCGACCTGCGCGGGCCGGATACTTTCGATCCGAAGGAGCAGGCGGAGGACTTTCGCGCGGTGGTAGCGCAGAAGCCGGCGGGAATTCTGGTCTCGGTGATCGACCCAAAGCTGATGCAGCCGGAGATCGATGCGGCGATCCAGGCGGGGATTCCGGTGCTGACGGTGGACTCGGATGCGCCGAGCAGCAAGCGGCTGTACTTTATCGGCACGAACAATCGCGTGGCAGGACGGCTGGGCGGCCGGGCACTGGTGCAGAAGCTGGGCGGCAAAGGCAACGTGGTGGTGTACACCATGCCGGGACAGCCGAATCTGGAGGAGCGGCTCGCCGGATATAAGGATGTTCTGGCCAATGCGCCGGGGATCCACATAGTGGACGTGGTCGATATCGCGGGACAGAGCACGGTGGCGTTTGACCAGACGGAAAAAGACATTGCGAAGACGGGGAAGGATCGCGTGGATGGCTTCGTGTGCCTGGAGTCCTCAGCCGGGAAGGAAGTGGGCGAGGTGCTGCGGCGGGCGAACCTGAAGGATCGCGTGGTGATCGCGATGGATGTGGACAGGGCCACGCTGGAGCTGGTGAAGGAGGGCGTCATTGCCGCCACGGTCGCGCAGAAGCCGTTCACGATGGCGTATGTAGGTGTGAAGATGCTGGATCAGCTGCATCACGATCCACTGCCCTCACTGACCAGGAACTATGCGGTCGATGCCCAGGCGCCGATTCCCGCGTTCATCGATACGGGCTCGGCGCTGGTGGATGCCAGCAACGTGGACGATTATCTGCAGACGGCGCCAGGGCACTGAGGCGGATCGCGCCGGGGGAGGAAAGGCCTTCAACACAGAGAACCCAGAGGAATCGACACGGGGCTCTGCGGTCTTTGGGGCGGACCGAGGCGCAACGGTTCACTCCACGCGCAGGGCAGTCATGGGCTCGACGGAAGCAGCGCGCTGCGCCGGGATCACCGCGGCCAGAAATGCGGCGATGGCCAGAACGACGGTGGCGCCGATGAGGATCACCGGGTCCCAGGGGCGAACGTTGTAGAGCAGACTGGCCATGAATCGGCTGCCGAAGATGGCTGCGGGCATACCAATGGCGAGGCCGATGGCCGCCTGCAGGAAGGCGCTGCGCAGAACCATCTGCACGATGCCTTTACGATCGGCGCCGAGCGCCATGCGGATGCCGATCTCACGAGTGCGCTGCGCCACGGAATAAGCCGTTACACCGTAGAGCCCGATGGCGGCCAGGGTGAGGGCGAGAAATCCAAAGACAGTGGTGAGCTGAACCAGGATCTCCTGCTCGAGGAACTGGTCCTTCACCTGGTCAGAGAAGCTCTGGAAGCTGAGGAGGGCAAGGTTCGGATTGATCTGGGTGAGGGCGCGGCGAATCTGGGCTTCGAGGCCGGGAACGAAGCCGACAGTCTGGAATTCGACGGCGCTCAGTTCGAGGTGTGAAACGTTCTCAAACATTTTCTCCGAGGTGTCGTCGTACTTCGCCCACTGGTCAGCGGGGAGGAAGAACATGGGACGGATGTGGCTCATGGGGTCCCAATACTGCGTGTCTTCCGTGACGCCGACGATGGTGAAGTTGCCGGAGTACTTCTGGTCGAGATCGCCGAAGTGGTGACCGATGGCGTCGCCGTTTTTGAAGAAGTGCTTTGCGAAGGTCTCATTGACGACGGCGACGAGCTGGGTGGCGCGCGTGTCCTGATCGGTGATGCCGCGGCCGGCGATGATTTTGGTGCCGATGTTATCGAAGTAGTCTGCGCTCACGCGATCCCATGAGGCGCTGTTGAAGTTGCTGCCGGGCGGGGGCGGCGCCTGGCCTTCGATGAAAACGCCGTTGCCCCAGTTGTCACCTTCCATGGGGCTGTAGAGGGAGTAGGTGACCTCTTTCACTCCGGGGATGGCGGCCAGGGTGTCGTGGAGCTGACGGAAGAAAACATCGGCCTGGTCGGCCTTGTAGCCAGCCATTTGAGGATCGACGTGCAGGATGTAGCGGTTGTGGGTATCGAAGCCGAAGTGCTGGCTCTGGAGGTTGGTGAGGCTGCGGATGAGGAGTCCGGCAGCGCAGAGCAGCGCGAGGGAGACTGCGGCCTGGAGGACGACAAGAATTTTCTGCGTCCAGAGGCCGCTGGAGCGGGTGGAGCGGTTGGCACCGCGCAGGGCCTCAATGGGATCGGCGTGGGCAGTCATCCATGCAGGCGCGACGCCGAAGAGGACGCCGGTAACGAGCGAGACGGCGAAGGCAAATCCCAGCACGGGCACGGAGGGCGACGCGTTGATGGGGAGGTAGCTCTTGCCGGAGACCATGTGAATGAGCAGACGCGCGCCGCCATAGGCGACGACGAGCCCGGCGAGTCCGCCGAGGGCCGAGAGGACGATGCTTTCGGTGAGAGCCTGGCGGACGAGACGGCTGCGCGGCGCACCGAGCGCGGAACGGACGGAAGTCTGCGCTTTGCGTGCGGTGGCGCGAACGAGCATGAGGTTGGCGAGGTTGGCGCAGGCAATGAGCAGGACGAAGGCGGAGATCCACATAGCGAGGTGGAGACCATCTTTGAAGTTGTCCTGCATTTGCTGGACACCGCCGCCGCCGGGCGCGAGGTGGAGCGTCTGTTTGGGGACGAGGCTGGCATCACGCTTCTCGACTTTGCTGACGGGGCTGAGCAGGAACTGTCGGAGCTCGACCTGAAGCTGGGCTTCCATTTGCTTGAGGTTGGCGCCGGGTTTCACGCGGCCGATGAGGTTGAGCCAGTCGAGTTCGGGAGCGTCGAGCACATTGAAGCTGCCGTTCTGGACCAGGGGCGAGTCGCTGAGGGGAATCCAGAAAGAAGGCGGATCGCTGGTGAGGCGGTCGCCAAAGTAGCCCGGCGGCGCGATGCCAACGATGGTGAAGGCGTTGCCGTTGATGAGGAATGAGCCGCCGACGATGGAGGGATCCTTGCCGTACTTCTGCTGCCAGGTGCGATAGCTCATGACGGCGACCGGCGCTGCGCCTTTGTGGTCGTCAGAAGGCTCGAGGAGGCGGCCGGCCCAGGCGCTGAGGCCGAAAGTCTGAAAGGCGTTGCCGGAGACGAACTCGCCACCGAGGGGCTGGGAGGAATGATCGCTGCCGGCGCGGCGGACACCCAGGGTGGTGCGGCCGGCCTGAAAAGCAGCGAGGCTGGAGAAGCCGGGGGTGTGGTCGCGGAACTCGCGGTACTGCTCGGTGGAGAAGAGCGACCAGTCGTCCTGCATGCCGCCGTTGATGCAGCAGTTTTCGTTGTCGCCGATGCGGATGAGTTCACCGGGTTTTGCCACGGGCAGCGATTTGAGCAGCACGGCGTTGATGAGCGTGAACACCGCGGTGGTGGCGCCAATGCCGAGTGCCAGCGTGAGGACGGCGGTGATGGTGAAGCCGGGCGTTTTAAAGAACTGGCGCAGCGCGTAGCGAATGTCTTCCAGCATGAGGGTCGGAAGTTCTCCGTGTGTAGGGATACGGTATCGCAACGCCGATGGTTCCGCGAGATGGGAATTGCGGCGTGACGCGATCAGGCCCAGGCGTCGACGGTGACGTAGCGGGTGGTGTTCGGCGGGTGGCGTTCGAGGATCAGGCGGGTGGCTTCGACGGACTGGGAGCGGTCGGCGCCGAGGGCGAGGTGGCCTCCGTCGTGGAGGAGCAGGTTGGAGCCTCGGCCACGGCGCTGATTGCGGGCGATGCCGCGTCCCAGAGAAGAGGCGATGCGGGCAGCAGTGATGTTGGGACGCCAGTCGAAGCCCATGACATTCCAGAGCACGGCGGTCAGGCCGAGATCGCGGGCGGCGCGGAGAACGTCGGGGCGACGCGCGCCGTGGGGGGGGCGGAAGAAACGAACCGGGGCGCCGAGGATATCTTCGAGAGCGGCATTGCAGCCGGCGAGTTCCTCGCGAACGCGGCGGGGGGTCTGGATCGCGAGCCAGGGATGGGTGACGGTGTGGTTGCCGATGAGGTGGCCGGCAGCCTGGATTTTGCGAACGAGATCCGGGCGCAGGCGAACGTGCCGACCGATGAGGAAGAAGGTGGCGCGGAGGTGGTGCTGCGCGAGGAGATCGAGCAGGCGGCCGGTCCAGGGATCATTGGGGCCGTCGTCGTAAGTGAGGGCGAACTCGGCGGGATTGTGGCCGGCGACCAGGGTGCGGCCGAAGATCTGCGACTGCGGATCCATGGCCGCGTAAGTACAGGCTCCGGCGGCCAGACCGGCGGTGGCGAGAGCGACGAGCATCTGCGAACAGTGTATGCGGGTTTTCTTTGAGAGCTGAGCGTGGTATGTTCGACTTTCCTTCGCTCAGGGGAATTCTCGACGATGGCCAAGTTATTCGAACAGCCGCGGTTTATTGCAGTGGAGGGTCCGATCCGGGCCGGAAAGTCCACGCTGGCCCGGGTTTTGGCGGAGACGCTGCATGCGCGGCGCATTGTGGAACCGGAAGACAACCCCTTTCTGGACCGCTTTTATCAGGCGCAGCCGGGGATGAGCTTCCCCACGCAGATGTGGTTTCTGATGGAACGCTACGAACAGATGCGCGGCATCGAGGATTTTTCGACACCGGTGGTGGCGGATTATCTATTTGAGAAAGACAAAATCTTCGCGTACATCAACTTAAGCGACGCGGAGCTGGACCTTTATAACGGCTACTACCAGATGTTTCGCACGGAGGTTCCGACGCCGGAGCTGGTGATCTATCTGCAGGCCAGCCCGGAGGCGCTGCAGCAGAGAATCCGGCGAAAAGGCGTGCCGGGAGAGCGCGCGATCAGCGACAAATACATCAAACAGGTGGCGGAGGCATATGAACATTATTTCTTCCACTACTCGGCAAGCGACCTGCTGGTGGTGAACACCAGCGACATCGATTTTGTGAACAACAATCGCGATCTGCAACTGCTGCTGAAGCGCCTGGCAGAGCCGGTACACGGGACGCAGTACTTCCTGCCGCTGGGGTGAGCCGTGCAGGGATTAATATTTAGAATTCGGATATCAGGGGCGACAGCCCCGCGCTGAGACAGCCTTGAGAACCGTGCGAAACCTATTGTTGGCTCTGATTGCTGCTTTGGCGGTGATCGCAGTCTGCCATTCTTCGGGGCAGGGCGACTCCATGACATCGGTGGAGCGGCAACACGCGATTACGCTGCTGCGCGGTGCGTATGCCGACTTCAATCGTGGCGACATCAACGGAGCGGTGGCGGGGCTGGATCCCAATATCGACTGGCGAGAGCCGGCGGAATTTCCGGGGGGCGGAGCCTATCACGGGCGGGCCGCGGTGGCAGGGTATCTGGCGAACAGCCGCGCGAACTGGGCGGAGGGCGCCAGCGTGCCAAGGAAGTTCATCGTGCATGGCGACCGGGTGGTGGTCTTCGTCCACGCGCATTTTCGGGTGAAGGGCGCGAAGACCTGGAACGATGTCCATCTGGCCGATGTGTATACGTTCAGAGATGGAGTGCCTGTAGAGATGCGGTCTTTTGCCGACCGCGACATGGCCGTGCGGTGGGCGAAGGTGGAGACGGGATCGTAGGTCAGGAACCGACGGGCTGGGCGCGAGCGGATCTCCGGAACCAGCGAACCTGCCAGGACTTCTCCGCTGACTGGAAGAGATAGACGGTAAAGATGGCGATGAGCGGCTCCAGCGGGTGGCGGAAGCGCGCCTGGACGAAGACGAAGTAGTAAACGAACGGCACTACCAGGAAGGCCATCGCGAACAGCGGCGCCGCAGGAACCCGGCGACGCAGGGCGAGCAGGAGCCCAAGAACTCCGGTGATGCTGGCGAACTGGAAATTGAGATTGCGCGCATATTCCGTCCATTCTTCGCCGCGGCGCGTGGCGTGCGGCACATCGGCCCAGAAGAAGTAGAAGCGGCGCAGGGAGAGGCGGAAAAAGGCGCCGGGATGGCGGCGAATGCGGTTCATCGCCTGGCGTCCGCGGATACGGCCATAGGCGTATTCGCCGACGCGGTCGTAGAACGCCTCCTCCTGCGGGAGGGCAACGGGAGAGCCGACGACGGTGCCCCTGAGTTCGGGATCGTTGCCCATGTTGAGCTCGGCGCCGAAGTTGGTGCGCATGGGAATGAAGTGGTGGAAGACCAGGGCGTTGCGGACCATCCAGGGAACGAGGCAGGAGACACAGAGAACCGCCGCAAGGACGACGCGGGGAAGCTGGCGTCGCAGGCTGCCAGCGGCTTTCAGGATCCACAGGGCGCAAAACGGGAGAAAGATGGCAACGGAAGCGCTGCTGAGGGTGATGATGCCCCAGAGAAGTCCGAAGGCCGACCAGCGGCGCAGCGTGGCGGGATCGGCCGCCGGATCGCCGCCGACATTGCGCATGCGCAATGCGAGCACGAGAATGCAGGAGAAGAGAAAGGCGGTGAGGGACATCTCCCACACCCATTTGACGGAATACTGCATAGCTGCCGGGTAGAGGGTCCAGATCCAGGCGGACCACCAGGCGACGCGGCGGTTGAAGCAGCGGACTGCGATCTCCCAGGTAGTCCACACAGTGAGCGCGGAGCCAACGCAGTTGAAGGCGAGGATGACCCAGGCAGAGAGCGTGGTGTAGACACCGAAAATTTTGAACACGCCGGCCATGATCAGCGGATAGAGGGGCGTGACCCAGGCGGTGGGGCCGCTGGCATGGTCAAAGGGATTGGCGTAGCCGTGGCCGGTGGCGAGCGAGCGCGCGATACGGCCCATCTCAAAGCCAAACTTAAAGTGGTCTTCGTAGCCGGGGATTCTATAGAAATGACCGAAGGTCATGACGGCGAGACGGAGCGCCAGTGCGATCCAGAAGATGTGCCAGGGAAAGGCTGCGAGGCGCTGCGAGGTTTTCCCGTGAGCGGCCCGGCCAGGCGCGGCCGTGCTCACGAGAGCCACTTCACCAGACGAACGATGCCCATCTCCGCGGGACGGGAATGCGCGGAGACATCGGTCCGCGCCTCAATTTCCTGGCGGCGCTCCGCATAGTATCGGTAGGCTTCGGTGAGCATCTCGGCATTGGAGAAGGTAGGCCGCCAGCCGAGGCGTTCTTTGATCCGGGTGGTGTCAAAGAGGAAGTCTTCGGCGATCATTTTGTAATGGTAGGGGCCGAGAGGCGAAATCCGGAGCGCATGGGCCGCATGCAGGGCAGAGAGGGCCGGAGATTTGGGCAGGGAGCGAACGCGGGAACGGCTGCCGGCTGTACGGATCACCGCTTCATAGACGTCGCGCAAAGACTGGACGCGATCGGAACCGACATGAAAGGTGTCGGGGGCAGATGAGCGAAAGGCAGCCAGGCAAGCCTGGACAAGGTCGGGGGCGTAGATGAACTGGTAGCGATTGGCACCGCTGCCGACCACCCAGACGGTGCGATTCTCGTGGATGAACTCGAAGAGAATCGCGAGCAGGCCGAGGCGGCCGCTGCTGATGATGGTGGGCGAACGGAGAATTGTGATCTCCATTGCCTGGGAGTAGCCGGCGAGCAACTGCTCGGCAGCCAGCTTCGAGCGGCCATACGTTTCCACGGGAGCGGGTGCGTCGTCTTCGCGCACCGGGCGGCCGAGATTGTGAGCCCAGAGGCAATTGGTGGAGATGAAGATGAACTTCGGAACTCCTGCGACGCGGCAGGTTTCAGCCAGGAGGCGCGTGCCATCGACGTTGGCGGACCAGATTTCCCGATCGGTGATCCGGCCGTGCGCCAGCACCGCCGCACAGTGGAAGACGGCATCGAATCGGTGGCCGGCGAAGACGCCGGCAAGGCATGCGGGATTGCGGAGATCGCCCTGGATGCTGGTGAGCGCGGGATTTCGATCCGGGTCCGGGACAAGATCGATATTGGTGACTGCAAAGCCGTCGGCCAGGAGCTGCCGCTTGAGAAGGCCGCCGAAGAATCCTGAACCGCCGGTCACAAGGACATCAGGCATCGGTCGAATCCGGTACGGAATGTCGGTGGGTGCTCAATACGAAGGCGTCGGCAATGGGGGGACAATTCTCAGAAAGATTATAGCTGGCGCAGTTCGTGGCCGGATTCGTCGAGGTCCTTGTTCATGAGGGCTTCGGGGGTGAGCGCTCCGGCGCGGCGGAGGTTGGGGAAAAAGACCGTCCACAGGCCGGTGATGACGAGCGAGCCGACGCCGCCGATGACGACGGCGCGGACCGCTCCCCACCATTGCGCGGTAAGGCCGCTTTCGAATTCGCCCAGTTCATTGGAGGCGCCGACAAAGAGGGAGTTGACGGCGGAGACGCGTCCACGCATGGCGGGAGGGGTGGCCAGCTGCAGCATGGAGGAGCGGATGACGACGCTGACCATATCCGACGCGCCCACGATGAACAACGCGGCGAGCGAGAGCGGGAGGCTGTGGGAGAGTCCAAAGAGAATGGTGGCGGCGCCGAAGATGGCGACACAGGTGAGCATCCTGGCGCCGGCGCCGCGGTGGATGGGGCGCACCATGAGCCAGAGGGAGACGGCCAGGGCGCCCAGTGCCGGGGCAGCGCGCAGCATGCCGAGGCCGCGAGGACCGGCGTGGAGGATGTCCTGGGCGAAGATGGGCATGAGAGCGACAGCGCCGCCGAGGAGCACGGCAAAGAGATCCAGCGAAATGGAGCCGAGCAGGACCTGGGTTTTAGCCACGTAGCGGAAACCGGCGAGGATGACGTCTTTGGAGATGGCACGGTGTTCCATTCGTCCGGGACGCACGCGGAGCGAGAGGATGAGCACGAGGAACCAGACGATGCAGCCGAGCATAAACGCATAGACGAGGGCGGCTCCGTGCAGATGCCCGCGCAGCGGAAGGGTGAAGAGGATGCCGCCGAGGGCGGGGCCGACGATGTTGGCAATCTGAAAGATGGCGGATCCCCAGGTGATGGCATTGACGAAGTGCTGCGCAGGGACGAGGTGGGGAACGAGCGCGGTGCTCGCGGGTCCGGAGAAGGCGCGGCCGATACCGACGAAGAAGAGCACGAGGAAGATGGGCCACACCTGGTGGATGCCGATCCATGCAAAGCGCAGCAGCGCCAGGCTGCAGAATGCCTGGAGGGCGTAGCAAACGAGGATGACCTGGCGGCGGTCAAAACGATCGGCTACATGGCCGGCGGGCAGGATGAACAGCAGACCGGGCAGAAAGAGAACGAGGCCGGTATAGCCCAGGTCGATGGCTTTGTGGGTGATCTCATAGACCTGCCACGCAACCGCGAGCGCCTGCGCTTCGGCGCCAAGGATGACGACCACGCGCGCGAGCTGATAGCGGACAAAATCGCGGGAGAGGAACGCGGCAGCAGCCTGAGCCATGCCTCTCCAGTTATACCGGCACCGGGGTAACGGGGCCACCGGGATGGCGGGATTGTCTGACGGGGGCGACGCACACAGGACCCAGTAATCTGGAGGGTGGACACTTCCCTGCCCGCGGCCGCCGTGGCCGCCGCCAACCCCGCTCTTGCCGTCGTGGAGGCCCATCCGGAGCCTCATCTGGGGCTGCGGCCGGCAGGCGCGGTGGCCGCGGTATGCCTGTGCGGCGTATTCGCCTTCCTGAATTTGTATTCCACGCAACCGCTGCTGCCGATGTTTGCGCGCCTGTTCCACGCGAGCGAGGCGATGGTGGGTCTCACGGTGAGTGCATCCACCCTGGGTGTGGCGCTGGCCGCGCCGATCTTCGGGGCACTGACGGAGCGTCTGGACCGGAAGCGGGTGATCCTTGTGTCGCTTGTGGCGCTGGCCGTGCCGACGCTGCTGGCCGCGACCTCGCCCGGCCTCGACTCGCTGATCGCGTGGCGATTTGTTCAGGGACTGGCGTTGCCGGGCATCTTCGCGACCATCATTACCTACGTTGGCGAGGAGTGGCGGCGCGAGTCAATTGCCGTGGCGATGAGCCTGTATGTGAGCTCGACGGCGATGGGCGGTTTCCTGGGGCGATATCTTTCCGGCGTGGTGGCGGACACGCTGAACTGGCGCTGGAGCTTTGTGGTGCTGGGCGCGCTGACGCTGCTGGGTGCGGCTTTGGTTGCGCGCTGGCTGCCTCCGGAGTCGAAGCGAACCCATGCGGTGCGAGGCGAAACACACTGGCTGCGAGTGGCGGCGAGCCACTTCCGCAACACGCGCCTGCTGGCGACGTTCACGGTAGGATTCGGGATGCTGTTCACGCTGGTAGGGACGTTCACCTATGTGACGTTCTACCTGTCTGACGCACCCTTTCACCTGTCGACGCTGGGGCTGAGCAGCCTGTTTGCGATTTACCTGGTCGGCCTGGCCGTGACGCCGGTGGGCGGCTATCTGGTGACGCGGATCGGAATGCGGCGCGGGATTCTGTTGGCGATCTTGCTGGCCATGGCGGGTTCAGCGATCACCCTCAGCCATTCGCTGTGGGTGGTGATCGTGCCGGGGCTGGGGCTGGTGTGCACGGGGGTGTTCATCGCCCAATCCACGGCGGCGAGCTATCTGCGGATGGCCGCTCCCGCGGGCGGGCGGGTAAGCGCCGCGGGGCTGTACCTTTCGTGCTACTACATCGGCGGCACCGTGGGTGGCGTGGTTCCGGGATGGGTGTGGCGGGTGGGCCGCTGGCCGGCGTGCGTGGAGCTGACCGAAGCCGTGCTGGCAGTTCTGATTCTGGTGGCGCTGGTGGGCTGGAAAAACAAGAACTGGAGCACGCAGTAGATCGAGTGGTTCGCCGGCGGGTTGCGGGATTCTTATTCCCGAACCACCGCTTTGACCAGGTTGCGCGGCGCATCGACGTTGACGCCGCGTTGTGTCGCGATGAAATACGCGAGCAGCTGCAGCGGGATGACTTCCAGAATGGGCAGCAGGAACTCGTCAACGGCTGGGACAGCGACGGAGTAGCGGCTGAGCTGCGCAGCCTCCTCATCCCCCTCGATATGGATGGAGACGATCTCGGCGCCCTGGGTATGCATGTCGCGCATGAGAGCGAGGGTTCTCTCGTAGCGCAGGGTGGAGTCGGGGTCGTTGCGGTCGCGCGTGGCAACGATGACCAGCGGAGCCTCCGGAGTGACGAGCGCGTTGGGGCCGTGTTTGAGCTCGCCGGCGGGCAGACCTTCGGCCTGGACGTAGGCGGACTCCTTGAGCTTCAGGGCGCCTTCGCGGGCGATGGCGTAGTGGATGGCTCGGCCGAGGTAGAGGAAGGTCCGCGCGTCGCGAAGGCGGCCGGCAACGGATTCGATCTCGGATTCCCAGCGCGGAAGGTTTGTTTCGATCAGCTGCGGCAGGCGTTCCAACTGCTCGCAATGGGCGGAGACGGCCTGGGTGGTCATGCGTCCGCCAAGACGCGCCAGAAAAAGAGTGAGAACGTAGAGAACGCTGAGCTGGGTGGTGAAGCTCTTGGTCGCGGGGATGGCCAGCTCCTTCCCCGCCAGAGTGGGCAGCGAGGCGTCGGCTTCCCGCGCCATGGAGGAATCCGCGTTGTTGGTGATGGCGACGGTTTTCAGTCCGCGGGCTTTGGCCTCGCGCAGTGCCGCCAGCGTGTCAGCGGTTTCGCCGGACTGCGAGATGACGAGGACACCGGGATCATGCAGCGTGTGGGTGGAGCGATACATGTACTCGCTGGAATACTCGACGTCGACCGCGAGGCCGGCGTAGTCCTCCAGCATGATTTCGCCGGCGAGACCGGCGTGGCGGCTGGAACCGCTGGCGGCAATGACGGTGCGCTGGCGACCGCGGAGGGCCTCGGCGACCGCGGCGAAGGCAGCGGGGTCCAGCGATCCGCCGGGTGCATAGCGGGCATTGGTGGCGGCAAGGGCCTCAGGCTGCTCGTAAATCTCGCGCAGCATCGCGTGCGGGAAGGTGCGGGTCGCGGGCATAGACACTTCGATCTTAGCGGATGCGCGGCAATTGAATTGGTTAAGTCCTGCGCCAGCGCAGAACCGGCTTGCGCGCCGCGGTGGTTTCATCGAGGCGGGAGACGCGTGTGGAATGCGGCGCGTCGAGGACGACCTGCGGGTTTTCGTCCACTTCGCGGGCGATCTGGCGCATCGCGTCGACAAAGAGGTCCAGTTCCTCGCGCGATTCGCTTTCGGTGGGCTCGATCATGAGCGCGCCGGGGACAATGAGCGGGAAGGAGACTGTGTAGGGGTGGAAGCCATAGTCGATGAGGCGCTTGGCGATGTCGCCGGTCCTGACGCCATTCTTCATCTGGCGGCGGTCGCTGAAGACGACTTCGTGCATCGATGGTGTGGTGTAGGGCAGATCGTAGAGGTCCTGGAGCTTGTGGCGGATGTAGTTCGCGTTGAGCACGGCATCTTCGGTGGTCTGGCGGAGGCCGTCGGGGCCGTTCGCCAGGATGTAGGCGAGCGCGCGGACGAACATGCCGAAGTTGCCGTAGAAGGCGCGGACACGGCCGACCGATTGCGGGCGGTTGTAGTTGAGATGGAAGCGGCCGCTGCTGTCCTGCTCGACAACAGGCAGGGGCAGGAAGGGCTCAAGGATCTTTTTGCAGGCGACCGGGCCGGAGCCGGGACCCCCGCCTCCGTGCGGCGTGGAGAAGGTCTTGTGGAGGTTCAGGTGCATCACATCGGCGCCGAAGTCGCCGGGGCGCGTCTTGCCGCACAGGGCATTCATGTTGGCGCCATCCATGTAGAGGAGCGCGCCTTTGGCGTGCAGGATGTCGGCGATGCGATGAATTTCGTTTTCAAAGACGCCAATGGTGGAAGGATTGGTGAGCATCAGCGCCGCAGTGTCTTCGGTGACGGCCTGGGCCAGCGCCTCAATATCGATGCCGCCGTTCGCGTTCGACTTGAAATTGACGACATCGTAGCCGCAGATCGCGGCCGTGGCGGGATTGGTGCCGTGGGCAGAGTCGGGAATGATGACGTGGCGGCGCGGATGGCCCTTCGCCTGATGAAAGGCGCGGACGAGCAGGATGCCGGTAAATTCGCCATGGGCGCCGGCGGCAGGCTGCAGGGTGATCGCGTCCATGCCGGTGATTTCAAGCAGGCACTGGCGCAGCAGATGCATGATGGCCAGCGATCCCTGGGAGAGCTCCTCGGGCTGGTACGGATGCGCTTCGGCGATGCCTTCGAGGCGGGAAACGAATTCGTTGACGCGCGGATTGTACTTCATGGTGCAGCTGCCCAGCGGATACATGCCGAGGTCGATGGCGTAGTTCCACGTGGAGAGGCGGGTGAAGTGGCGGATGATCTCGATCTCGGACAGCTCCGGGAGCTCCGCGCTCTGCGAACGCTCGGCATCGCCGAGAAGGACGGCCGGGTCCACCTCGGGCACGTCGAGGGGCGCGAGGCGGTAGGCCTTTTTGCCGGGCGCGGACTTTTCGAAGCTGAGGCCTTCGTTCTGCGTGAGGTGCGCGGTGACTTTGCGGGGGGCGCCGGTAAATTTTTGGTCAGTCTGGTTCGCCATCATGAATCCTTAATGCGCTGCCACGGCAGCGGGCGCCTGGGCCAGCACCGAGGCCGCCTGGTCGATCTGTTCGCGACTGGTGAGTTCCGTGGCGCACCACAGAGTTGCATTGCCGAGCTCCGGATACCAGCGTTTGAGGGCGACGCCACCGATGATTTTGTTTTCGAGAAGCCGCGCGTTGAACTGCTCGGGAGACTCGTCGGTCTGCAGAACGAACTCGTTGAAGCGCGGCGAGCGGGCGAAGAGCAGCGAGCCCTGCGCGCCGAAGGTCTTTGCGGCGTAGTCGGCTTTGGCCAGGTTGTGCAGCGCCAGCTCGCGGATGCCCTCTTTGCCATAGACGGTCATGAAGACCGTGGCCATGAGGGCGACGAGCGCCTGGTTGGTGCAGATGTTCGATGTAGCCTTCTCGCGGCGGATGTGCTGCTCGCGCGTGGAGAGGGTGAGGACGAAGCCGCGGCGGCCCTGCTTGTCCTTCGTCTCGCCGACGAGACGGCCAGGCATCTGGCGGACATACTTCTCTTTCGCCGCAATCACGCCGCAGAAGGGTCCGCCATAACTGGGGGCAACGCCGAAAGACTGCGCCTCCATGATGACGATGTCGGCTTCGACGGGAGGGCGCACGATGCCCAGGGAAGCAGCCTCCGCAATGGCAACGATGAGGAGCGCGCCCTTCTTCTGAGCGATTTGCGCGATGGCCGGAATGTCCTCGATCACGCCGAAGAAGTTGGGCGACTGTACGAGCACGCAGGCGGTCTGATCGGTCACGGCTTGCTCGAGGGCGGCGAGATCCAGGCGTCCGTCGTCGTTGTAGCCGACCTCCCGGGTCGTGTGACCGGAGGCGGCTTCGCGGTGCTGCGCGTAGGTGTGCATCACCTCGCGGTACTCGGGGTGGAGGGTGCGGGCGACGATCACGTCATCGCGGCCGGTGACGCGCATGGCCATCATTGCGGACTCGGGGCAAGCGGTGGAACCGTCGTACATCGAGGCATTGGCGATGTCCATGCCGGTCAATTCGCAGATCATGGTCTGGAATTCAAAGATCGCCTGCAGCGTGCCCTGTGTGATCTCCGCCTGGTAGGGCGTGTAGGAGGTGAGGAACTCACCGCGCTGCACGATGGCGTCGATGAGCACGGGCCGGTAGTGCCGGTAGACGCCCGCGCCCAGGAAGTTAGCGTAGCCGTTGGCGTTTTGCGCGGCGGCAGCTTTGAAGTGGTCGACGATTTCCGACTCGCCCATCTGGCGCGGAATGTTCAGGTCGCGGGTGAGTCGGTATTCCTCGGGAACGATGGCAAAGAGGTCGTCGATGGACGACGCGCCGATCTCGCGCAGCATGGCCGCGCGTTCGGCGTCGGATTTGGGAAGGTAGCGCATGAAATTCAGGTGCAGCGTGTAGCGGTTAGCGTCGAAGGCTAAGCGAGGAGGAACGCCCCGGCATTAGTGGCCGGTTTCTTCCTTCGCATAGGACTCGTAAGCGTCGGCGGTCAGCAGCGAGTCGAGCTCAGACGGATCGCTGAGCTCAATTTTCATAATCCAGGCGGCGTGTGCGTCGGCGTTGATCTTCTCCGGTGAGGTGGTCAGCTCTTCGTTGATTGCCGCTACGGTGCCGGAGGCAGGCGAGTAGAGGTCGGAGACAGCCTTTACCGATTCGACGCTGCCGAACACTTTTCCCTTCTCGACTTTGTCACCGACTTTGGGAAGTTCCACAAAAACGATGTCGCCAAGGGAATCCTGCGCGTGAACCGTGATGCCCACGGCTGCGGTTGCTTTGCCGGTTTCGATCCATTCGTGCTCGCGCGTGTAGCCGTAGTTCGTGGGATAGGCCATAGAAGGAGCTTCTCTCTTTCATTGTAAGGGGCTGTCCGGACCTCGGCCAGTCCCTGGATGCCATCAGACCGATGCCGGCGGCGCAGCTTTCTTCGGCTTTTTGTAGAACGGGATCGGCACGACTCGTGCTTTCACAGGATTGTTGCGAATTTCGATGGCGAGTTCCGTGCCCATCTCCGTAAAGGCACGCGGCACATAGGCGAGCGCGATGTTCTTTTTCAGGAAGGGCGCCGGCGATCCGCTGGTGACGGTGCCGATGGGCTGGCCGTCGGGATGGAGCACGCGATAGCCGTCACGGGCGATGCCACGACCGATGACTTCGAGGCCGACGAGCTTACGATCGGGACCGCCGGCTGCCTGGACTTTGCGCAGGGCGTCGGATCCGAGGAAGGGACCTTTCTCCAGCTTGCAGAAACGATCGAGGCCCGCCTCGAAGACGTTGATCGACTCGGAGATTTCGTGGCCGTAGAGGGAGAGGGACGCTTCCAGGCGCAGGGTGTTGCGCGCGCCCAGACCACAGGGCACGATGCCGAACTCCTTCCCTGCCTCGATCACTTCACCCCAGACGCGTTCGCTGGTGGCCACGTCGGAAGGGATGTAAATCTCGAAGCCGTCTTCGCCGGTGTAGCCGGTGCGCGCGATGAGCGTATTGGGCAGACCGCAGACCGTGCCCCAGGCGAACCAGTAGAACTTCACTTTCGACAGGTCGGCGTTGGTTAGCTTCTGCAGGGTCTCCTGCGCGCGCGGCCCCTGGATGGCGAGCTGCGTGTAGTAGTCGCTGTAATCGCTCACGTGGCAGTCAAAGGGGCGGGCCTGCTTGCGGACCCAGTTGTAATCCTTCTCGCGCGTGCCGGCGTTGATGACAAAGAGGTAGTCGTTCTGGCTGAACTTGTGGACGATGATGTCGTCGACGAATGTGCCTTCGGGATAGAGCATGGCCGAATACTGCG
The DNA here is from genome assembly GCA_036489655.1 of Acidobacteriaceae bacterium. GTDB lineage: Bacteria > Acidobacteriota > Terriglobia > Terriglobales > Acidobacteriaceae > Palsa-343. Next base: position 13,426 of record DASXFH010000121.1, on the reverse strand, counting down.
CCTGGCCCACCGCGAGCCGCCCGGCATCGTTCATGGAGATGTGCTGGACAGCGTCGAGGGACCCCGGGCCACGCAGCTGGATGTCGCCCATGTGGCTGACGTCGAACAGGCCGACGCCGGTGCGGACCGCGAGGTGTTCGGCAATGAGGCCGGAGTACTCGACGGGCATATCCCAGCCGCCGAAGTCGACCATCTTCGCGCCAAGGCGGCGATGCGTATCGTTGAGGGCCGTCTTGCGGAGGGTAGAGGGGGCGGAGACAGTAGCGTCAGGCATAGGAAAATTCCAAAGCAGCGCGAACTTTTAACGTTACAACCGGGGTGATCGCGGGTCAATCGGCGGCTGGCGGTCGGGACATTACGATGGAAGCGTGCAGAACCTGCTGGAGCGGCGGATCGGACGAACGCCCGCTCTGGTGGTGACGGCGTGCCTGTTCGGGCTGGCGCACTTCAATAAGGGGACTGCGTTTTTCAACTGGCGCTACGTTCTGCTGGCGGCACTTGCCGGGGTCTTCTCCGGTCGCGCGTGGCGGCAGGACCGGCGCATCGGCGCATCCGCCATAACGCATTCCACCGTCGATACTCTCTGGGGCGCGCTGCTGCGCTGAGTTTGCGTTACACTGGCGGGCGGCTTCGACTGTGCGCCCACTTTAGTCGTGAAAGGAATCTCTCCAGTGAGGATTTCAAAGATATTTGTAACCGCGTTCATTCTGGTGGCGCTGGCCGGCGCCGCGCTCGGGCAGGACCCCACGCTGGCGGCGGCGCCGCCCATGGGCTGGAACAGCTGGAACCACTTTGCCGGCAGAGTGACGGCGGCCGATGTGCGCGCCGCGGCGGACGCCATGGTAGCCAACGGCATGCGCGATGCGGGCTACATCTACGTAAACATCGACGACACATGGGAAGGCCCCCGCAACGCCCAGGGCGAGATCACGACCAACAGCAAGTTTCCCGACATGAAGGCGCTGGCCGATTATGTCCACTCGAAAGGAATGAAGCTGGGAATTTATTCGGGGCCGGGGCCGAAAACCTGCGCCGGCTATCCCGCCAGTTACGGCCACGAGCAGCAGGATGCCGACACTTATGCGAAGTGGGGCATTGATTACCTGAAGTACGACCTGTGCAGCTACATGGAAATCATGCGCAAGCAGGCACCCCACGACCAGGCAAAGCAGTGGCAGATGATGCGCCAGGCCTACGAGAAAATGCACCAGGCGCTGCTGAAGACCGGGCGGCCCATCGTGTTCAGCCTTTGCCAATACGGGCTGGATGATGTGTGGAAGTGGGGACCTTCGGTGGGTGGGAACCTGTGGCGCACGACGGATGACATCAACGATACCTGGAACCGCATGACGGACATCGGTTTTAGCCAACTGGGACTGGCGAAGTACGCAGCGCCGGGACACTGGAACGATCCGGACATGCTGGAAGTGGGCAACGGCGGCATGACCGACACGGAGTACCGCACGCACATGAGCCTGTGGGCGATTCTGGCGGCTCCGCTGCTGTCCGGCAACGATCTGAGCACGATGACGCCGGCGACAAAGGCCATCCTGCTGAACAAGGAAGTCATCGCCGTCGATCAGGACAAGCTCGGCAAGCAGGGCGACCGGGCCTCCGCGAAGGGTATGACGGAAATCTGGACCAAGCCTCTGAGCGACGGCGCGCTGGCGGCGGGCCTGTTCAATCGCGATACGGAGGCGCACTCCGTGACTCTGCGACTGAGCGATGTGGGGCTCCCGTCGAATGCCAGGCTGCGCGATCTGTGGGCGCACAAAGACGTCTCCGCGACCGACGGCTCTTACACCGTCACCGTGCCCGGCCACGGCGTTGTGCTGCTGAAGGTGAGCCGCTAGGCAGGGTTGTTTGCGGAGCGGGAGTAACCAACGGAGAGGGCGGAGCGGCGCGTTTGTGCACCGCCCTCTCCGATGGGCGATCGGCCCCGGGCGACCGGCGACGGGTACAATAAAGGTGTGAAGCAGAAGGCAGCGGCCGGCTCGAATCGGCTCTGCCTGTGACCCCATCCCGGACATTCTCCGGGATTTTTCTTTCAGACTGGATTTATATCTCTCATGTCGCCACAAGCCATCTCTACCGATCCTCCGATCTCAAACCTGCGCGAGACGACGCTGGATGCCTTCCGGCGCTGGGGATATCTGCAGGCGCAGCTCGATCCTCTGCAGCAGTACCTGCAGCCCGCCGCCCAGCCGGAGCTGGATCTCGTTAACGAGTTTGCCGCCGAGGGGCGGCGAGTCTACTGCGGAACGGTCGGCGCTGAATTCATGCATATACCGGAGCGTGAGAGGCGTGAGTGGATCGCAAAGAAGCTTGAGGGCGATGCGCCGGCCATCGATCAGCAGCGAACTCTGGAGCTGCTGGCGCGCGCCGATGTCTTTGAGCAGGTGATCCAGGCCCGCTATCTGGGGACGAAACGGTTTTCCCTGGAAGGCGTCACCGCGCTGATTCCCTTCCTGGACGAGCTGCTGAACCGCGCGGCGGAGCTGGGCGCGCGGCGCTCAATTCTGGGCATGAGCCATCGCGGACGCCTGAACGTGATGGTGAACACGATGGGCAAGTCGCCGGTGGACATCTTCGCGAAGTTCGAGGATGTGGACCCACGCAGCATTCTGGGCGGCGGCGATGTGAAGTACCACGTGGGCGCGACGGGCGAGTTCCCTGCTCGCAATGGCTCTGTGGTGGCGCTGCATCTGGTGTCGAATCCCAGTCACCTCGAGGCCGTCGATCCGGTGGCCATGGGACGCGCGCGGGCCTGGCAGGATCGCTACGGAGCGGACGGCGTCGAGCGCGTGCTTCCAGTGGTGATCCATGGCGACGCGGCCTTTGCCGGCCAGGGCATCTGGGCTGAGACGATGAACCTCGCCGTCATTGATGGCTACTCCGTCGGCGGCGGCATTCACATCGTGGTGAACAACCTGATTGGGTTTACCGCGGAGCCGGCGGAGACGAACTCGACGCGCTTCTCCACCGATCTTGCGAAACGCCTCAACGTCCCCATCTTTCACGTCAATGGCGAAGATCCGGCGGCGGTGGTTCGGGTGGCGGCGCTGGCCGCGGAGTATCGGTATGCGTTCCGCAGCGATGTGGTCGTGGATCTGATCGGCTATCGGCGGCACGGACACAGTGAAGTCGACGATCCCACGGTGACGCAGCCGCTGCGCTATGCGCGCATTAAGGAACATCCGCCACTCTTCGAGATTTACGCGCAGCAGATCGGCGCGGACGTAGCGGAGCTGTCGAAACAGCTGCACACCGAGTTTACCGACGCGCAGAAGAGGGCCGCGACGACACGAAAGAAGCCGGTGCTGGTGCAGATGCCGGAGCACTGGAGCCGGTATCACGGGGGCCCGTGGAAACCGGAACTCGAGGTCGACACCGGATTGCCTCGCGAGCGCGTGCAGGCGATCGGGGACAAGCTGACACGTTATCCGGACGGATTCCACATTCACCAGAAGATCAAAAAACTGCTGGAGCAGCGCGCGGCGATGGGCCGGGGCCAACATGCCTTCGACTACGGGATGGCTGAGGCGGTCGCCTTTGGATCGCTGCTGCTGGAGAGCACGCCGGTGCGCCTGAGCGGACAGGACAGCCAGCGTGGCACGTTTAACCAGCGTCACAGCGTGCTGATCGACATCGAGAACGAGCAGCGATGGGCGCCGCTCAATCACCTTGCGGCCGAGCAGGCGCGCTTCAGCGTTTACAATTCGATCCTTTCTGAGGCGGGCGTGCTTGGCTTTGAGTACGGCTACAGCCGCGATTATCCCGAGGGGCTGATTCTGTGGGAGGCGCAGTTCGGCGACTTCGCCAACGGCGGGCAGATCATCATCGATCAGTTCATCGCCGCGGCTGAAGACAAGTGGGGGCTGTTGAGCGGCCTGGTTCTGCTGCTGCCCCATGGTTATGAGGGCCAGGGACCGGAGCACTCCAGCGCACGTGTGGAGCGGTACCTGCAGCTGGCGGCACGGGACAATATCCAGGTCGCACAGCCTTCGAACGCGGCGCAATATTTCCATCTGCTGCGGCGGCAGGCGCTGCGTGCGTGGCGCAAACCGCTGATTGTGTTCACTCCCAAAAGCATGCTGCGGCATCCCGACGCGCTGTCGCCGATTGAGGATTTCACCCGTGCGCGCTTTCTGCCGGTGGTGCCGGAGACGGAGATCCAGGATGCACAGCGATTACTGGTCGCCAGCGGGAAGATCGGCCACGAGTTGCGCATGGAGCGGGCGAAGCGCAAGGAGTCCCGGACCGGCATTCTCTTCCTTGATCAGCTTTACCCGTGGCCGGAAGCGGAACTTCGGGCGGCGATCGACGCGCATCCGAACGCCAGAGAGATCGTGTGGGTGCAGGAAGAACCGGCCAACATGGGCGCTTTCGGGTTCGTGATGCCCCGGCTGCGGCGCCTTGCCGGGGACCTGCAGGTGTTGAGCGTGAAGCGCTCTGCGGCGGCCAGTCCCGCGACCGGCTCGGCCAAGGCGCATGAGATGGAACAGAGGGTGTTGATCGATCTGGCCCTCACGAGCCGGGTTTAGACGGATCTGCTCGTCTCACCACAGAGAGCACCGGGGACCCGGAAAGCTCCGTGCTCCCCGGTCCTCCATGCTGCTATCCAGCGCTCTCTGCGCTATTCGCTTTCTTTCCCGTGCCAGTGCATCTCCCAGCCGAGGTAGCGGGTGGCGGCTTCGAAGACCGGGCTGGCGACGTGGCTGAAGTTGGCCGCGACGTGATGCTCGAAGCCTTCGGTGCAGATCTTGTGCAGCAGCTTCTGCAACTGCGGAATCTTCGCGACACCCGCCCCGCCGAAGGTTTCCAGCGGATCGTTGGTGAATTCACCCTCGCCCACGTAACCACGGATTTTGCCCTTGTAGTCGTCGGTTGAAAAACGCACGTAGCTCATCGCGCCGGCCTTGACGCGGCCCACGCAAGTGCCGAAGGTGTTCTCCTGGCCGACGGTGCCGGCGATGATCGCCTGGAAATCCATCACGACGTCGGCGAAGAAGTGCTTCGGAAGGTTCGAGCAGTGGAAGCAGACACACTTGTTCTCGTCTTCGCCGTAGTTGTTGTTCCAGTCCAGCAGCGCGCTGGGACTCTGGCTGGCGAGCGCGAGGGCGTGCATGGAGACGGTGCCCATGACATCCGTCTCGCAGGCGGCGGGCAGCAGGCTTTCGCTCATCATGCTCATGACCGTGCAGGGCACCACGCCGAAGTTCTCCTCGAGCGAGGTCCAGCACTGGACAGCGGAGACGGTACAGTGCGTGTCTTTCATGAAGCGTTCGATGGCGACGCCCAGCTTCGACATCTTGAGCAGCGCCGCGGCCGGCACGCTTTCCGTCGGGACATAGGCCTGGATGGCCTTCAGCTTCGACTGCACGTCGGCGTCCTGGTCCTTCATGCGATTGATGAGGCCGAAGATGTCCGACAGATCGAGCGTCACGACCGAGATGCCGTACCGCTCCAGCAGCTTTTCGCTGTAGCGAACGGTGTTGAAGGCCTGCGGACGCGCACCGATGGCGCCGATGCGCACCTTCCTCAGGCCGTTGGTTACGCGACAGACCTTCGCGAACCAGTCAAGATCCTTCGCGAACTCGTCGGAGCTGGGCTGGACCGTGTGCTTCGCTGTAATTGAGTAAGGAATGCCGTACTGCATCAGGTTGTTGCAGGCGGACATCTTGCCGCAGAAGCTGTCGCGGCGGTCGGTGATCTTCATGTCATTGCGGCGGTCGGGTGTGGCCTGCACCAGGACCGGCACATCCAGCTTCGAGTAGCGGATGGAGTCGGCGATGCCGCGCTCGTCGCCGAAGTTCGGCAGGGTAACGATGATGCCGTCAATTTCGTCGCGATGCGCGCGGAACAGATCGCCACAGCGGATGGCGTCGTCGTGCGTCTCCACCGAACCGAATTTCGACTGCTCCGGGGTGAGCGTAATGGCTCGGATACCAGCCTTCTGCAGCACAGCCAGCATTTCTTCACGGCCTTCTTTGGCCAGATGATCCGGGAAAAAGCCGCGGTTCCCGACGATGACTCCAAACGTCAATTCCTTCTTCATAGTTAGTTCCTTCTTGTGTGTGGCAAAAGGTTAGCGATGATGGCGAAAGCGGATGGTGTAAAAAAGTCCGGCGACAAGCATGATCGCGCCCCACCAGATCGGTGCGTGGAGTGCATGGAGAATGGGCGGGTGCGCCAGCGGATGAGAAAGCTCCCACAGGCCAGTAGCCATGATAAGAAGGCCGTAGATGAGCAGCAGAAGCCCGGAGAAGAACCAGATCGAGGTATGTCCGCGCATAAGAATCCGCCTTTACCAGAAGATGATATTGAGGGCGACAAAGACGAGGGCGACCGCCCCGGCCCAGATAATGGGCTTCTGATACCAGTGTTCGTCGTGCTCTTCGGGAATCTTCGACGCTCCGTAGATCAGGCCCGCCAGCTCCGCCACCGGTTTGGGCTGGGTCATGTAACTCACGATCACGGTCACGACCACGCAGACGATCAAGGACCACAGCGCCCGGTACATATCCGCGGCCATGGCCTTCGCATCCGCCGAGAGCGCCACATAGCGCAGTGCGGACGGGTTGAAGTGCACCCACAGGAAGAGGCCAACCGCCGTGCAGGTGCCGGCCAGGAGTCCCCAGAAGCCGCCCGCCTTCGTACCGCGCTTCCACAGCATGCCCAGCAGCACGGTGCCCAGCAGCGGCGCGATAAAGAAGCTGAACAGCGCCTGTACATAGTCCATAATGCTGGCCGCGTGCTGGACGAGATACGCTGTGCCGACCGAAATGAGCACACCGATGAAGGTGCACCAGCGGCCCATGGCGACGTAGTGGCTGTCGCTGGCCTTCTTGTTCAGGAACGCACCGTAGATGTCATAGGTCCACACGGTCGCAAACGCGCTCACGTTGCCGGCCATGCCGGACATGAAACCGGCGATCAACGCCGTTACGCCCAGCCCCAACAGCCCCGGTCCGCAGTAACGCACCAACATCAGGGGCAGCACCTCGTTGTAACTGTGCTGGCCGGTGATGACAGCAACATCCTGCGGAACCAGATGGAAAGGCAGTACCGAGAGTGCGAGCAACCCTGGCACGATAACGATGAACGGCACCAGCATTTTGAATCCCGCGCCGATAATCGGGGCCATACGCGCCGAGCGCAGGTTGCGCGCGGAAAGCACCCTCTGGACCACCAGGAAGTCGGTGGTCCAGTAACCCATGCTGATGGCGATGCCCAGCCCAAAGACCAGGCCCGTCCAGTGGATCCCCATCGGATTGTCGCGGAAATGGCCGGTCGTGCTCCACAGGTGCGTGTACTCCATGCTGCCCATGCGGGCGGCAATCTGATGCTTCAGGTTGGTCCAGCCGCCGGCTTCGATGAGCCCCAGAATCGGAATCAGAAGAGCGCCCAGCCAGATCAGCAGGAACTGCAGAATCTCATTGAAGATCGCCGACCTGAGTCCACCGAGGGCGACATACACAGCCACCGTGATGGAGGAGACCCAGATGGAGAAGTTCAGGTCCCAGCCCAGCACCACCTTCATCACCAGGGCCATGGCGTACATGTTGATGCCGCTCATCAGCACCGTCATGAACGCGAAGCACACCGCAGACAGGCCCCGTGCCGCGTCGCCGTAGCGCAGCGCCAGATATCCCGGCACGGAGTTCACCTTCGAGATGTAATAGAACGGCATCATCACGATGCCCAGGAAGAGCATGGCGGGAATGGCGCCAATCCAGTACCAGTGCGTGGCCAGGATGCCGTACTGATAGGCGGAGCCCGCCCAGCCCATCAGTTCCAGCGAGCCCAGGTTGGCGGAAACAAAGCTCAGCCCGGCGATCCAGGCGGTCATCTCGCGGCCCGCCATGAAGAATTCCTCGCTGGTATTCGAGGAGCCTTTCAGATAGAAGCCGATATAGATGACGAACGCGAAGTAGATGGCGATGACCGCGATGTCGACGCCGGAGAGATGAACCAGAGACTGCCTGACGGGCGTCTGGAAGAACAGGGCAAGGACAGGTGCGCTTGCGATGGACATACCTCGAGGAGCCTCAGTGTGCCAACCAGTGCGAGAATGGGAGCGAGGGAGACTCCGCTTCCGGATTAGCGTTGCCCGTAAGTGGCCGTTGCCCCGTGCTTACGGAAATAGTGCCGGTCAAGCAATGCCTGCGAAACCCCACGGCAGCTGGGATTGAGCGTGGCCGTGTACCAGGCCATGCGTGCCACCGCTTCCAGCACCACTGCATGATACGCGGCCTCCATCGCGTCCTTTCCCCAGACGAAGGGCGCATGGCCGGCAACGAGCACGCCGGGGATCGCCTCGGGATCCAGACTGCGAAAGCGCCGCACGATGGCCTTGCCGGTGTTGAGCACGTAGTTGCCGCCGATCTCCTCGTCGGTCAACTCCTCGGTTACCGGTACCGAACCGTAGAAATAGTCCGCGTGTGTGGTGCCGTAAGCGGGAATCTCCTGCCCGGCCTGAGCCCAGGCAGTGGCAAACTCCGAGTGCGTGTGCACGACGCCGCCAATGGAGGGGAATGACCGGTACAACTCGAGGTGTGTATCCAGATCGGACGAAGGCTTGCAGTCGCTCTCGATGATCGTTCCGTTCAGGTCGCTCACCACCATGTCGTCCGGAGTCAGCTTTTCGTAAGGCACGCCGCTGGGTTTGATGGCCACCAGGCCCTGCTCCCGGTCGATGCCGCTGGCGTTGCCGAATGTGTACAGCACCAAACCGCGCCGCAGCAGTTCGAGGTTAGCTTCGAGCACCTGCGCTTTGAGAGTGTTCAGCATGAAGAGTCAGCGTACATCCAGGCTTCCCCGGAGAAGCCGCCTGGGAACCGCGGCAATTGTACTAAATCGAATTAGTCCTGTCTCTATTTGGCAGCAATTTTTCGACTTGCCCCGTACACTGCACGATCCGACAGCCCCGAGGCTACCCGCCAAGGCTACGACTTTCTGCTCGGCTCAACCAGCTATGACACGGAACGCACCGCCGCAGCGTCCGACGCATGCCGGAGATGCAGGTGGACGGAGCGGTCATTCCCACCTTCGGCAGCCGCACGCGGAGGCAGGGATGGCCGCTTCGATCGCGGCCGCACGTCGGCGCACCTGAACCTTACTTTGCGACTGTCAGCTGAATGGGCATGGCGGGATCAACCCGGTCGCCAGCCACCGGGCTCTGCGCGATAACGGTTCCCGGGGCAACCGGCGGCTGAGGCGGTCCGGCGATGTTCACCGGCGCCTGGAGTGTGTCTTCGTCTTTGACGGGAGCCAGATGGAGTCCGGCATGCGCGACCGACCAGGCTGCGGCGGTAAAGCCCTGCCCGACAAGCTGCGGCATCACCAGGGTATTCAGTGGCTGCACCTCCGCCGGCGGTGCGGCAACCAGGAGGTTCATCACCGGACCCTCCGCTCCGGTGGCGTTGGACCCCGGACTTTGCGCGAAGACCACGCCCGGCTGGGCATCCGGCCACGGCATCACGGCGACCGTACCTGTGGCCAGACCGGCGCGCCGAACATCAATCGCGGCGATGCGCTGGTCTTTGCCCAGCAGATTCGGTATGGCGATTTTTTGCGGCCCCAGGCTCTCGGTCAGCCAAACGCGCCAGCCTCGCCGCACAGTTGCGCCCGCTGCCGGCGACTGGTTGGCTACGCGTCCGGCCGGCACTTCCGCCGAATACAGGCGATTCTCCACATGCTGGGTCAACCCCAGGGAGGCAGATCGCCGGCCCGCTTCGGCAACCGTCATACCCCTGAAATCCGGGATGGCCACCTCCGCGCCGTGAATCGCGAAGTGCATGGTCAGGATGGCCGACGTCATGGCCACCACCGAAAGCAACAGCAGGACGAGAATGAATCTAAAGAATCCGATCATGACTCGTATTCGATGGCGTAGTCGATCGTCGCCGCCTTCTCCAGCATCTTCGATACCGTACAGTATTTATTCTTTGACAGCGACACCGCATCGTTCGCGGCCTTGTGTGCGACCGCTCCCCGAATCCTGTAGATCAGGTGGATATGGGTGAAAACACGCGGCGGGTCGGGGGCGCGCTCGGCCCTGGCTGTTACGGTCAGTCCCTCAATCGGTTCGCGCTTCTTTTTCAGGATGCTGACCACATCCACCGAGGTACAGACGCAAAGAGCGCCGAGCACCATCTCCACCGGACTGGGACCTGCTTCATGCGCCGAGGAGCCATCCAGTATGACCGTGTGGCCGCTGTCTGACTGCACCTCGAAGCGCTCTTCTCCCCGCCATACCGCAGTTGCGTTCACCTCTTCCCCCTATTGCCGATGCTGGTTGTCCGACGCGGGTTCCGGATGAATCAACACCCGGTCCACCTCCGGACAATCCAGCTTGAAACGATGCTCCAGTTCGGTAATCGATTCATGAACCCGCCGCATCTCCATGGCGTCGGGCAGCGTGCAGTGGCAGGTCACGTGCAGGCGCTCGCCAACCCGATCCACATTCACCTCATGGATGTCGACCACCTCGGGCAGATTAGCGGCGGCATCGCGCAGGTGCTGTTCGATGCGGCGATTCTGCGCCACATGCACCGGGGCCTCTATAGTCGCCATCTCGCTCTCGATGTGAGTCAGCACCGATCCCACCTGAGGCAATTCGCGGCGGATCTGCTCTTCGAGACTATAGACAAAACGGTGCGCCTCCAGCAGCGGCATGGTCTCGCACACCTCGATATGCTGCTCCACGTGCAGGCCGTCGGGGAACGACTCAATGCTGACATCGTGCAACAGGACATTGTTACGCGCTGCCACCGCCCGGACCTGATCGAAAATGCTTTCCGCAATTGTGGACCGCGGAATGGTACGAATCACCACATCGGCTCCCGGAAGAACCCGTTGCACCGCGGCAGTCGCTTCGCCGACCAGATCCTCAGTACCCTGGAATGTCAGCTGGCGCGGCAGAGACAGCGTCAGATCCGCAAAGTAGGCGCTCCCGGAGCGCCGCACGCGCGCCTGATCGATGCCCAAAACCCCCCGGGTGCGCTGCACTTCCTCAATCATCTGCGTGTGAATCTCGGGCGCAACCGCATCCGTGAGCGCAGCCACGGCGCGCCAGGCCAGCCGCCAGCCAAAGGTCAAAATCATGGCGGAGACCACAATGGCCGCCGCAGAATCGGCATAGCGCAGCCACGATATGTGCTCAAGGGCGCCCAGCCAGGAAGCGGCCAGTCCGACCATGACGGCCGCGCTGGCCCAGATGTCTGACGCGAAATGCAGCGCGTCTGCCTCCAGCGCCGCACTACCGTGCCGGCGCGCCACCTGGCGCAGGCGGCGCGAACGCCACAGGTCGACGACGATCGACGCACCCATCACCACAAAAGGCCAGCTCGAAAACCGCAGTGCCACAGGGTGGAAAAAGATCCGCGTGATGGCCTCTGCAGTGATGCCCAGCGCCGAGGCCGCCATCAGGCCGGTCTCCACAAAGGCGGAGATGTTTTCGACTTTCGCGTGGCCGTAGGGGTGGTTCCAGTCCGCGGGGCGGTCAGCCACACGCACCGAAAGAAAAGTCAGAGCCGCGCCGGCCAGGTCCAGCCCCGAATGCACCGCATCCGACAGCACGCCCAGACTGCCCGTCAACAGCCCCACAAGCAGCTTGAGCGCCGTCATCACACAGGCCGCCAGCACGGAAACCAGAGCGGCCCACCGCTTTTCTGCGCTGGCCCCGCTGGAGCCCGAGATGGCGGTAGTGGACATGCTTTCCTTCAGCCTACCGCTGCCCATGCCGGCTTACCGGAAAATCTCACTTCGGCCGCACCCCGCGCCACAGCCCGGCAATGCCAAAGCTCCAGGGCGTCCACGATACATCGACGAAGCCGGCGTGTTGCATCATCTCGCGCATGACCTCCGGCGCCGGAAATCGTTCCACCGACTCCGGCAGATAAGCATAGGCCGCGCCCACGCCGGAGATACGGGCACCGATCGCCGGCATGATGCGGCGAAAGTAAACAGCATACAGCTTGCCAATCCAGCCGCCCGGCTCGCTGAAATCAAGGATGCCCAATTCGCCACCCGGCGCCAGCACGCGAAAGAATTCCTCCAGACCCGCCTGGTAGCTGGCCAGATTGCGGAAGCCGAAGGCCGTTGTGATCAGGTCGATTGACTGGTCGTCCAGGGGCAGGCACAGCGCGTCTGCTTCCAGCACTCTGACGGCTTTCCCGGCAAGCTTCACCCGGGCTCTGGCCAGCATGGCGGCAGAAAAATCCGCAGCCAGAACCGGTATGCCATTTGCCGGACGCCGCCGCAGCAGCGCCAGCGTCATATCGCCGGTCCCGCAGCAAATGTCCAGCACCCGCGCCTCGGGCCGCTCCAGGAGGGACCGAAAACGCCGAGCTGTCCGCCACCACCACACGCGGTCGATATTGCAGGAGAGCACATGGTTCAGCAGATCGTAGCGCGGCGCAATGCTGTCGAACATAACGCGCACGGCCTGCGCGGAGCTGGCCTCGTCGCCTGCGCCCGCGGGGCGGGATCCGGAAATGGGACCTGAGGAACGCAAACGCCAGCATATCGCAGCGCTCCCAGGGCCTGCACCGGCCACAGTAGCGAGAACCGAACCGCAGGGCTCTCTGTCTTCGTGCTCTCTGTCGTGAGCCAGGCGGCTACGAGCCCGGAACTATTTCCCCCGTGGCTGCGTAATACTGTTGTCGGACGCGAGGCAATCGCCATGGCGAAATTCCTTCTCTTCTGCATTCTTTTCGTTCTCTGCTGGCCGCTGGCGCTGCTGGCCGTCATTGCATATCCCATTATTTGGGTTCTGCTTATTCCTTTCCGTCTGCTCGGCATCGCGGTGGGCGGCGTGCTGGAGCTGATCCGAGCTATTGTCTTCCTGCCTGCCCGCCTGGTCCGCGCCGTTTAGCCGTCTCTCGCCGCGCCCGCCCCGGCACCTCGTAAACTAGTTGTATGGCAGGGATTGTTCTCGACGGCAAAGCGTACGCAAAGGAAATGGAAGCGGAGCTCTCGGTGCGGGTGCACCGGCTCCTCGAAGCTCACGGCGGTGAACCGCCCATCCTCGCCACCATCCTGGTCGGCGACGATCCCGCCTCAGCCACCTACGTCCGCATGAAAGGCAATGCCTGCCGCCGCGTCGGCATGGAGTCGCTGAGCATCACGCTGTCCGGCGCCACGACCACGGAAGAACTCCTCGCCGCCATCGATGACCTGAACGCCAACCCTCGGGTGCGTGGCATCCTGCTGCAGCACCCGGTCCCTAAGCAGATTGACGAGCGGGCGTGTTTTGACCGCATCGCTCTCGAAAAGGACGTGGACGGCGTCACCGCGCACGGCTTTGGCCGCATGGCAATGGACGAGCCCGCCTACGGCTCCGCCACCCCCGCCGGCATCATGCGCCTGCTGCGCCGCTACGAAATTCCCCTTGCCGGACGCGAGGCCGTGGTTGTCGGAC
>DASXFH010000113.1:0-8481 GCA_036489655.1 Acidobacteriaceae bacterium | reverse complement strand
GGACCGGGACGAAGTCCTCCGTGGACGTAAACCGGTCGGCCTCTGAATTAAGGAGAATGCATTGGCACGTTATACGGGAGCCGTCTGCCGGTTGTGCCGGCGAGAAGGCATGAAGCTGTTCCTGAAGGGCGCAAAGTGTTTCAGCGACAAGTGCGCCATCGAGAAGCGCAATTTCCCCCCCGGCCAGCACGGCCGTGACCGCAAGGCCAAGATCGTAGGCTACGGTCTGCAGTTGCGCGAGAAGCAGAAGGCGCGCCGCATCTATTTCGCCCTCGAAGGGCAGTTCCGCGAATACTACGAGAAGGCTTCGCGTACGCCCGGCGTCACCGGCGAGCTGCTGCTGCAGCAGCTGGAGCGGCGTCTGGACAACGTGACCTTCCGGCTGGGGTTTGCCAGCTCGCGGCGCCAGGCGCGGCAGCTGGTTCGCCACGGGCACGTCCAGGTCAACGGCCGCAAGGTCAACATCCCTTCGTTCCAGGTGGGCGTGGGCGACGAGATCAAGGTTCGTCCCTCCAGCGAAAAGCTGGGTGTGATCGAAGGTGCACGCGAGTTCGCCAGCCATCAGCCGGCGCCGTCGTGGCTCAGCACCGATCCCAACAGCATGAGCGGCAAAGTCATGGCGCTGCCGAAGCGCGACGACATCAACCTGCCGGTGAACGAGCAGCTGATCGTGGAACTGTACAGCAAGTAGTGAGTCTCCAGTTTCCAGTCCCCAGTGAACCATCCTGCTGGGGACTGGGGACTAACAACTGGCAACTGCAGTACCCGCCCCACGGCGGCACATCATCAACGGAGTGAAACGGCACAGCCGCTGCAAAGTGCTTCGCGGCGCCCGCTGTGCAGAGGATATACACATGCTTTGGAGAGGATTTCAAAAACCCAAGCGTCTGGCCGTCGAAACCGAGACGCTCACCGACAAATACGGCAAGTTCAGCGCGCAGCCATTTGAGCGCGGCTTTGGCACCACGATCGGCAATGCTCTGCGGCGCACCCTGTTGTCTTCGATTGAAGGCGCGGCCGTCACAGCGGTGCGGATCGAGGGCGTTCTGCACGAGTTCCAGTCAATTACCGGCGTCGTCGAAGACGCGACCGACATCGTTCTGAACCTGAAGCAGATTCCGTTCAAGCTCAACGGCGACGGGCCCAAGGCGCTCTACCTGAACGCGGACCAGCCGGGGATTGTGACCGCCGGCATGATCGAAGCCGACGGGGACGTGGAAATTCTCGACAAGGGTGTGTATATCGCCACCGTCAGCGAAGGCGGTCGGCTGAGCATGGAGATGCGGCTGAAGCGCGGCCGCGGGTACGTCTCCGCCGACAAGAACTTCGATTCGGATCTGGGCATCGGCTTCATCCCGGTGGACTCGGTGCACTCGCCCGTGCGCAAGGTGAACTTCACGGTAGATGCAGCGCGTCTGGGCCAGATCACCGACTACGACAAGCTGACGCTCGAGGTCTGGACCAACGGCTCGGTGCTGCCCGCCGACGGAGTGGGCCTGGCGGCGAAGCTGCTCAAAGATCACATGAGCATCTTCATCAACTTCGAGGAAGAGATTGAAGCCGAGGGCCACGCCGAAGAGGGTCGCGTTCAGCTGAAGAACGAGAACCTGAACCGCAGCGTGGAAGAGCTGGAGCTGAGCGTACGCAGCTACAACTGCCTGAAGAACGCGAACATTCAGACCATCGGCGAGCTGGTGCAGAAGACCGAAGCCGAGATGCTGAAGACCAAGAATTTCGGGCGGAAGTCGCTGAACGAGATCAAGGAAATTCTGGCGCAGATGGGGTTGTCGCTGGGCATGCGCATCGACGAGCAGGGCAACGCGGTCCCCGGACCGACGAGCGTTCTGCCGGCTGCGCAGCTGGCCGCCAGCTACAGCCGCTTCGACGACGAAGAGGAAGAGGGTCTGGATTCGGATTTGCCGATTCAGCCCGAAACGGAAAACTTCTAGCAGTTGTCAGTTACCAGTCCCCGGTCCCCAGTCCTGAGCCGCAGTGGCGCGCAGGGCTGGGCGGCCGAAAGTCGGGACTGAGGACTAAGAACTGGGGACTGGAGACTTAAAGAGATGCGTCATCGTAATGCAGGATACAAACTGGGACGGAACACCAGCCATCGCCGCGCGCTGCTGCGGAATCTGGTGACGTCTATTCTTATGGAGGATCGGATCGAGACGACGGTGGCAAAGGCGAAAGCCGCGCGGCCGCACGTGGAGAAGCTGATCACGCTGGGCAAGCAGGGCGACCTGCACGCGCGGCGGCAGGCCCTTGGGTATCTGCAGACGCGGGAAGCGGTGACGCGGCTGTTCGATACCGTGGCCCCGCGCTACGGCGACCGCAACGGCGGCTACCTGCGGATCATCCGCAAGGGCTTCCAGCGCGGCGACGGCGCCGAGAAGGTGTTCATCGAACTGGTGGACGCCGAGCAGGTGCTGGACGAGAAACGCCAGAAGCGGGCCGAAGCGCGCACGAAACGGCGCGAAGAGATGCAGAAGGCCATGGCCGAGCAGGAAGCTGCCGGCGAGGGTGGCGGCGAGAAAGCGGAGTAAAAGCAGCCTGTCGCCTGTAGCCTTTAGCCGGTAGCGAAGGAACCAAAGGCGCGTCCCCATGCGGGATGCGCCTTTTCTTTTGTCAGGATGACGATTCGATCATCTGCATACAACCGCGCCGGCCTCTGGTAGGCTGTCGTCACCATGCCCTCAGCAGCCACGAAAGAGGTCCTGCATCGCCTTATGCAGCCGGCCAGGGGCCGTGCGCGGGAACAGGAGCGCGCCGAGGCGCGGGCGCTGCAGGAGAGTCTGCTGCCGCCAACTGCCCCGCACGTGGCCGGGTATGACATCGCGCTGTCCTGGCAGCCGTCGCCGGAGGTGAGCGGCGACTACTTCGACGCCTTCCCGCTCGGCCCCGGGCAGACGGCGCTGTGCATTGCGGATGTCTCCGGTAAAGGGCTGGCCGCCGCGAAACTCGCCGCTGAACTGCAGGGCGCGGTCCGGGGACTGGCGCCGGAAGCCGCTTCTCCGGCGGAGATGTGTACGCAGGTGAACCAGGCTCTGTGCCGGCAGGGCGCCGAGGCGCGGCTGATCACGATGTTCTACGGCGTGCTCGATGCCGCAGAGAAACGGCTGCGCTACGAGAACGCCGGCCATTGTCTGCCGCTGCTGGTGCGCGCCGACGGCGCGGTGGAGTTCCCCGCGAGCTTCAGCGGAGTGGTGGGCATCTTCTCGCACTGGCTCTACCAGAACCAGGAACTGGAGCTGCGTTCCGGCGACTGTCTGCTGCTGGTCACTGACGGCTTGCTGCAGGCGCAGGGCCGGCGGCGGCAGGAGTTCGGCTACCAGCGGCTGATTGCCGCGGTCGAGCGCAACCGGGCGCAGGGCGCGGAGAAGCTGGGCCAGGAGATTCTGGCGGAAGCTGGCCACTACGTCGGAGGCACGTGGCGCGACGACGCTTCGCTGATCGTGGTGATCGTCGACTAAGGCCCTCGGCGCTACTGCACGGCCACAGGCGAAGGCAGGTCCAGATTTGCCGGCTGGTCGGTGATGTGGAGCTTCACACCGCGAGCCACGTACGATGCAATCTCTGCGGGGTGGCTCCATTCCAGCGACCAGCCATTTTCAATCGCGACCAGCGTGTAATCGCCCGGAACGACGCGGCTCAGAGTGAAGCTGCCGTCGGAGTCGCTCTGATCGAGGCGGAAAAGATCGCCGTTATCCTGCGGGTGATCCGGGACAAGCAGGACGAGTGCGCCACCGATGCCTCTGCCGTCGCGCCGCGCAAACCCTGAAACAGAAACAGAGCCGTGAGAGAGCTCGGCCGCGAGAAGGACCGGATCGCTCCCGACCGTGATCCGGTGGCCATGCAACTGCGCGCCCGAGGCCGCCATCTGGAGAATGTCGAGCGGACCGCTGGAGGAATTCACCTGGACGGTAAAGTCGCCAGGCGGCACCCCATGCAGATCGAAGGATCCGTCGGCCGCGGTCGAGGCGCTCACACTGCTGCCGCCTCCGCCCGGCTTCAGGAGCAGCATCGTCACCGGAGGCAGAGCCGCGCCGGAAGCCATCTCCAGCCTGCCGGAAACATCGACGGCGTTGCCGGCCGCACCCAGGTCCACCGTCTGGTCGGTGCTCAGGTCCAGCGCGGTGCTGCGGCTGGCGCCATTCTCGCCAAAATCGCGCAGCGTGTAATGGCCGGGCGCGATGCCGCCGATATCCACCAGCGTCTGGCCGTCCACTGTACGGATGCTGGTCTGTCCGGACGCCTGAAACTGTTCGCCGCCGCCGCCGTCATCGCCGAACACCTCTCGCTCGAGCTGTGGTATGGGCGGAATCTGGCGAGAGTCGGTTTTCGGCATCTGGATCGCGACATGCACGGCTGGAACCGCATGCAGGGTCATATCCAGCTTCGAGTGGTCCCCGGCATGGATCTGGATGGGCGTGGCGGAGCCGGAATCGGTGGCGTTGGCGTAGAACGTTACGGGATAAGCCACGTCGAGACGGGAGTGCGGCTGCTGGTCGAGGGGCAGCGGCGTGCCGTCGGAAGCGCTGCGCTGCGGCGGATGAAAGGCATACCAGGGTTCCGCTGAGACGCCGATGTAGTACGTTCCGGCGTCAAGGCGGTCGAATTCATACGTGCCGTCGTCGTCGGTGGTTTCCGCATCGACAGTGACAACTTTGCTTTGGCCGTCCTGCTGCTGCTGGCGGTACAGCGTCACGCGCGCATCGCCGGCCGCATCGCCATTGTCGTCGGTGATGGAGCCGTCCATCACGGCGGGGGGGAAGAGGTTGAGGCTAAGGCCCTGGGAGACGAGCCCGTCGCCGGTCACGATGGCCGTGGAGTAGCCGCCGGCGTGCTCCTCATAGCGTGCGCCGATATAACCGCGGCGGAAGGCGGCCAACGCGTATTTCCCCGCGGCGAGATGATCGAAGCGGAAAGCTCCGCCCTCCCCGGTGAGGGTTTCGGCGACCTGGGTCTCATCACTGCCGGTGGTGGAGAGGGTCACCTGCGCGCGATCCAGAGGCGCTCCGGTGGTGGCGCTGCGCACCACTCCGCTGATGGTGAAGGCCCCGGAAGCAGGAGCCGTCTGTGCGCGCGCCGCGAGACTGCCGAGCGCGATCGCCGTGAACAGGATTGCGGTCCGGATCATGGGGCGGGCTCTCCGTGGGTCACGGTGAGTTCCACATTCGCAGTTCCGTTGGGAGCCAGGCTGATGACCTGGCCCTTCCCTGACCAGGCGGCCAGCCCTTCCGCGGAGTGGAAGTCGATTTCCTGAGGCGCATCGCAGGCGACGACGCGGTATGAGCCGGGAGCCAGATTCGGCAAAGAAAACTGGCCGTTACCGAGGAAAGCGGCTTCGCGCAGGTGGCTGGTGGTGGGGAACAGCGGAATGGCATAGATCCATATCCGGGGCTGTTCGCCGGAAGAGCCGGCGCCGCCAGGAGAAGAGCTGTCGATCTGGCCGGAGATGGTGCCGGGATCGTTACGCAGCGTGACTTCGATGGGCGGCGTCGAGCTGCTGGGATTGACGGTCAGCGGTGTGGTGGCAAGGTCGCTGCCGCCGCTGGTGACGGAGGCTACGTAGGTAAAGGGGAAGTTGGTGGTGTCGATCCAGAACTTTCCAGGCTGGAAGACTCTGATTTCGTATTTCGACGCACCGCCATCCTGCCCGCTCCTCGATAACTGGAGACCGCCGCCGGCAGCGAATTCGTCGGCTGGAGCCAGGTCGAGGGTCATGCCGGGACCGCGGTTGAGCGGAAGCGAGCCGTCGGCGGTGGAGGTGAAGTCGCGGTTGATCTCAACCGGGATTGGCGGGATGGGAGCCACGGCCACCGCCAGGTCCACAGGGGCGCTGGCCACCTGGAAATCGGCGCGGCCGAAGCGCATGGGGACGCCGAAGGCATGGGCGATTAAGATCCATGAGCCATTGGGAACGTTGGCGTGCGCGATCTCGGTGCGGAGATCGAAGCGAACGGGAAGACCGGTGGAGCGGCCGTCGGTGTCCGCAACCTCAAAACTGGTGGGCGCAGGGGGCATGCCTCGCACGGTGATGGTGACGGGGAAGAAGCGCTGGCGGACAAGAGTCATATCCGCCTGGGCCTGCTGGCCGGCCTTCAGGATGAGCACGCCCGCGGAGCCGACATCGGTGACGCCGGGATAGTAGAGCGCGGGAAAGCCCCACATGGGCCCCCGGCTGTCCTCGTTGGGGTCGTCGAGGGAGGCGGCCGTGAAGACCCGGTAGCTGCCGGGGAGAAGGTTGGCCAGCCGAAACGAACCATCGCTGCGGGATTCGGTGACGGAGGCCCTGGACCAGCGGGAGCGGCCGTTCTGGAATACGCGCCGGAAGAGAGTTACGCGGATGTGATCGGCGGGATCGGCCGTGGACAGGCTGAGGTGACCGGAGATGGCGGCCAGAGGCGTCAGGCGGAAGGTGAGGGCGGGCATCTCCGGACCGACGAGGATGCTGCGCGGCGGGCCGGATTCCCGGGACCTTCCGTTGCCGAAGCCCAGGTAGCCAGGTCTGCGGATGGAGAGCCGGTGCGTCCCGGTGGCGACGGCGTCGAAGGAGAAGGAGCCGTCGCTGGCGGTGAGCTGGGCATCCTCACCACCCAGGATCACTTCGGCACGGGCGACAGGCTGATCCGTGGCATCGTTGAGAACCGTGCCGCGG
Source organism: Acidobacteriaceae bacterium (assembly GCA_036489655.1). Classification (GTDB taxonomy): domain Bacteria; phylum Acidobacteriota; class Terriglobia; order Terriglobales; family Acidobacteriaceae; genus Palsa-343. The sequence goes on along the minus strand of DASXFH010000113.1, from coordinate 1,823 downwards.
ACGGTGTATCCGCCGGCACCTGGGAGAGCCTGAGCTCGAGCAGGCTGGAACGCTGCGCCGCCGATCAGCAACAGGGCGAGGCCGGCGGTGGGCGGCAGGCGGCAGAGCGGCAGGAGCAGGCGGCGCACAGCAATGATTGTCCCGACTCCAGACGGAATTGCAAGTCTGATGATTCGACGTTTAAGGGAAGCTGGCCGCGCTCGGGAAAACAACTTCAATTCACCGAATTGTAACCGTTGCTGTTGATGGGGGCCGTTATATTGCAGGCTATGACCGCCGACACCCTGACGCTGGAAAGCGCACCTGGGCAGGCTCCGGGCAGCCGCATCCTGCGTTTGTTCGGGCCGTTGACCCTGAGCAGCCTGTTCGACTTTCAGAATACTTTGCGCGCCGATCCGCCGGCCCTGCTGATTCTTGATCTGACCGGGGTGCCATACATGGATTCGGCGGGCATGGGCGCCATCATCAACTACTTTGTGTCGTGCCAGCGGCATGGGAAGAAGCTGGTGGTGGCCGGAGTCAACGGACGCGTGATGGAACTGTTCCGGATCACGAAGGTCGACGGCCTTCTCACTCTGGCGTCCAGTGTGGCCGAGGCGGAGAAGGCTTAGGCAGCCCCTCTGTACCGAGCCGGAACCGCGTATCTCTGCATGGCCCAAAAAGACAGAAGGCTGCACATTCGCGGCTTCTGTTTTCGTCGCCGCGGAACCATCCGCGAGCGATGATGTAGCCGCCCTGCGCGGGCGATCTCCCGGCCGTCCCCTGATACCATTCCCCTAATCCCCTCTATGGCCAGAATTTTTCATGCGAACTGATGGGCGGCGCGGCACCGATGAAATGCCGAACCTCGATCTGTTGCGCAGCATCGCCGTCCTGCTGGTGGTGGTGGAGCATATGCTGCTCGCCCTGCGGATTGAGCGAGTGGGGTATTGGCAGATTCCGTGGCTCGGCGTGGTCGGTGTCTTCATGTTCTTCGTCCACACCAGCCTGGTCCTCATGTGGTCTCTGGACCGGCACCCAAATACCCTCGGCTTTTATATCCGGCGGGCGTTCAGAATTTATCCGCTGGCCATTGCGGTGGTCCTGATCACGGTGATCGGGCATATTCCCACCATTCAGAGTCCTGACGGCGCCACCTATTTCCACACAAACGGGATCCGGAATGTCATCGCCAATATTTGTCTGGTTCAGAACCTGGTGTGGAGCGGCAACATTCTGGGGGTCATGTGGACGCTTCCCCTCGAAGTGGATATGTATTTTCTGCTGCCCTTTCTCTACTTCTTCCTGCAGGAGAATTTCTCTCTCTGGCCGCTGCTGGCATTGTGGGCAGCGACGGTCGCTTATGACCGGACCGCCTTTGCCTCCAACGTCAGCGGTTTCGGCGTGTGTATTCCGTATTTTCTCGCCGGGGTCATTGCCTATGTCTTGTTCGCGAAGGTGAAGAAGCCAAAACTCCCCGCGTTTCTGATGCCGGTCCTGATCTTCGTGCTGCTGGCGCTCTTTATGATTCACCCGGCCTGGCGGAGCGGATGGTATCTGACTTTTGCGCTGGGCGTTGGACTGCCGTTCTTCCGCCAGATCCGGATGAAGTGGCTGATCCGGTCGAGTCACGAAATCGCCAAATATTCTTACGGCATTTATCTGGCGCATGCCTGGTGTATCTCGCTCGGAGTGAATTATCTGCATAACGACAATCCGGCCATTCGCCTGGCAGCGATTCTGGTGCCGATGGCGGTGATTGTGGTCGCTCTGCACTTCGCCGTGGAGAAACCGGGGATCGAGTTCGGGGCGAAGCTTGCCAGGAAATGGACGCGATCCCACCA
>DASXFH010000075.1:0-1665 GCA_036489655.1 Acidobacteriaceae bacterium | reverse complement strand
TCCTCTGCCTCACGGACGGCCAGGCGGCTACAAACCGCGGCACCGCCTCCAGCGACAAAGAGCTCGGCAAAATCCGCCGCGAAGAGTTCGCCGCCTCCTGCAAAGTCCTCGGCGTCACCCACCACGAGCTGCTCGACTACCAGGACGGCCAACTCGAGTTCGCCAACCTCTCCGAACTCGCCGGCAAGCTCGTCGCCCGCATCCGCAGCCTCCGCCCCCACGTCGTGCTCACCTTTGGCGGCGACGGCGCCGTCAACACCCATCCCGACCACACCATGGTCTCCGCCGCCACCACCGCGGCCTTCCACTGGTCCGGCTCGCCCAAACGCTACATCACCGTCGGCAATCTCTGGCAGCCGCAGCGCCTCTTCTTCCTCACCACCAACTTCTTTCTTCCCGATCGCCCCGCGCCGCTGCCCGCGCCCTGGACCCACACCCTCGACATCAGCTCCGTCTTCGACAAAAAGAAGGAGGCCTTTGCGCAGCACAAGTCGCAGGCCCCGTTAATGCAGATGGCTCTGCCCATCTTCGAGAAGCACGGTCCCAAAGAGCGCTACACCTTGGCCGCAACCCTCGTCCCCCAACCCGCCCAGCAAAGCACCGACCTCTTCGAAGCCGTCGCCGAGGATCCGGAGTAACAGCGGGCTTTAGCCTGCGAAACGCCCAGTCCTGGACGAGGGCTTCAGCCCCGCCCTGCCATCTCACCCACCATCGATCCTTTCGCGACCCGCTTCTTCATCGCCCAATACCCCACCCGCGCCAGCAATAACACCGCCAACACCGCAGTGACCTTCCACGGCGTGCGCACGCCCGTCTTCACCAGCCACCAGTAATGGATCACCGCCGCGGCCCCGGCCACATAGATCAGCCAGTGCAGCCGCCGCCAGTTCTTCCCTCCCATCGCGCGCAGCACCCGCTGCGGGCTCGTCACTGCCAGCGCCAGCAGCGAGATCCACGCCAGCAGTCCCACCTGGATGAACCGCCGCTTCTCCGCATCGTCCACCATACCCGGCCAGATCATCACGAACTGCCGCCACGGCTCCATCAAGTGCCCTACCCGCATCCCTGCAATCGCCGCCGGCACATCGTATCCCGAAAACAAAAACACATACGTCATCAGGTGCAGCGTCGCATAGAAGAAGGCATACAGTCCCACCATCCGCCGAAACCGTATCAGCCACGCCAGCGACGGATGAATCCGCCGCGCCGGCGTAATCGCCAGATCCGCCAGCAACAGCCACAGCGCCCAGTTTCCCGTGAAATGCGTGATGTAGTTCACCGGATCGGCCTGTGCCGCCAGCGCCCCATTGCGATAGCTCCACAGCAGAAACGCAAACGGCCCCAGGCACAACACGTGCACCACGGCCTTCAGATACGGAATCGCTTTACCGGCCATAGCTCCAGCACAGAGTAGCCGGAGAGCCACCGATCCGCATCTCCCTAACTCCTAACTCCCTAACTCTCTAAAAGTTCTTCTTCAGATCCATCCCCGCATACATCCCCGCCACCTGATCCCCATATCCATTGAACGGCAGCGTCGGCACATTTTTGGGAAAGATGCTGTTCGAATTCAGCAGCCGCTCATGCGCCTGCGACCAGCGCGGATGATCCACCGCCGGATTCACATTCGAGTAAAACCCATACTCCCCCGGAGCCATATCGTTC
>DASXFH010000022.1:0-3063 GCA_036489655.1 Acidobacteriaceae bacterium | reverse complement strand
CGCGAAGGTGGAGGATGGAACGCCGTGCTGCGACTGGGTGGGCGAAGATGGCGCGGGCCACTACGTGAAGATGGTGCACAACGGGATCGAGTACGGCGATATGCAGCTGATCTGCGAGGCGTATCAGCTGCTGAAGGATGGGCTGGGGCTGAGCGCTGACGAGCTGGCCGCAGTTTTCACGGAGTGGAACAAGGGTGAGCTGGACAGCTTTCTAATCGAGATTTCGGCGGAGATCTTTGCGAAGAAGGATGACGATGGCGAGCCCATGGTGGACAAGATCCTGGATACGGCCGGGCAGAAGGGCACGGGCAAGTGGACGGCGATCTCCGCGCTGGACCTGGGCATGCCGGTGACGCTGATTGGCGAGAGCGTCTTTGCGCGCTGCCTGAGTGCGTTGAAGGAGGAGCGGACGGCCGCGTCGACGGTGCTGTCGGGGCCGGAGATGCGTGCGGAGGTGGGCGATCGTGCAAAGTTTCGCGTGGAGTTTATTGAGGATGTGCGGCGTGCGCTGTACTGCTCGAAGATGATCAGTTATGCGCAGGGCTACATGCTGCTGCGCGAGGCGGCGAAGGAGCAGGGCTGGAACCTGAACATGGGCGGCGTGGCGCTGATGTGGCGCGGGGGCTGCATCATTCGCAGCCAGTTTTTGGGCAAGATCAAGGAGGCGTATGACAAGAATCCGAAGCTCCAGAATCTGCTGCAAGATGAGTTCTTCTCGGGGGTTCTGAATACCTATCAGAGCTCGTGGAGGCGGGCGGTGGTGCAGGGCGTACAGCTGGGGGTGCCGATGCCGGCGTTCTCGACGGCGCTGGCGTTTTATGACGGCTATCGGACGAAGCGATTGCCAGCAAATCTATTGCAGGCGCAGCGGGACTTCTTTGGCGCGCACACGTACGAGCGCGTCGACAGGCCGCGTGGGGAGTTCTTCCATACGAACTGGACCGGGCGCGGGGGACGCGTGGCTTCGTCGACGTATAACGCCTGACAGTTGCTGCCCCGGGGCGGGAAGCGGCGACGCCTGAGCCGGGCTCCCAAAAGCCGGGCTGCAACGGATTTCGTAGCATGATGGGCCGAAGGACTATGGCTCGGACGGGCCAGGCTGTAGAATCGTGCGACTTAGCATGTTCTGTTCTGTCTGTTCACGACCCCGGATGGTGGCCGCGACGCTGCTGCTTGTGGCAGCAGCGGGTGGGGCGAGGTCTGCACGTGCAGCCCCGTCGTTTATGGGCAGTCAGAAGCCCATAGCGCCGACGCAACTGCGATCGCCGATAGGGCTGACGGAGGTGGGCCTGCTCGATGGGGCGGCGTACCGGATCGACATACCCAATGACTGGAATCATGACCTGGTGGTGTACTACCACGGATATGCGCAGCAGCCGGTGACGTTTCACCTTGCGGAGCGGCTGCGGGGGCAGCAGGCGCCGCTGCTGGAGCGGCATTATGCGGTAGCCGAGAGCGCCTACTCGCAGACGGGGTGGGCGCTGCAGCAGGCGTATCCCGAGACCGAGGCACTGCGGCGATACTTCACGAAACGATTTGGACAGCCGCGCGAGACCTATGTCGCGGGTGGGTCGATGGGCGGGGCACTGGTGATGGTCACACTAGAGCTGAATCCGAAGCCGTATCTGGGTGGATTGGACCTGTGCGGATCGCTAGGGGCGACGTCGGAGTCGTTCGACCAGCGGTTTGCGTTGCGTGCGGCGTTCGATTCCTACTTTCCGGAGCTGATGCCGGCGCTGGTTCCGGTACCGGCGGACTTCAAGGCGAATCGTGGGGAACGCGACCGGATTGAGACAGCGCTCAAAGAGAATCCGCAGGGCGCGGCGGCGATGCGGGCGCTGGCGGGAGTGCATACGGACATCGAGTTGGCGTGGGACATGGCGTACTTCACGTATGTGATTGGGGACATGCAGCGCCGGGCGGGCGGCAATCCGTTTGACAACCGAAACATGATCTATAGCGGGACGAGCGCGACGAACAGCGAGAGTGACTACGAGCTGAACGACAAGGTGCAGCGGTACGCGGCGCAGCCCGGAGCGCGGGCGTATCTACTGCACCACTACACGCCGACGGGACGGCTGGGGCGGCCGATGCTGGCGCTGCACACGGTCTATGACCCGGTGGTGCCGGTGGCGCAGTTGGAGCAATACGGCCACAAGGTGCAGTCGATGGGCTACGGCAACAATCTTGTGCAGCAATACGTTCATCGCGAAGGCCATTGCAACCTGACCCAGGATGAGATTCTACAGGCGTTCGATGAGCTGGTGGATTGGACGCATGGGGCAGCACGTCCGCGGGCGGGGCTGCTGAAGACGCCGCCGCGCGTGCTGTCCGCAGGGGTGCGGGAATCGGCTCCGCGACGCGCTGGAGCGGAGACGGGGACGGGACGCGGACCGGGGCATTAGGTTAGGGACAAGAGGAAGCGCCTGGCGGCTGGGTTGGTTCGCTGCGCAGGCTTCATGGAGCTTACAGAAGCGGCTCGTATAATGACCTATGGCCACAGTCCAGCCGCAACGGCCCGGCCCTGCACGTGCGGGGAAGGCGGGCGGACAAGTCGGCGTTCCCGAGCCCGCCGCGGAGACGAGCGAGAGCGGGATGGGTCTGGAGGCGACGCTGCCAGCGGTGCCGGCGGAGCCGATCGCGGACAAGCCTGTAGCATCGCTCGATGAGCCGTCGGGAGTATTTGCCGCGCCGACGGCAATGGTTGCCGGCGATGCTGCTGAACCGAGTCTGCTCTCGGCTGGGTTGGACGTTGGCGCGACGGGCGCTCCGGTTGGAGAAGAGGAGCTGAGCGCGAAGTTCGAGCACATGCTGGCCACGCTGCAGGCAAACCGGCCGGCGGATGACGTCGCTTTGATTCGTGCGGCCTGGGCATTTTGCCAGGAGCAGCATGAGGGTCAGCAACGCGCCTCGGGCGAAGCCTATGTGACGCATCCGCTGGAGGTGGCGCAGGTGCTGGCCGACCTGAAGATGGATGCGACGGCGATCGCCGCGGGGTTGCTCCACGATGCGGTGGAAGATACGGACGTCAGCACGCAGGAGATTGAGCGGCGCTTCGGCGAG
>DASXFH010000427.1:0-10363 GCA_036489655.1 Acidobacteriaceae bacterium | reverse complement strand
CCGGAGATGCCGCAGGGTGCGGAGGAAGGCATTCTGCGCGGCATCTACAAGCTGAAGGCGGCCGAGGGCGGCAAGGGGATGGCACAGCTGTTCGGCAGCGGGCCCATTCTGAACGAGGTGCTGCGGGCGCAGACGATCCTGTCCGACAAGTATGGCGTGGCTACGGATGTGTGGAGCGTGACCAGCTATAACGAGCTGCGGCGCGAGGCGCTGGGCGTGGAGCGCTGGAACCGGCTGCATCCGGCAAAGGCGGAGAAGACGCCGTATATCGTGTCGGTGGTCGGCAAGACAAAGGGGCCGATCATCGCGGCGACGGACTACATGAAAGCGGTGCCGGATCAGCTGGCGCCGTGGCTGACGACGCGTCTGGTGAGCCTGGGAACGGATGGGTTCGGGCGCAGCGACAACCGCGAGCATCTGCGGCGGCACTTTGAGGTGAACGCGGAGGCGGTGGCGGCGGCGACCTTGTCGAAGCTGGCACGCGAGGGAAAGTTCGACGCAAAGAAGGCGCAGGCGGCGATGGAGGAACTGGGAGTGGATGCGGAGAGAGGGGATCCGGCGCATGCGTGAGAGAGCCGGGAGCGGTTCACCACAGAGGGCACGGAGAACAGCCGGTGGCCGGTAGCCGGTAGCCGGTAGCCGGTAGCCGGTAGCCGGTAGCCGGTAGCGAGCTGACATGACGGTGCGGATGACAGAAGCTTCATCCTCGCGCGCTCTTGCTTGACAGTGCAGGGCGCATCCTCCAGGCTGAAAGCATCGGTTCAGCCCACATTTCGATCCGCTGCGCCGGGAATGGGTAGTCCCCCACCGAGGTCCGATTGAGACGCTTTCGTTTCGTTGCTGCCGGTCTGCTGGCCGGCGCGGGTTTGCTCCAGATCCAGGCACAAAGCACCAGCACCCAGCAGCCGTTTCCACCCAACTACAAGCCGCCGGTTCCGATGATCGAGACGAGCTCGGAAGGATCAAGCTATGTGCCGATGGACAACTGGGTTTATCCGGCACTGGACCGGCTGCATTCGCTGGGGTATCTGGACACAGCGTTCATGGGGCTGCGGCCGTGGACGCGGCTGAGCATCGCACACATGCTGGAGCAGAGCGCGGACCGGATCGACACCAGCAATGACGATGAGGCGCGGTCGATTTATCTGGCGGTGCTCCAGGAGGTGCAGCCGGATATCGACAACGCGACCGAGGTAAACCATCCGCACGGGACGCTGGAGAGCGTGTATACGGATTTCCGCGGGATCAGCGGAACGCCGCTGCGGGACAGCTTTCATCTGGGACAGACGATCATCAACGACTACGGGCGGCCGTACCAGGGCGGCTTCAACGACGATTCTGGATTCAGCGCGCGGGCTATGGCGGGGCGATTCTCGCTGTATTTCCGGGGAGAGTACCAGCATGCGCCCAGCGCAGCGGGGTATTCGCCGGCTCTGGCCACGTATCTCTCGGATGTAGTCGATGCCGTACCGATCACGACGAATCCGGTGCAGGACACGATTCCCGAGGGACCCATTGCTTCGGCGAATTTTGGGCGGATTCTGGAGGCGAACCTCTCTTACCACCTGCTGGGGCATGAGATTTCGTTCGGCAAGAGCGACCACTGGATGGGGCCGGACCAGGGCGCGAGCATGCTGTGGAGCGACAACGCCGAAGACATCTACGACTTTGAGATCAACCGGGTAGAGCCGCTGCGGATTCCGCTGCTGTCGAAGCTGACGGGGCCGTTTCGCTACGACTTTTTCGTAGGCAGCCTGAAGGGGCACACCGATCCGAACGATCCATGGGTGCACGTGGAGAAGATTAGCTTCAAGCCGACGCGCAATCTGGAGTTCGGCTTCAGCAGGATGGTGGTGTGGGGCGGCAAGGGGCATGAGCCGATCACGCTGCACACGTTCCTGAAGAGCTTCTTCAGCGTGGCAAATGTGAGCGGGGCGGAAAAGCTTTCACGCGGCGATCCGGGAGCGCGCTTCGGGACGTTCGATTTCAACTGGCGGCTGCCGTATGTGGAGAAGTGGTTAACGCTGTACACGGATTCGCTGGTGCATGACGATGTGAGCCCGATCGACGCGCCGCGGCGGGCGGCGGTGCATCCCGGCATTTATCTGTCGCATTTCCCGGGACTGGCGAAATTGGATCTGCGGGTGGAAGGCGCGAACACCGAGCCGCCCAGCCACAGCACGGCCAGGGCTATGCCGATTAATAACGGACAGTTCCTGTACTGGGAGACGGTGCAGCGGCAGGGACCGACGAACAAGGGCTTTCTGCCGGACTGGGTGGGACGGCAGGGCAAAGGCGGCCAGGCATGGCTGACGTATCACCTGTCGCCGCGGGAAGACATTCAGTTCATGGTTCGCAATGCAAAGGCGTCAGCGCAGTTCATTTCCGGAGGAACGACGCAGAACGATTTCGCGGGCCAGGTGCGAAAGCGGATCGGGCAGGATGTGGAAGTGCTGGGACTGGTGCAGTACGAAGGGTGGAAGGCGCCCATCTACATGACCGGCAAGCAGAGCGACACGACGGTATCGGTGCGGGTGACGTGGTTCCCGCACCAGAAGTCGCAGTAGGGCGCGGGCCGCGGAGGGCCGCGGCTTCATCCGGTCAACTAGCGGAGCCGCCGAGGCCTAGCTGCGCAGGCGGGCGAGCAGATCCTGGGGATGGACGGGCTTGGCGAGGATTTCGAACTCGTGGCCCTGGGCGCGAACGCGATCCAGCAGATCGGCGGTAGCGGCCTGGCCGGAGAAGAGCAGAATCTTGCAGCCGGGGAGCATGGCGCGGATCTGAATGGCGGCATCGATGCCGTTCAGGTCCGTCATAATGACGTCGCTGATGAGCATGTCGGGCTTGAGGACCTGAGCCATTTCGACGGCCTTTTCGCCGCTGTAGACGGCGGTGGCTTCAAAGCCGGCCTGGTTGAGGATGATGGCCAGAGTGTCGGCGATGACGCGCTCGTCATCGGCAACCAGCACTCTGGGTTTTGCCTGGTTCGTCGCCTGCGGTTCGGACATTCGTCTCTTTCCAGTTCCTTGGGGTCAGGAAGAATCAGGGGAAATGGGGTGGCCAGTCGCCAATGGCGTGCGAGGAACAAGCCATGCCGGATGACCTTCACCTATGATGATACGCTGAAGGCGAGAGATGCTTCATCCTGGAGCAACGCTCCTACCTTACACTTTTTTTGAACCGTGAGCGGGAAAGAATCTGGCTGTGGCGTAAGTGTCCCCGGGCGTGGACGGGGCGGGAAAGACGGAAGTCGAAGACGTACCAGGCGGCATCGCGATGACCGATCCCATTATTGAGGCACGGCAGGTCGAGAAGTTCTACTCGCAGTCGCGGGATGCGCGCATCCAGGTGATCGCGCCGACGGACCTCCAGATCAGCGCGGGGGAGATTGTGGCGCTGCTGGGGCCGTCGGGCTCGGGAAAATCGACCCTGTTGCGGATGCTGTCGGGGCTGTCGCGGCCGTCGGCGGGAAGCGTGCTGTGGCACGGGCAGGATGTGCGCTCGGTGGAGGTGAATGTCTCCATCGTGTTCCAGAGCTTCGCGCTGTTCCCCTGGCTGACGGTGCGGGAGAACGTGGAGGCTCCGCTGCAGGCGCGGGGCATGGATGCGGCGCAGCGCCATCGGCGCAGCACGAAGATTCTGGATACGGTGGGGCTGGACGGATTCGAGGCGGCGTATCCCAAGGAGCTGTCGGGGGGGATGCGGCAGCGGGTGGGATTTGCGCGGGCGCTGGTGGTGGAGCCGGAAGTCCTGTTTATGGACGAGCCGTTTTCGGCGCTGGATGTGCTGACGGCGGATAATCTGCGCGGCGAGCTGCTGGAGCTGTGGCAGAAGAAGACGATTCCGACGCAGGCCATCTTTCTGGTGACGCACAACATCGACGAAGCGGTGCTGCTGGCGGACCGGATCATCGTGCTGGGACGGAATCCGGGGCATGTGCGGACGGATTTCAAAGTGACGCTGACGCATCCGCGGGAGCGGAAGAATCCGGCGTTTACGGCGCTGGTGGACTACATCTACAAGGTGCTGACGCGGCCCGACGTGCAGCCGGCGGAAGTACCGGTGCTGGCCAACGGGCGGCGGATTCGGGACCAGCGGCAGATGCATTACGAGATGCTGCCGCATGCGCGGCCGGGCGGCATTGCCGGGCTGCTGGAGCTGATCATCGACCTGGGTGGGCGAACGGATATCTACCGGCTGGCCGACGAGCTGGCGTTCGAGATCGACGACCTGTTTCCGATTGTGGAGGCGGCGCAGCTGCTGGGCTTCCTGAAGGTGGAGGAAGGCGACGCGGTGATCACGCCGGAGGGCCGGGCGTATGCACAGGCGGAGATTCTGGAGCAGAAGGAATTGTTCCGCAAGGCGGCGGTGGATCATGTGCTGCTGCTGCGCCAGATCACGCGGGCGCTGAGGAACAAGAGCGACCACTCTGTACCGGAGGACTTTTTTCTGGACATGCTGGACGAGCAGTTCAGCGACGATGAGTGCGAGCGGCAGCTGGAGACGGCCATCAACTGGGGCCGGTATGCGGAGCTGTTCGACTGGGACGACGGGCGGCGGCGCTTTGTGCTGCACGAGCACGAGGGCGAAGAAAACGGCGCCGGGGCCGCGACGGATGGCGACGAAGAGCGGACCGATAAAGAGAAAGCCGGATGAGACCGCGCTTCACGCTGAGCCGCACGCTGGTGATGGAACGGAGCTGGCCGTTCTTCATCGACGTAGGCGTGGCGGGGGCGCTGCTGGCGCTGTTCTACGCGATCCTGTGGATCGGGAAATTCTGGTTCAGCTCGGCGATACCGGAGGTGGAGATCCACCGGTCGCCGACGCACCTGCCGCTGTACGCGCTGTATTCGGTGGTGCGGATTTTCGTAGCGTATGCGCTGAGCCTGGTCTTTGCCGTGGCCTACGGATACGCGGCGGCCTACAACAAGCGGGTGGAAGCGCTGCTGATCGCAACGCTGGACATTCTGCAGTCGATCCCGGTGCTGAGCTTTTTGCCGGGAGTGATGCTGGCGATGATGTCGCTGTTCCCTTCCCGGCAGATCGGCATTGAGTTCGGGGCGATTCTGCTGATTTTCACGGGGGAAGTGTGGAACATCGCGTTCAGCTTTTACACCTCGCTGAAAAGCATTCCGCGAGAGCTGATGGAAGCCACGGCCATCAACGGCTTCTCGCGGTGGCAGCGGCTGTTGCAGCTGGAGCTGCCGTTTGCGGCGATCGGGCTGGTGTGGAACTCGATGGTGTCGGTGGCCAACGGCTGGTTCTTCCTGATGGTGTGCGAGATGTTTCCGGTGGGCAGCCGCAACTTCCGGCTGCCGGGGCTGGGCTCGTACCTGCAGACGGCGGCGGCGCACGGGGACTGGATGGCCATGACCTGGGGCCTGGCGACGATCGTGCTGATTATCGCGATCACCGATCAGCTTCTGTGGCGGCCGCTGATCGCGTGGTCGGACAAATTCAAATTCGAAAACGTAGAGAGCGGGAGCCGGGTGACGTCGCCGGTGCTGGATGCGCTGCGCAGCTCGAACCTGGTGCGGGTGATGAACCGGGCAACGGTACGGCCGCTGATGGAGCGCTTCTATCTGGAGCTGGCGGAGCGGCACAGGAAAAAAACGCGGCCGGCCGGCGGTGAGCCGCGGAAGCGGTCGGCGGCGCTGTATTTTGCGGTGGGCGCAGTATTGCTGGGAGCCATCGGATTTGCGGCGTTTCATGCGCTGCTGCTGCTGGAGGAAATCCCTGCAGCGGAGTTCTGGCGGCTGGCAGGGGGAGCGGCACTGACCTTTCTGCGTGTGAATGCGGCGCTGCTGATCGGCTCGCTGTGGACGATTCCGGTGGGGGTGGCGATTGGGTTCAATGCGCGGGTTTCGCAGGTGCTGCAGCCCATTGCGCAGATTGCGGCGTCCTTCCCGGCAACGGCGCTGTTTCCCCTGATTCTGGTGGCGCTGGAGCGGGTAGGCGTGGGCCTGGGGCTGGGATCGGTGGTGCTGATGCTGCTGGCGGCGCAGTGGTACATCCTGTTCAATGTGATCGCGGGTGCGCAGGCGATCCCCTCGGAGCTGCGCGAGGTGGCGCGGCTGTTCCGGTTCGGGGACCTGCAGCGGTGGAGGACGGTGATTCTGCCGGGAATTTTCCCCTTCCTGATCACGGGGCTGATCACGGCCTCGGGCGGAGCGTGGAACGCGTCGATCGTGGCCGAGTACTTTCAGCTGAAGGGGCACACGCTGGCGACGCTGGGGCTGGGGGCGCAGATCAGCGCAGCCAGTGACAAGGGGAACTATGCGGTGCTGCTGGCGGCGACGATGATCATGGCGCTGATGGTGGTGACGATCAATCGGCTGGTGTGGCGGCCGCTGTATCGGCTGGCGGAGACGAAGTACCGGCTGGATTAGAAGAGCAGGGTACGGGTTAGGGGACAGGGTGCTGCTTTTCTCTCTTGCCCGGAATCAAAGGGTTCCCGTAGAATCCTCGCTGCTCCTGACATTCGAATCATCCCCCACGCAGAGAATGTTGCGCTGTTGTCATCGGACTACCCGGGCAACCAGGCGCACTTGGCCTGCAGACCCGATCGAAGGGCCTGAAGGAGGCCGATTATGAAATATGTCGTTTCCTGGCGCGAGCGCCCGGCAGCATCCGCAAGAGACTACGAAGCGGCGCACGAGCGTCTGCTGGAGATCTTTCGGCCTATGAAGATGCCGGCGAGCCTGACCTTCCACCAGTTTGTGGTGCGGGTGGGCGATTACGGCGGCTATATGGTCCTTGAGACCGACAAGCCGACGGATATTCACTACATGACCAGCGTGCTGGCCGTTCTGGAATTCAAGGTGGAACCGGTGGTCGATGTGATGGAGGCAGTTGCAGCGGAGCTGGAAGCCATCGATTACCGGAAGAAGAACGCCTCCTGAACGAAAGGCAACACATCGGCGGGTGCAGGATTCCTCTTCCCCGGGAGGAGTCCCCGCCCGGGCGACAGAGCGATTATGCGCCCGAGCCGGCGAGCAGGCGCTTCCAGGTGCGCTGATTGCGGCGCCAGCTTTTCTTCAGGTCTTCGAGGATGCGCTCGAAGTCGGAGTGCTCGCGCAGGCGGTTCCAGGCAGGGTTCTTCGAAAACCAGGGATAGTTCTCGTTGCCTAAGTAAATGGCGCGGCGCAGCCAGTGCAGGGCTTCGCTTTCGTCGCCGTCAACGGCAAAGTAGGTGGCAAGGCGGTAGGCCATCTCGCTGTCGGCTTCGGCGGCGGCGATGGATTCCTCGCCGACCAGGGAAGCGCCGCGCTCGCGGTCGCCGATCTGCACGTAGCACATGGCCAGGGTGGGAACGGCGATGCGCATGGAGCTGTCGTCGCGGATGACCTGTTCGAGGATGTCGATGGCCTGGCGGAGGTCACCCTGGCGCATGCGCTGGTAGGCAAGCGAGGTGCGCAGCAGCGGGTATTTGGGCTCGAGGGTGAGGCCTTTCTGCAGCTCTTCTTCGGCCAGCTCGAGCTGGTTCTGGTACTGGTAGACGCGGGCGCGGTGGTTGTAGATCACTGCGGCGTTGGAGGGGTTGAGGATCAGCGAGCGGTGGAACTGCCCGAGGGCCTCCTCATACATGCCGTCGATGCGCAGGGTGATGCCGGCGACGAGATGAACGTTCCAGTCGTTGGCGGCGGTGCGCAGCAGGTTCTCGATGCCGTGGCGGGCGCTTTCTTTTTCGCCGCGGGAGAGGAGCATATAGATGCGGTAGAGGTTGGCCTCGATGGAGCCGGGGTCGAGCTCCAGAGCGCGATCGAGGGCGCGGCGCGCGGCCATAACGTGCAGGTGGCCGCCAAAGCCATAGCGGATGTACTGCAGCTGCGCGACGCCGAGGCCGCTCCAGGCGGGTGCGAAAGTGGAATCGCGCTCGGTGACGGCTTCGAACAGCTCACGGGCGCGTTCCAGATCGGCACGGATGCCGGTGCGCTGCATGAAGCCGGAGAGCAGGGCGCGGGCCTGCAGGTACTCTTCGGAGAGCTCTTCGCCCAGATGACGGGTGCGGGGAGCGGTTTGATGACTGGCCGCAGGCTGAAGCTGGCCCAGTCCCTGTAGCGAGGCGAAGACCTCGTTGCAGATTTCTGTCTGCACAGCGATGAGATCAAAGGAGGGCACGCTGATGGCGCCCCCGCCGCGCACGCTCTGGGTATCGGTCTCGAGGAGCTGCCAGTTGAGGTCGAAGCCCTGCTCGGAACGCATGAAGCTGCCGGTCAGGACCCAGGCGACGAGGAGTTTTTGTCCAATGGCAAGCGGGTCCATCTGCGCAACGGGCAGGTGCATGAGGGCGCTGGAGGGGCGGACGACGAGGGACGACATGCGGGCGATGCGGGTGGCGATGGCGTCGGCCAGAGCAAAGCCGTAGAGGGGGGCGACGGCAGCCGCACCGAGATTCTGAAAGGGCAGAACGAGGATGGTGTTCTGCGCGGCCTTGTCGTCGGAGGATTCGCGGAAGCGCTCGGCGAGCATGGAGAGCAGGCCGGTGGCGCGCTTCTCCTGCTCAGCGGGCGATGAGGGCGGCAGGACGGCGGCGGCGTCGCCGGGGATGATGCCGGTTTCCAGCTGCAGGGCTTTCATGATGGTTTTCAGCGCCTCGCGGACTTCGGCGGCGCTGAAGTAGCGGTCGGCGGGGGTCTTCTTCAGCAGGCAAAGGATGACGGAGTTCAGCTCGTCGGGGATTTTTTCAATGGGCGGCGGATCGAAGTACTGGATGGCGCGGATGCTCTGAAACTCGTCGCCGTCAGGGCGGGCAAAGGGATGGCGGCCGCTGGCCAGCTCGTAAAGGATGACGCCCAGCGCCCAGAGGTCGCTCTGCACGCTGCTCTGCCCGGTGACAAACTGCTCGGGAGCCATGTAGGGGATGGTGCCGCCGCGCGCCGTGTAGGTGGCGATCGGCGCGCCCGGCTTCCGCCGGGAGGCTTTGGCAGGGTCGAAGTCGGCTTCTTCGGGAGGCAGGCGACGGGCGAGGCCGAAGTCGAGGATCTTGGCCAGGCCGCCGTCAGTGAGCATGACGTTGGCGGGCTTGAGGTCGCGGTGGAAGATGCCGAGGGAGTGGGCGGCGCTGAGGCCGTCGGCGATCTGAATGCCGACGGAGAGAATGACCTGCAGGCTGGCGGGGCCTTTGGCGATGAGCTTGTCGAGGGACTGGCCGGGAACATATTGCATGACGATGAAGGCTTCTTCGCCCTCTTCGCCGACTTCGTAGATCGCGCAGACGTTGGGGTGCTCGATGGCGGAGGCCATACGGGCCTCGCGCAGGATGGTGGTGCGCATCTGCTCCTGGGTGAGCGCGCCGCGCTTGAGGACCTTGAGCACAACGGGGCGCATGAGCTGGGTGTCGTTGGCCAGGTAAACGATGCCGCTGCCGCCGGCGCCGAGCTTGCGGACCAACTCATAGTGCGTGATGGTTCGCTTCATCTGAATTCAGTGTAGCGGCTGAGCGGGGCAGGGATTTTCACCGCGGAATTGCGGCAGATCGCCGATAGAAGAGAACGAGGTGCGGAGCGCAGCCGGTCGCGCTTGTGGTGGAGGATGGCAGAGTCAGGATTCGCCGTGTGGAGAACCCGGCTTAATCGGGGGAAACGGCCTTGCGAAGGCGGACGCCCTGCTTGTTGAGCTCTTCCATCATGTCCTCGATGCGGACCAGGAAGTCCTGACTGGAGCGGAGGAGGCGGGGCATCTGATCCCAGAAATCGCGGACGGCGTCAGGATTCTCAAGCAGAGCGACGGCAGCACCGGCGGCGGTGACGGCGAGGGCTGATTTGCGGCGGCCGGTGATGAGCAGCAGGGCGCCGACCAGCAGCGAACCGGCAGCGACGCCGCGAGTCCAGTGCATTTCCGAGAGGCGGTCTTCGAGCCGGTGAGCGATTTTCATGGGAGCGACTTCAGTATCCATAAGCATTGGGATGCGCCGCCTTTAGTCGAGATCGAATTCGCGGAGCGGCTTGCCGGTATCCGGTGTTTCTTTGGCTTTTTTGATGGCCTCAGCGAATCGTTTATTGAAGAGATCTTCCTTGTTTTTTTCGGCCTCGACAGACTGGCGGAAGAGGCTTTCCTTGCGCTCTTCGGCCTCGCGCATGGCGCGGGTGGCCTGATCGAAGTCCTCGAAGGTGCGTTTGCGCGGCGCGGGCGTGTGGGCGATGACGGCGCGGGTCTCCACGTCGATTTTGAGCATGGCCCCGCAGTCGGGGCAGGCGACTTCAAAAACCTCGTGTGCGGATTTGCCCTTTTGCGACATGCAGCGCTTCCAGACAGTGAGTGTACCGCAAGGGAGGGTACCGGGGACAGAGCGCAGAAGGTCCATCGATTGGCGGGACGGCATGGAGCGGCTCACGAGCGCCGCGAGGATTCCTGCAGATGG
>DASXFH010000423.1:0-10588 GCA_036489655.1 Acidobacteriaceae bacterium | reverse complement strand
TGCTTGAGCACCGGAGTGTGTCGCGGATGGTGGAGACCCAGTGACTGGAACATGCTCCAGATGCCGTGCCGCAGATGAAGGCCGAGCAGGGCCATGGAGAAGATGTACCAGGCCGAAACCCACCACACCTGAAAGCCGGCGACTACGTTGTGGTAGACGTCGCCATCGATGAACTGCGATTCCGGGTGGACGTATCCCGCCGTGAACTCGAGCAGATGAAAGATCACGAAGGCCAGAATGATCGGCCCGCTCCAGTACATGGTGCGATCCGCATACGACGAGGCGACGGACTTCTTCACCTTGTAGTCGACCGGCCGTGCCTTGTGGTTGCGCGACCACAACTGCACCGTCGCCCAGATATGCAGGCCCACGCACGCCAGCAGGATGCCGCGGGCGATCCAGAGCAGTTCGCCCAGATCATGCAGGAACGCTCCGTAGGCGTTCAGCCGCGCTCGGCCGTCAAAGACCTGCAGATTGCCCAGCAAATGGCCGATGATGAACAGGAACAGGATGGCGCCTGTCACCGCCATCACCGCCTTCTTGCCATTTGTGGATTGCCAGAAGTTCGCCGCCCGCGGCGCGGCAGGGCCTGCGATCGTGGTGCTCATAAGTTCAACCTGTTGCGATGGATCACGTCGGACGTTCCTTCTCTGCTGTTGTCGTCCGGCTGGAGTGCTCGGCGGGGAACACCGCGCAATCAGCGAACGGTGGGACTGGGGCAGCTACCGTACAACACCCGGGTAGCCGCGGGCCCGCATACCGCTGTCAATCTGCAGAAGGCGAATCTCTATTATTGGTTCCAGACAGAAGCAGCGTCAACCGCGGCCAGTTACCCAGGCGCCTGGCGGAGGTGCAGTCGGGCCGTGATTCTGGCAATCTGCAGCTCTTCTTCAGCCGGGATTACCATCACTTTTGCGCACCGCGCCGGATCGCCGCTGGTCAGTCCGAGGAAGTCCAGGCCTTCGCAAATCCGGTCGCGCATTCGAGCGTTGTGCTCGCCAATCCCGCCAGTAAAGATCATCCGGTCGAGGCCGCCCAGCTCGGCGGCATAAGCGCCAATCTGCTTCTTCACTCCCTGGGCGAAGATTTCGATCGCCAGCCGCGCGCGGGCATCGCCCCGTGCGGCACACTCCTCCAGCAGGCGCATGTCGGACTCGCCGCCGGCAATCGCGCCCAGGCCGGAGTCATGGTTCAAAAGCGACTCCACCTGATCGGCGGACAGATGCTCGGTACGCAGTAGATAAAGAAGGATTCCTGGGTCGAGATCCCCGGGCCGCGTGGCCATGGGAATGCCGCCGGTCGGCGTCATGCCCATCGTCGTGTCCACCGAGCGCCCGCGAAACAGCGCCACCAGGCTCGCGCCCGCGCCCAGATGCGCAGCAACCACGCGGTCCGGGAGCGTCTCGCCCAGCCGGTAGAGCAGCGACTCGTAGGAGATGCCGTGAAAGCCAAAGCGCTCCACACCCTGTTTGTAAAGGTCCTCCGGAAGAGGATAGTGCCGCGACGTCTCCGGCATCGTGCGGTGAAATGCCGTATCGAAACACGCGTATTGGGGAATATCGGGCAGCAGCCTGGTCGTCTCGCGAATCAGCTTTACCGCCGCAGGGATATGCAGCGGGGCAAAGTGAACCGCCGCTTCAAGAGTCCGGACCAGGCCTTCGGTGATCTGCTGGTGTTCGCGCAGCTTCGGGCCGCCGTGCACAATGCGATGCCCGATCATCGAGGGCCGAGGCTGGGAGGCCCGGTCGATGGTCTTCAGGATTTCCCCGAGCGCATGCCCCTGTGAATCCAGGCGATAGGGCTCATCCACCTGGACTGAGCCCTCTCCGTCCCTGATCTGCAGACGGCCATTCGCGTGGCCGATGCCAATCGCACCACCGGTGAGCACCGCTGCGGGATCCTGATCAACGGAGGGCGGACGGTAAAGGCCGAACTTAAGAGACGACGACCCACTGTTAATGGCGAGGATGCAGCCGTCCCCGGTCTTCACTGCGGCCATGTCCAGTTCCGGATCTCCGGGCGGTCGATGCCGTTGGTGTGAGCGTAGTTCAGGCTGTCGGTGATCTGATCGCGCAGCCACTCCTGCGTGTGCGACCCAATGTCTCGCAGGAGCGGTACGCGTTCGATGATGTCCATGGCCAGGTTAAAGCGGCTCACGTTGTTCACGATGGCCAGCTCCAGAGGCGTGTTGATGTTGCCCTGCTCCTTATAGCCGCGGACGTGGATGTTGTCATGAACGTCGCGTCGGTAGGTGAGCCGATGGATGAGCAGCGGATAACCGTGGAAGTTGAAGATGACCGGCTTGTCGCGGGTGAACAGGGAATTGAAGTCGGCGTCGCTGAGCCCGTGCGGGTGTTCCGTCGAAGGCTGCAGGCGGAACAGGTCCACAACATTCACGAACCGCAGCTTCAGGTCCGGGAAGTGCTCGCGCAGAGTCGCCGCCGCCGCCAGAGCCTCCATCGTGGCGATGTCCCCGGCGCATGCCAGCACCACATCGGGCTCCGCGCCGTCGTCTGTACTCGCCCAGTCCCAGATGCCGATTCCCTTCGTGCAGTGCAGGATCGCGGAGTCCATATCGAGATACTGCAGATGCGGCTGCTTGTCCGCGACGATCACGTTAACGTAGTCCTGGCTGCGCAGGCAGTGGTCGGCTACGCTCAGCAGGCAGTTGGCGTCAGGCGGCAGATAGATGCGCGTCACCGATGCGCTCTTGTTGGCGACCACGTCGAGGAAGCCGGGATCCTGGTGCGAGAAGCCATTGTGATCCTGCCGCCATACCACCGAGGTGATCAGCAGGTTGACGCTGGAAACAGAGGCACGCCAGCGCAGCTCCTTCTTTGATTCCTCCAGCCATTTCGCATGCTGGTTGAACATGGAGTCGATCACGTGCACGAAGGCTTCGTAAGTGGAGAAGAATCCGTGGCGGCCGGTGAGCACGTAGCCTTCCAGCCAGCCTTCCAGGGTGTGCTCGCTCAGCATCTCCATCACGCGGCCGTCGGGTGCGATCTCGGTCCCGTCGGCATCTTCGGGTCTGATCTCCTCCATCCAGGTCTTCGGGCTGGCTTCATAAATCGCCTGCAGCCGGTTCGACGCGGTCTCGTCGGGTCCGAAGACCCTGAAGTTCTTTGGATTATCGCGCATTACGTCGCGGAGAAATTGCGCCAGCACTTCTGTTGCGCCGACGTAATCCGTTCCGGGCTGCTTGATCTTCACGGCGTAGTCGCGGAAATCGGGCATGTGCAGCGGCTGGCGCAGAACGCCGCCATTAGCGTGGGGATTGGCCGACATGCGGCGTGGACCGTTGGGCGCCAGCGCGCGCAGCGCCGGAACCGGACCGCCCTCCGGATCGAACAGCTCCTCGGGCCGATAGCTGTGCAGCCATTCTTCCAGCAGGCGCAGATGTTTCGGGTTCTCCGCGACGTCGAGGATCGGCACCTGGTGCGCGCGCCAGAAACCCTCAACCTTGTGGCCATCGACTTCCTTTGGGCACGTCCAGCCTTTGGGCGAGCGCAGCACAATCATCGGCCAGCGTGGCCATCCCGCCGGACCTCCGCTGAGCTTGCCTCTCTCGCGGGCGTCGCGCTGGATGGTGCGGATCTCCTCAACGCACTGTTCCAGCGTGGACGCCATCAGCTGATGCATCCGCTGCGGGTCGTCGCCCTCCACAAAGTGCGGCGTCCATCCATATCCGCGGAAGAGCCACTCCAGCTCCTCGTGGGGAATGCGCGCCAGAATGGTTGGGTTGGCAATCTTGTAGCCGTTCAGATGGAGAATCGGCAGAACCGCTCCGTCGCGCACCGGGTTCAGAAACTTGTTGCTATGCCAGGAGGTGGCCAGCGGTCCGGTCTCCGCTTCGCCGTCTCCCACCACGCAGTTAACGATCAGATCCGGATTGTCGAAGGCCGCACCGAAGGCGTGGGACAAGCTGTAGCCCAACTCGCCGCCCTCATGGATCGATCCCGGCGTCTCCGGCGTGCAGTGGCTCCCGATTCCGCCCGGAAAGGAAAACTGCTGGAAGAACCTCCGCAGACCTTCCAGGTCCTGGCTCTTGTCCGGGTAGATCTCGGAGTACGTGCCTTCCATCCACGCATTCGACAGCATGGCCGGCGCGCCGTGCCCCGGGCCGGAAATGTAGATCATGTTCAGGTCGTATTTGCGGATCAGCCGGTTCAGGTGCACCCAGACAAGATTTTGTCCCGGATCGGAGCCCCAGTGACCGAGCAGGCGCTTCTTGATGTGCTCGGCTTTGAGCGGCTCTCGCAGCAGAGGATTCTCGTACAGATAGATCATGCCGGCGCACAGGTAATTGCAGGCACGCCAGTACGCGTCGATCTGGTGAAGTTCCTCGGCGCTCAGGGTTTCCGGGAGAGTGACTGCAGACGCGGTCATCGAGACCTCGATTCTCCGTCGCACGGAAGGGTTCTGGATACACAGTAAGATGCGTCTGCTGCGGTGTCGAGGTGCAGACTGTGAAATTGCAAAGAGTGTGGAGATGTGTCAGACAGGCTCGAGCCCGGCGATTTCCAGTTCCAGACCGCCGAATTCGGGGTGTTCGTTTTCGCGCAGCCGGTACGCGAGATCGATGAGCGATTCAGGACCGAGCGCAAGATCGCGCACGCGTTCGGCCAGATTCCATCCGACAGCGGAAAACGTCAGTCCCTGCACCAGACGCAGCCGTACGTGTTTCTCCTTCATGAATAAAGGGGGAGCGGCGACACGCACATTGCGAGCGATGAAAATTGGTTCTTCGTTCTCCATGCCGAAGGGCTCAAGGCGCCGCAACCATCCATAGAAAGTCGGCGTGATGCCGTCGAGCGGCAACTCGGCGTGGCATTCGAGAGGGTTGCCGAGATCCTCGTCGTGCAGACGTTCAGCGGCATACGTGCAAAGGCGGTTGCGCAGCTCCTCGACTCGATCGGAGGGCAGAGAGAACCCGACGGCGTGCGCGTGTCCGCCGAACCGAGTGAAGAGGTCATGGCAGCTCTCGATCGCCTCCAGCAAATGAAAAGCAGCGATGGAGCGGCCGGAACCGTAAGCCTCGCCGTTTTCGCGCGTGACCACGATCGCCGGTTTGCCGGTCTGATCCACAATGCGCGAGGCGAGAATGCCAATGACGCCGCGATGCCAGCCGTCGCCATCCATCACGATGCAGCGGCTGTCGCGGAAGCAGGTCTCGTCGAGACGCGCGGTGACTTCGGCCAGCATCGCTGCCTCGGCGGCGCGTCGTTCCTGGTTGAGCCGTTCCAGTTTGGCGGCGAGATCGCCGGCTCGACTGACGTCGCGCGTGGTGAACAGCTCGATGACCTCCGTGGCGACGTCCATGCGACCAGCGGCATTGATCCGTGGCGCAAGGCGAAAGCCGACATCGACAGTGTTCAGCGGACGGCGCGCTGTGTCGATCTGCGCCTCGCGCATCAGAGCCCGCAAGCCGAGACCGACAGGACGGCGCAGCTCGACCAGTCCCAGCGCGACAAAGACGCGGTTCTCGCCCAGCAATGGAACTGCGTCTGCGATGGTTGCAATCGCCAGCATCTTGAGGAACGAAGGCAGGATCTTCGCTCGGGTACGCTCGCGATCCCACGCTTCGAGCAGAGCCTGCGAAAGCTTAAAGGCCACGCCCGCGCCGCAAAGATGGCGGCAGCCATAATTGCAGCCAGGCTGATTCGGGTTCAGCACAGCCAGCGCGCGCGGAACGCCGAGCTCGGTCTCGGGCAAATGGTGGTCGGTGACGATCAGGTCGAGGCCGAGCTCAGCAGCGGCTTCGGCAGCAGCGAAGGCGCGAATGCCGGTGTCGACGCTGATGACGAGTCGAATGCCTTCGCGAGCAGCCGTTTCCAGAATTTCGCGCTGCATTCCGTAGCCCTCGCGGAGCCGATGCGGAATGTGGAAGCGTGCTACGCCGCCCAGGCGCTCGATGGCGGTCTTGAGCAGCACAGTCGCGGTGGTTCCATCAACGTCGTAGTCGCCATAGATCAGGATCGGTTCCTGAGCGGCGATGGCCTGCTGAATGCGGCTGACGGCACGTTCCATGCCGAGCATCGAATACGGGTCGAGCAGATCCTCGATGCGCGGATGCAGAAACTGCTCGGCTTCGGCTGCGCTGCGGATGCCGCGCGCAAGCAGCAACTCGGCGAGCAGCGGCGGAATATTCGCCTCGCCGGCCAGCGACCGGGCTTCATCGAGGTTCGGCGCGCGCAGAATCCAGCGCTGCGGCGGACGCGAACGAGAGGCGATCCGTTCGGTCGCGGCTGGCTCAGGACTGCTCACGGTTCGTCGTCTTCGTCTTCATCTTCGAAGACGATATCGCCCAGACCTTCAACCGAATCGAGAAGGCTTTGGTACCGGTCGTACCACGCAGTCGAGGCCTCGTAGAGGAACATGAAGCCCTGATGCGGGAAGCCCAGCTGAAGGCGTCCGACCTGGCCGACGTGGCGCACCAGCGACTGGGCCTCGTCGAGCTCCGAAGAACCGGTCACCATCTCGATGTCGAAATCCTGGTCCTGGACTTCTTCGATGAGCAGCTCCACATCCTCTTTCTCGAGGACGTCTTCGCTCATGGTGATAAAAGCAGCGCCTGCGGCTTTGGCGGTTTCGACGAAATCCTTCCAGCTGTCCGGGTTTTCGTCGTCCTCCCAGAGGAGGGAAGCAATATCTTCACCTGCGTGAGCGGGCGCGCGGCGAATGCCGTGGCCGGCAATGAAGGCGACCATATCGTCTTTGAGAGAGGCGAGGTCGTCGGGATGCATGGAGAGTGGGTTCATGGACGGAGAAACTAGTGTAGTACAGAGGAGAAAGCTCAGAGTTCAGGACTCAGGAACCGCTCTTCACCTGCCATCAGGGGGTACCCCCCCATGGGAGGCTTTGGAAGTTGACTGAAAATGAAAGGCTTGCAGGGTAATACCTTTTAGGTATTACCCTGCGGCTGCTTCCAGAGCAGGTGGGCGCCGGGTCCGACGTCCGGGCGCTGCCGAATTCTCAAAGAACGGGTTGCCGCCGTCCGAAGACGGCTGTGGGGATGGTCCACCTGGGCGGAACATCCCCACTATCGTTCAGTGTGGGGGAGAGAAGAGTTGAGGGCAAGTGAAATCAGAGAGCCAGACGGTACGAAGGTCACGGGCGCGTTGTCCCACCCTGTCGCAAAAAGCGCGGCCGGGATGGGCCTCCGAGGGGGGCTCAGGCCTGGTAAACGGTGTTTACGTCGGAGGAACAGACCCGGTTGCCGCCGGCACGCTTGGCCGTATACATGGCCTGATCGGCGAGGTGGGTGATGCTTGCGGCGTTGTCGCCGGAGGAGGGATAGACCGAGAGCCCGATGCTGACCGAGCCGCGAATCCGATGCTGCTCGATGAGGAAGGGCGCCTCCATGCAGTGCACCAGGCGGTCGGCAATCACACGGGCGAGGCCGGGATCGTCCAGCTCGGTGAGGACGGCGACAAACTCGTCGCCGCCGATCCGGCCAATCACATCGCCGCTGCGCAGACAGGCCCGGAAGCGCTGCGCCACTTCCACCAGAAAGGCGTCGCCGACACGGTGGCTGCAGGAATCGTTGACGGCTTTGAAGTCGTCGAGATCGAGAAAGAGGAGGGCGGTAAAGGTGCCGGCGTGCTCCGCCACGTGGATGGCATCTTCGAGACGCTCTTCAACCACGGAGCGATTGGGCAGGCCGGTCAGCTGGTCGTGCCGGGAGCGGTGCAGCATGTCTTCGTAAAGGCGGCGGTTATCGATGGCGATGGCGGCCAGGTTGCACCCGAAGTCGAAGGCTTCGTTGTTGAGGTGCAGCGGCGCGCCGTCTTCGCTCTCGAAGGAGAGGGTGCCGAGGATTTCGCCGCGGCTGGAAAGGATGGGACGCGACCAGATGTGGCCTGAGCCCGGGCAACCGGTGAGGCCGCGGGAGCGCACAGCCAAAGCGCAGGGCTCGGCGCTGGTCGAAGGGTCCACGTTTTGCAGGCGGATCAGGTCGGAAGGGAAGAGACGGGATCCGGTGTTGAGCACCAGCGCGCGATCCACCAGCACGTGAATATAGCCGAGGGTGCCGTGGCACATTTCTTCGGCGCCGGTCTGAATGGCAGAGAGGACTTCAGACAGGGGCTGGAAGCTGTTGATCAGCTCGAGGATGTGGCTGCGATGGCGCTCGAGCCGGGCGTCGGTGGTGAGGCGGGTGGCCTCCAGCTCGCTCTTGTGGCGAAGCAGGGTCTCGTGCGCAAGCAGGCGGCGGCGCAACAGCAGACCCCAGGCCAGAGCCACCAGAGCCAGGCCGAGCACGGCCGAGGTGAGGATGAAAAGGTGGCTGAGCGTCCACCAGGAGGCCGGGCGCAGCACAACCAGATCGTCTGCGGAGCGAAGGCGGATCTGGAAGCTCTCGACCTCGCCCCAGAAGCCGCGGAAGTGCACGATACAGACGCCGGTGACGCGCAGCCGGGTTCCCGGCCGGTAATCGGGGATAGGATCCGGGTCCTGCATGCGTTTGCGAAAGATGGCCTGGAGCGTCTGATTGCCGGAACGAAGGAAAAGAATGTGGGCGTGGCTCTCGCGCGTCTGCGAGACCACCGTGCCGTCGAGGGTGAGCAGCTGGTTGGTGTAGAAGCCGGTCATCGCCTGGGCGAAGGAGATCGGCCGGGAGAGGATCGTCCCGCGACCGGGCAGGGGGGTGAACTGCCCCAGCTCCATGGCCGTGGCGCCGTCGATGGCCGTAACAAATCCAGTGACTTTGACCTGCTGACCAATGGACAGCTGATCCACCTGCCGGGTGTGAATCAGCAGAGCGTTGGGGCCGTCCTGGATGACGAGCAGCTCGCCCGGATCGTAGAGGGTGACGGTGCCGGTGGCGACGACGCGATACCACGGCCGGAGGCTCGCGTTGGAGGCGAGCAGGCTGGCCAGGGACATCGTGTTGGGCAAAGAGGAGCCCGTGGGCAGCGGCGGAAGAAAGGTGATGGCCGAAGCGCTGCTCACGTTGATCCGCATACCGACAATGCGCTCTTCGGTAGCGTCGAAGGTGCCGCCAACTGTGCCCGTCACCCGCACCCGAGCATCGAGGAGGCGAGCCGGCTCGAAGTTGGGAAAGTCTCTGACAGCCACATCGACCATCTTGCCGTCGGACTCCAGCTGCAGCAGGTGGACGCCGACGCCGCCGGAGCTCTGGAACGATGCCGCGCGAATGATGCCCTGGAGGGAGATGTAGCGGCAGTCGTTCTGGTGCAGCAGCGCATGCGCGTAGTCCAGCAGAACGGGTTGGGGCAGGCGGCCGGGAGCCAGCAGGCGGATCGACGACGCTTCGATCTGGGTGGTGTAGCCGGCGGAACTTTTTCCCGTGACTTCGACGACCGAGCCGGCCGGGAAGCTATAAGCCTTATCCGGCAGAACGTAGATCCAGCTGTCGCGGTCCTGGAGGTATATATCGACATCCGGTTTGCCGTTGAAGGTGACGACGCCGGTGACCCGGACGGGAAGACCTTTGGCTGCGGCAGCGTAGGGCAAACTGCGGATGGCTGCGATCGACGTGAGCGGCTGCGGAGCGATCTGAGCGGCCAAACCGAGGGACAGACCCAGAAGGCCGAGCAACGATGTCCGGCGCAGGAGGAGGGAGCGGACTGGGAGCGGCCCTGGCAACGTCGCGAAAGATTCCTTTCGAATTAACTATGGCCGTTTTGAGGGAGTCCGTGTATTCCCCAAAGGGGGCGTTCAGGGTTACTAAGGTGTTGCTTTCCCCGCGCGGCCGGGGTGTAACAGGCCTTTTCTGTCAGGAAGCCGCCGGCTGAGAGCCGCGAATCTGTCCGAGGATGGCGACCAGGTCGTCGAGGTGGCGCGGCTCGGTGCGGTAGTTGGTGATGCAGGCGCGGAGGGCGGGGCGCTGAGCGGGGCCGAGCTGGATGGTCGAGATCCACGCCTGGCCGGAGCTGACGACGGCGTTGACCACGGCCTGGGTTTGCTCGAGCGTCCAGTTGCTGTGCGCATCGGTGAAGCAGACCAGGGGCAGGGGCGTTTCATTCACAAGGGCCCACTGCTCCGCGAGCAGCTTCTGGCGGAGAAGATCGCCCATGGCGGTCTGGTGGCGGATGGCGGCCGCGTAACCGTCCCATCCGGCCACGGCGAGGCTCAGGAAGAGCTTGGCGCCGGTGAAGCGGCGAGACCACTGCAGCGAGTGCGAGAAGGCATCGGTGACGGGAATCTGCGCGGCCTCTTTGGGCATGTAGGCGGTGTGGGTGGCGAAGGCGCGCGAGAGGATGTCAAGGTGTCGCGTGAGAAAGAGCCCGGCGCCCATGGAGACGGAAAGAAATTTGTGGGCGTCGAAGGTGATGGAGTCGGCCTGCTCGATGGCAGAGAGGCGGGGGCGGAGTTCGGGGACCAGAGCGGCGGCGCCTCCCCAGGCCGCGTCCACGTGAAACCACAGCTTGTGCTCGAGGGCGATGGCGGCCAGTTCAGGGAGAGGATCGAGAACGCCGGCTCCCGTAGTGCCTGCGGTGGCGACGAGCATGAAGGGCGCTTTGCCGGCGGCGCGGTCTTCGGCGATGGCGGCGCGGAGGGTATCGGGCTTCATGCGAAGAGCTTCGTCGACTTCGATGGTGTGGAGCGCGGCGGAGCCGAGTCC
>DASXFH010000397.1:0-8096 GCA_036489655.1 Acidobacteriaceae bacterium | reverse complement strand
CGCCACCAGCTGTGCAGTAAAGGCTTTTGTCGAGGCCACGCCGATCTCCGGCCCGGCATGCGTGTAGATCGTGCCGTTCGCCTCGCGCGTCACCATCGAGCCCACCACGTTGCAGACCGCCACCGTCGGCGCGCCCTTCTGGATCATCTCCCGCTGCGCCGCCAGAGTATCGGCAGTTTCCCCCGACTGCGTGATCAGCATGCCCACCGTGCTCGCATCGACGATCGGATCGCGATAGCGGAACTCGCTCGCGTAGTCCACTTCCACCGGCATCCGCGCCAGCCGCTCGATCATGAACTTGCCCGCCGTCGCCGCGTGCCAGCTGGTGCCGCAGGCTGCGATATGAATGTTGCGCGCTTTGCGAAGTGTCTCGTCCGGAATCTTCATCTCGGCCAGGAAAACCTTCCCGGTGTCCAGCGAGATGCGTCCCAGCGTCGTGTCGCGGATGGCGCGTGGCTGCTCAAAGATTTCCTTGAGCATGAAGTGCTTATAGCCGCCCTTCTCCGCCTGAATCGGATCCCACAAGATGCGCTGCAGCGGCCGCTGGATCGGATTTCCATCGAAATCCGTCAGCACAACGCCGCCGCACGTCAGCACGGCCATATCTCCGTCAGCGAGGAAGTAAAGGTCCCGCGTGTGATGCAGGATCCCCGGCACATCCGATGCGACGAAATACTCTCCGTTGCCTACCCCGACGACGGCCGGCGGCCCGTTGCGCGCGACGACAATCTTGTTCGGCTCGTCGGCCGAGAGCACGCTAATGGCGAACGCCCCGGTCAGCCGCTTCACCGCGTGCCGCACCGCCTCTTCCAGAGGCAGAGGCTTGCCGCCCTTTGCTGCGGTCGCCAGTTCCTGCTCAATCAGGTGCGCAATGATTTCTGTATCGGTTTCGGTGGCAAATCGGTGTCCCTGGCCGGCAAGTTCCCGCTTCAGGGCCAGATAGTTCTCCACGATGCCGTTGTGCACCACCACCAGGCGCCCGGTGCAGTCGCGGTGCGGATGCGCATTCTCCTCGGTCGGACGTCCGTGCGTGGCCCAGCGGGTATGGCCAATGCCAAAGGTCCCCTCCAGCGGCCGCTGCCCGATGACTTCCTCGAGGTTGCGCAGCTTGCCCGGCGCGCGCCGCAACTCCAGCCCGTCGCCATGGCCCCCCACCGCAATGCCCGCCGAATCGTAGCCGCGATACTCCAGCCGGCGCAGTCCCTCGATGATGATCGGGACCACTTCCTTGCTGTTGCCGACGTATCCGACAATGCCGCACATAAGGTTTCCCTAGGCTACCGCAGGCGCGCAGCAATCGAGCAGAGACGAAAGTTGTAGCGATACCGCCCCGAATCGGGACGGCCGGTGGCTCAAAACGCCGGCTATTCCAGCCTGAACGAATACTCTTCGATGACGGGGTTCGTCAGCACTTCCCGCGCGATGCGCTCCACCTCGGCACGCGCCGCATCCGCCGCCATGCCGTCCTCCAGCGTCAGTTCAAAGTGCTTTCCCTGGCGCACATCCGCCACACCCGCGTACCGCATCTTGCGCAGCGCGTTGTGGATCGCCTGTCCCTGCGGGTCCAGGACCGTCTTCTTCAGCGTGACGTAGACATGGGCCTTCATTGTGACCGATTATAAATCCAGGTCCATCCCGCGCCGTTCCCGGCCCTCCCCATCATCCAAAGGTTTAGGCGATACTGGTTGCAGCTATGGTGAATTATCTCGAACTCCCCGTCGGCGACAAAGCGCCGGAAATCTTCAACGTCGTGATTGAGATCCCCGCCGAGGGCATCAACAAGTACGAGTACGACAAGCAATTGCACGTCTTCCGGCTCGACCGGAACCTCTACTCCCCGGTTCATTACCCCGGCGACTACGGCTTTGTCCCCTCCACCCTCAGCGACGACGGCGACCCTCTCGACGTCCTCGTCCTCGTTGACGCCCCCAGCTTTCCCGGCTGCGTGATGCAGGTGCGCCCCATCGGCCTGCTGCAGATGCTCGACCAGGGCGTGCTCGACGAAAAGGTCCTCGCCGTCGGCCGCAACAATCCTCGCTACAAGGATGTGTGGAACTACTCCGAAATCTACCCGCACATGCTGCGCGAGATCACCCATTTTTTCTCCATTTACAAGGATCTGGAAGGCAAGCGCGTCGAAATCCAGGGCTGGCACGACGCGGCCCACGCCCGCGATCGCGTAATGTACGCGGCCAGAAATTTCGTCGATGCTCGCGAAAAGAAGCTGGTGGAGGCGGGCGCTGCCAAATAGCGCCCTCTTCAGTCCCCGCCCACCAGCACCGCACTCGTCCGCTTCCGGAATGCCCGCGACACCAGGAAAAACACCGGACCCGCTCCCGCGATCAGTGCCCCCAGCAGCAGTGCCGGCATGTGCGCCATGCGCTCATGCCGCGAGACTGCGCAGGCATACACGATCAGCAGCGTCGGCGCCGCGGCCATTGCGCAAATCAGGGGGAAGCGGCCCGCATAGAAGGGCCGCTCCAGTCCCGGCTCGCGAATCCGCAGCGCAATCAGCGCCACGAACTCCAGAATCAGGCTGCCTCCATACAAAATCAGATCCAGCGAAATCAGCCGCTCGAAGCTGAACCGCAGCGCCAGCGCCCAGGCCACGGCACACGCCAGCACCGCCACCCACGGCACGCTCCGCCGATTCTTCCATGCCAGTCCCGCCGGCAGCAGGCCATCCTCGGCCATCACCATCGGCAATCGTGCGTACGACATGGTCAGCGCGTTGAACATCCCCACCGACGTCAGCGTCCCGCCCACCACAATCGCCAGTCCCAGCCACGGACCCACCATCGCGCTCGCCACGTCCGCCCACGAACCCGTGCTGAACCGCCCTGCCGGTACTCCGGCCCATGCCATCGCCGCCAGCGGCACGGCATAGGTCACCATCACAATGCCCGTACTGGCCAGCATCGCCCGCGGATAATTGCGGCGCGGATTCTCCACCTCGCGCGCAATGGTGGAAGCGTTATCCCATCCCATGTAGTTCCACATCGCTACCAGGATCGCCGTGTCCAGCCCGCCGCCCTCCGCACTCTGCCGCCACACCGGCGGTCCCGTAAAGTGCATGCCATGCCACACGGCGACCGCCACCAGCACCACAAACGGGGACAGCAGCAGCACGAAAAATGCCATGGAGCCGTCTCCCACAGCGGGCGCACCGAGCAGGTTCCACACGCAGCAAACCGCAATTAGCCCCAGCTCCCACGCGGCGCCGTGCCAACCGGTTGTCCACGCCGGATACAACCTCTCCAGGTAGAGCACAAACAGCGTGGGATAAATCGCCATGTCGAAGATGCTTGCGCTCAGCGACAGCCATGCTTCCTGGTAGCCCCAAAAGGGCCCCAGCGCGCGCCGCACCCACACATAGAACCCGCCCTCTTCCGGCAGAGCGCTGGCCAGTTCGCCAATCATCAGCGCTGTCGGCAGGCTCCATACCAGCGGCAGAACCAGCAGCAGGATCAAACCCGTCGCGTAGCCCCCACCCAGAATGTCCTCAATACCGTACGGACCGCCCGACACCATAAAGTAAGTGGCGGCAATCAGCGGCAGCAGACGCAGGCCCTTGCGGGAATGTGCAGTCCTGGCGATCCTTCCCCCTCCTCAAAATGGAAGAGCAGCAATGGAGATTCCGAATCTACTCTGCTTTTTTTCTGATGAAAAGAAAAAACGCCACCGAATTCGGTGGCGTTTTTCTCAACCGTTTTTTGCCCTTCAGGAAGCCCGACGACGCAGCCCCTCGTCCGGACGATAGTAGCCGCGCATCGATCCGGAGACATGCACCGGGCTCTCCCCATCCGCCTCGCGTCCGCTCACCGTCGCCGTCTCCCAGCGCACGCGACCATGGTTCCGCTCCAGAATGCCTTCCGCCAGCGCCGCCCGGTCTCGGGCGCGAACCGACACCACCGCCCCGCCCCGGCTCAGCTCTCCGCTCAGGCTTCGCGCCTCCTGCGGACCCAGGCCCATTCCCAGAAAAGAGCCTTCGAACGCCGACTCCGAATACGGATGTTCCTCTTCCAGCCCCAGATGGCCTTCGCCCGTCCCGAACTTCAGATTGCTGCCGCTCCCGCGCTTCGCCGCGGCTTCACCGCCCTTCAGCGAGCCACCGGGCACGGAGTGCAGCCGCTCCGTACCGCTGCCGGCCGTCTGCCCCTCGAGCGTGCTCGGCAAATCGTGCGGCAGATCGTGCCGCAGTGTCGAGGGAATCTCTCCCCCCGGTATGGGTCCCGGAGAGGACGGAGGCGCCGGAAAGGCATTCCCCGATCCAGGAGCCAGACCCGCCGGCGTGACCGCCTCGTCATGCGAACCCGCACCGCCAACCGATCCCGACAGCGCCGGATTCGTCTCAGTGATTTCACGAATCCCCACCGGCTCAGACTCCCCGGACCCCTCAGTTCCCGCCTGTCGGCCGCGAACAGCCGCGCCGATGTCCGGTGCGCCGAACCCTTCATCCATCAGCTCATTGATCGCGCGCTGAGCATCCGCGCCATCGGAAAAATGTCCGATCACAATGCGATCGTCCACGCTGCGTGTTCCTTCAACTGTCATGCCTGCAGTCTCCCGGGTTTTACCTTGGTAAAACCATCTGGAATGGGATGCCTCACAGCCCGTTTTCGCCTCCTGCCCTTTCTTAGCCAATCCGCATTTTCCGCTCGCGCCTGCCCCTTCCTATATACTGGCCACAACCGTGCCGGAGAGATGGCCGAGTGGCTGAAGGCGGCGGTTTGCTAAACCGTTATAGGGTTGAAAAGCTCTATCGAGGGTTCGAATCCCTCTCTCTCCGCCAGCTTCCTCATTCAATAAATCTCTGAAGACGAAAGAGCTGCTCCCGTTCAGCCCCGTTCCGAGGGGCAGCGCTCTTGAGCGTGATCGCCTCCTGCGCCCGCGCGGCGACCGCTGCGCTGGCCGCCTTAGTTCCGTGTGGATTTGCAGTTTTTGTTCGGCCCATTGGGGCTGCCCCTCGGCTCGCTGCACACACGCCGGCAGGAAATGAATCGAAGGCTCGTCCGGCTTTGGCCGCCTTGCAGGCAGCGGCAGCTTGGGGCGTCAGCAAAGTGGCTTTCGATATTAAGCTCGCCCCCGGCCTCGATCCCTCCGCCAGATGGGTCCGCTGCTCAGCGACGAGCCATAGCGCAAAGTTGTTGGCGACATAGAGTCGGGCCTGGAGCGGGCCGCCGAAATCGCCGCCGGCGCTCCCGTCGAAGACATTGTGGCAGTTTGCCTCGCACGGCGCCGGCGGCGCAGATGCGAATCGTTCGTCTGCGCCCCCGCAACTTTCGGAATCGTCACACTCCCCCTGTGGCATCCTGTAGACACAGATGGCCCCGGAGCGCCCCCACTACCGCCTCTCCTTCGAGCGCACCATCGCCAGCGCCCGGCAGACCATGGTCCTCAGCGAGATCGCGAAGCTCGCCATCGACAGCTTCCGAACCTCCAAAGTCCGCTTTGCCCTCACCGCTCTGGGCATGGTCATCGGCACCGCCTCGATCATCCTGGTCGTTGCCATTTCCGCTACCGGACGGCAGTACATCCTCGCCCAGATTCAGGGCATAGGGACCAACCTCGTGGAACTGGAGTACTCCGGAGGCGGCGCCGGCGCCATCAGCAACATTCAAACCGATTTCCTCACCTACGAGGACGAGCATGCCGTCGACGAGCGCGTGCCCGCCGTCGCCGCTTCCTCCGTCGTCCTGGATATGCACGAGAGCATCAGCTTCAGCGGCCTCTCCAGAGACGTCCTCGTTCTCGGTGTCCAGCCCTCTTACCGTCAGGTCCGCAACCTCATCGTCCTCAACGGCCGCTTTTTCGACGACGAAGACGAATCCACCGGAACCAAGGTCGCCGTCGTCACCGATCCCTTCGCCAGCGCCATGTTCGGCAGTCCCGGCGAAGCCATCGGCCGCAGCTTTCAGATCAAAGGCCTCCCCTTCACCATCGTCGGCACATTTAAAGAGCGCGTTGACACCTTCGGTCAGACCGAGATTGCCAATCAGACCATCCTCATCCCCTACTCCGTCGGCCGCTATTTCACCGGCACCGATTATGTGAAGCAGATGTACTTCTCGGTTCGCGATCAGAACGACGTCGAAAATGCTGCCCAACAGATCGTCGCCGTCATCCACTCCCGCCACCAGCCCAGCTCGGTGTATGCCGCCCAGACTATGACCGCCCTCATCACCACTGCCGGGCTGGTCGTCAATGCCCTCACCGTCATGCTGCTGCTTGTCTCCGGCGTCACCCTTGCCGTCGGCGGCGTCGGCATCATGAACATCATGCTCGCCACAGTGCGCTCCCGCACCCGCGAAATCGGCATTCGCAAAGCCCTCGGCGCTACTTCGCGCGAAATCAAGCTCCAGTTCCTGATGGAAGCGCTGTTTGTCTCTCTCTTCGGCGGCCTCATCGGCGCTCTCATTGGCCTCGCCATCCCCTGGTCGGTGCGCTTCTTCAGCGCTTATCGCGTTCCCGTCTCAGGATGGTCGGCCGTGGTCGGCCTGGTCGCCTCGGCTACCGTCGGCATCGTCTTCGGCACGCTGCCCGCTAATCGCGCCGCAGCTATGGATCCCATCGAATCCCTGCGCTACGAGTAGCGGGCAGACATCCCCTTACTGGATTCGGACCCCGGGGGGAACCACCGCCAACGCCACATCCATCTGAGTTCCATCCGGCAGATGCACGTTTCTTCCTTTGGAAGTAAACGTGGCCGAGGTCTGCTGGTGAACGTCGCTCTGCAGCATCACCCCCGGCACCCCGTTCTGCTGCGCCTGCTGCTGCGTCCCGGAGGGCCCGCCTGCGGTCGTCATCGGCTCCTGCGGCTGAGGCGCAGTCGGAGCTGTCCCGCTCGGTGCCGCTCCTCCTCCACTCCGCATACCGCCGCCACCCCCGGCCGGCATCGTTCCTCCTGCCGGCATTCCGCCCTCCGCCGCTTCCCCCGCCGGCTGCTGCTGCATATAAGCGGGTTCGGTGATCGCCAGCACTGTCGCCTTAATGGGCAGCTCCTTGCCATCCTTCAGCTTCGCCTTATCGAACGTCACTACCACCGTCGAATCGCTCTTGTGCTCCGAAGCCTGCACCTGATCCACGTGCCCTTCCAGCATGGTGTTCTTCGGCAGAACCTGGTCGGGGATCTTCACATCCTTCTGCAGCTTGGCCGTCACCGGCTCACCCTGTTTCGCCTTCTTCGCATCCAGGGTATGGTCCAGCGATACCAGTGCCGGAACCATCTGAATCATGCGCTGTTGCGGTTGAGCTGAGCTGTCAGCGGTCGAACCCTGACTCTGCGCTCCGGCAGGCAGCCCCGCCAAAACGATCAGTGCAGCACCGGCTCCTGCGGCCAGCAACTGCCGAGCATATGCATTCATAAATGTCTCCCCCATGGGCGCGTTCCCAGCCCCTCCCCTACCAGGACGCCGGGAGAT
This sequence comes from Acidobacteriaceae bacterium, assembly GCA_036489655.1. Classification (GTDB taxonomy): domain Bacteria; phylum Acidobacteriota; class Terriglobia; order Terriglobales; family Acidobacteriaceae; genus Palsa-343. The sequence continues at coordinate 675 of DASXFH010000397.1, read as the reverse complement.
CGATTCGGCGTTGCCCGGTCCAGCCGAATCCGATGCGGAATCGGTGAAGGAAAATAACATCTTTCAGGCAACGCGGGCGCGGAACAGCTATTGTTGCAGCTTCACTCCCGGAGGGATCACCACCAGCCCAAAGCGCATCTCCGTCCCCGATGGCACGTTGACGTTTCTGCGCACCGCCGTAAAGGTAACCGAGCTCATCTGATGGATATCGCTGTGCAGGCTCACCCCCGGCACGGCCTGGCGCCCCTCCGAAACCACATCCATCCGGGAGGGCATTCCTCCCCCGGCTCCGCTCTGTGACATGTGTCCCCCGGGCAACGGGGAGCCGGACCCCGCTCCTCCTCCGGACACCGCCTCCTGCGGCTCCCACATCGACAGAAGCGTCGCCTTGATCGGCAGTTCCTCCCCGCCTTTCAGCCGCGCCTTGTCAAAGGTCACCACCACGGTCGAATCGCTCTTCTTTTCCGAGGCCTGCACCTGATCCACATGCCCCTCCAGAATCGTATCGGCCGGCAGTTCCTTTCCGTCGGGGAGCTTTACCGTCTCGGTGATCCTCGCTCGGATCGCCTCCCCCTGCTGGGCCTTCTTCGCGTTGATGGAATCCTTCAGCTCCGCCTGGGCTGCCACCATCGTCAGCGCCGCCGCTGACTGCGCCCCGCTTTCCCCCGCCGCCTG
>DASXFH010000378.1:0-4259 GCA_036489655.1 Acidobacteriaceae bacterium | reverse complement strand
ACGCCGGCAGAGCAGGCTTGCGAACCATGAAAACCGGGAAAACCGGCCAGCAACCGGCATCGCGGCTCTTCCCTGAAGAGAAGCCACGCCAGTTCCCGAACCGCGGTTCACAGTGTTCGCAAAAATGCCCTTACGCACTACGGTCAAAAAGCCTCTCAGGGGAGCGCGCCATGGGGATTGTCCCCCACGAAGCCGGGTTCGTCGTGCAACAGTTGCGTCACGTGGGTGGGATGCGGGAGAGCGGGCCCGTTACGCGTCTTTCTATACTAGACACAATGCACAACGCCAGCACTCTCGCCGCATCGAATGCCGCCGCGGTTACCGCTCCAGATACGGCTCCGGATACGGTTCAAGGTATGGCTCAAGGTACGGACCGCTACTCGCGCCAGATCCTCTTCGCGCCCATCGGCGAAGCCGGCCAGGAGCGTCTTCGCTCGGCGACCGTTGCTCTGGTCGGCTGCGGAGCCACCGGCGCTGCGGCCGCCGCCCTGCTCGCGCGCGCCGGCGTCGGCACCCTCATCCTCATCGACCGCGATTTCGTCGAAGCGAGCAACCTGCAGCGGCAGGTGCTCTTCGACGAGGCCGATGCCGCCGCCGCCACTCCCAAGGCCGAGGCCGCCCGCCGCCAGATCGCCCGCTTCAACTCCGATATTCATGTCCACGCGCACGTGGCCGACCTCGTCCCCGACAATATCCATACGCTGCTCGCCGGCGCCCAAATCATCCTCGATGCCACCGACAACTTCGAAACCCGTTACCTGATCAACGACTATGCCATCGAGCAAAGCAATCCGGAGCAAAGCAATCCGGAGCAAAGCAGCCTTGAGCGGGGTCGGCATGACAGCCTTGAGCGGGGTCGGCATGACAGCCTTGAGCGGGGTCGGCATTTAGTTCCGTGGATCTACGCGGCCGCCGTCGGCGCGTACGCCGCCACCATGAACATCCTGCCCGGCGAGACCGCCTGCCTCGCCTGCCTCTTTCCCAAGCCGCCCGTGGGGCCGGTCGAAACCTGTGACACCGCCGGTATCCTCAACACCGCCGTCAACCTCGCCGCCTCGATTCAGGTCACCGAAGCTCTCAAATATTTGACTGGCGCGCGCGACGCCATGCGCCGCACCCTGCTTTCGTGGGACCTGTGGCAGAACGAGCGCTCCGAGATCTCCGCCGCCCGTCCCCGCCCCGATTGCGAGGTCTGCGGCCTCCGCGACTTCGCCCATCTGCGTGGCGAAGGCCGCCCGCATATCACCCTCTGCGGCCGTAACTCCGTCCAGATTCATGAGCACCACCGCCCCGTCGACCTGGCCGCTGCCGCCGAACGCCTCCGCCCCCACGGCGAGGTCCGCCAGAACGGCCTGCTGCTCCAGTTCCGACGCGGCCCCCACACCCTGACCCTGTTCGCCGACGGCCGCGCACTCATCCAGGGCACCACCGATATCGCCCTCGCCCGCACTCTGTACGCCCGTTTCGTGGGAAGCTAGTAGATATGACCTTCTCACGATCGTTTATTGAGCTTCATGTCCGCCTCCTGAATGGAGGAGCGGAGGCATTCCGCCCGACTCGCGGTTTGAAACTAGGCGGAGGGCTCTTCAAGCTCATCGCCTCTCCGGACTACGATCCTGGCCATGAGAGATGGGAGCTATTACCCGGCGCGACGGTTCGTGTGGAACTTCACCACGGCATGCATGGAGACTTTCCTGTGGCCGTAAAGCCGTAGCCGTCGCGGAATGTCAAAGGGTAAGGTTCGATTGAGTTTGCGGGCGCTAACTTGCTGATTCCTGAGCCAAGGCAACCCCCGGCTCTTCCCAGGCGTCCGACAGGCATTGCCCCCAGTCAGATGCCCGGGTGACCTACCATCACGAGTTCCCGTCAGGACTTTCATGACCAACGCGCTGGCCGGCAAACATATAACAATGACAAAATCCGTAACCAATGGCGTCTTTTCCCCTCCGGCCAAGGGCACAGCGGCGTCTACTCCTGAGCGCCAGAAATCCAACCAGCATCTGCGCCGCAATCCGCCCATCGCCGGCGAAGCAGAGGCCATCGCCGCCGCGCAGGCCGGGGACGCCGTCGCCTTTGAGCGCCTCTACTCGCTGCATAAGCGCCGGGTCTACTCTTTGTGCCTGCGCATGCTGGGTAACGTAGCCGAAGCCGAAGACCTGACCCAGGAAGCCTTTCTGCAGCTCTATCGCAAGATCGGCACCTTCCGCGGCGACTCGGCATTCTCCACCTGGCTGCACCGCCTGGCGGTCAATGTGGTGCTCATGCATCTGCGCAAGAAGGGTCTGCCCCAGGTTTCGCTCGAAGAAACACTGGAGCCATCGCAGGAAGACGGTCCACGCAAGGACATCGGCGCGCGCGACCTCATGCTCTCCGGATCCATTGATCGGGTCACGCTGGAACGCGCCGTCTCCGATCTTCCCCCAGGCTACCGGCTCGTCTTCGTCCTGCACGATGTCGAAGGCTACGAGCACAACGAGATCGCCGACATGCTGGAATGCTCCATCGGCAACAGCAAGTCGCAACTGCATAAGGCGCGCATGAAGCTGCGCGACCTGCTGCGCACCGGGTCATCCAATACCCGGCGCGAGCGTGAGGCCTTGCTATGAACGCAGGCGGCAAGAATAACGAGTCCATGAAAACAATCGGTCAGTCTAAGAACTCGATGACCTGCGCGGAATTTCAGGATCAGCTTCCGGAGCTCTTCGAGTCCGGAGCCGACCTGAAGGAGCAGGAACACCTGAAGACCTGTGAGCAATGCTCTGCCCTGGTAAGCGATCTGGAATACATTGCGCAACAGGCCAAACTGTTGCTCCCCATCCACGACCCCAGCCCGGCCGTATGGGAAAACATCCAGACCTCGCTCTCCAGCGACAAGCAGAACTCCGGCTCAAGTTCCACCACGAGTCCGACGAAATGAGCGCTGGCCCCAACGGGCCCATTTCGCCGCCAGCAATATTGCCGCGCCGTATTGTCCTTACCGGCTTCATGGGCGCGGGCAAATCCACGGTGGGCCGCATCCTCGCGGCACGCCTGCGCTGGCCTTTTCTCGACATCGACTCCCTCATCACCGCGGAACACGGCCGCACCGTCGCCCAGATCTTCGCCGATCATGGCGAGGAGCACTTCCGGCGTCTCGAAGCCGAAGCCACCGCCCGCGTGATCGACCCGGCGCACGAGTACCAGCAGGCCGTCATCGCGCTCGGCGGAGGCGCGATCGAAACCGAAGCCATCCGGGAGCTGCTTTTCTCGAGCGATCCTTCCCGTCCCGCGTCCGTGCCCGCGACGGTGACGATCTTCCTCTCCGCGCCGCTCCCCGATCTGCTCGCCCGCTGCCATGTCGAACCCAGCCCAAACCGAAGCACCGGATCGACAGGCGAAACACCAGTCCGTCCCCTCCTCACCGCTGCCGAGCCGCCGGAAGATCGCCTCGCCCGCCGGTTGCCCCATTACCGCCGCGCGCATCTTACACTCGATACCGCAGGCATTCCCGCGGTCGAGGTTGTCGAGCGTATCGTAGGATGGCTGCGCGGGGGATGGCTGCGCGGGACAGCAGTCTCCGGGTTGTAGTTTTTCGAGCACACGGTTTTCCAGGCCTGATACCTCCGAGTCTGATACGTCTTAGTTCTGATACGTCTTAGATACGAACAGCGAGAGCGACCGCATGCCCGACCCGATCAGCCGCCCGAATGTGTCAGATCTGCAGACCACGGACCTCAGCCATCCCGTGGCGCTGCGGCCGCGCACCCGCAGCCTGCGCAGCGACATCGTCTTCACCTTCGCGCTCGGCATCGGGCTGGCCGTCGCCTGGCAACTGCGCGAAGAGCTGGCGCTGCTCTATGTCAGTGCTCTCTTCGCCGTGGTCCTCATGCCGGTCATCCGCGGCGTCCAGAAGATCAAGATCGGCAGGTGGAGTCCCGGCCGCGCCTCGGCTATCGCCATCATTCTTGCCGCCGTCGGCGGCGCCGTCACCCTCTTCGTTCTCTTCGCGCTTCCGCCCGTCATCCGCGACATGCGCGAATTCGTCAAAGAACTGCCCACCCGCGGCCCAGAGATGCTGATCCGCCTCAAGCATCTGCCCTTCGCCTCGCACCTCAACGTGGCCGGGCTCAATGCCAAGCTGCAGGACTATGCCTCCAACTTCGTCACCTATCTGGTCACCTCCGTCACCACCTGGGCCGGCAGCGTATTCAAAATCATCGCCGGCGTCGTCCTCACCATCTACTTCATGCTGGAGGGCGAGCAGGCCTACAACTGGGTGC
>DASXFH010000344.1:0-2973 GCA_036489655.1 Acidobacteriaceae bacterium | reverse complement strand
CGGGACGCTGTGGGTGGCCGCCGATGACGATGAGATGGCGGAAGTCCGCCGCAAACAGGGTGTCTACGCAGCCGCAGGGATTGCGACGGAGGTTCTGGATGGGCCGTCGCTGGCAGAGGCGGAGCCGCATCTGCGCCCGGGCCTCGCCGGGGCGCTGCGCGTGGGGAGCGATGCGGTGGTATATCCGCCGTGTGCGGCGGCGTTCTTGATGCGCGAGGCGGAGCGGGCAGGCGCGGAGGTGCGGCTGGGGCAGCGGGTGGTATCGGCAGAACAGGGTCGGGTGCATCTGGAGAACGGGACGGAGCTGGCGGCGGGGCGGATTGTCGTAGCGGCGGGCGCGGATGCGGGGCGGCTGCTGCCGGGACTGCCGGTGCGCAAACGGCGCGGGCATCTGGTGATCACAGATCGCTATCCGGGATGGGTGCGGCACCAGCTGGTGGAGCTGGGATATCTGAAGAGCGCGCACTCGGTGGCGACGGATTCGGTGGCGTTCAACGTACAGCCGCGCAGGACGGGGCAACTGCTGATCGGGTCGTCGCGGGAGTACGGGGCGGAGAGCACGGAGGTGAATCGGGCGCTGTTAACGGCGATGCTCTTGCGGGCAGAGAGCTACCTGCCGGGGATTGGTGGGCTGGAGGCGATTCGGGCTTGGACGGGTTTCCGCGCGGCGACTCCCGATAAGCTGCCGCTGATCGGGCGCTGGCCCGGCGATGACACGCTGTGGCTGGCGACCGGGCACGAGGGACTGGGCATCACGACGTCGCTGGGGACGGCGGAGATATTGGTCGCGGCGCTGCTCGGCGAGCAGGCGGAGATTCCTGCGGAGCCGTATGCGCCGGCACGGTTTGCGGGGCAAGCGCATGCGTGAGGTGTCGCTGACGGTGAACGGGGCGGCAATGACCGTGACGCCGGGCACGACTGTGGCCGCTGCGGCGATGTTGGCGGGGGAAGCGACGCGGACGTCGGTATCAGGGGAGCGGCGCGGGCCGCTGTGCGGGATGGGGATTTGTTTTGAGTGCCGCGTGACCATCAACGGCGTGGAACACCAGCGAAGCTGCCAGATTGTGTGCGCGCCGGGGATGGATGTGCGGACGACATGAGGGAGCGCTTCGATGTGCTGGTGGTGGGCGCGGGTCCGGCGGGGCTGGCGGCCGCCGTGACGGCGGCGGAGTGCGGGCAGCGTGTGGGGCTGGTCGATGACAATCCCGCGGCGGGCGGGCAGATTTGGCGCGGCGCTATCGGGAAAGGCGGGGCGGCCCTGCCGGGCTCTGCACGCAGATGGATGGCTCGGCTGGAACGGTCGCGCGTGGTGCGGCTGCAGGGGTGGCGAGTGTTCGACGCGGCGAGGCCACTGGTTCTGCTGGCGGAGCGGAACGCCGGCGGCGAGGTTGCGGAGTTGCATGCGGAGAAGTTGATTCTGGCGACAGGGGCGCGGGAGCGGTTTCTGCCCTTCCCTGGCTGGACGCTGCCGAATGTGACCGGTGTGGGCGGGCTGGATGCGCTGGTCCGCGGCGGGCTGCCCATTGCGGGAAAGCGCGTGGTGGTGGCGGGGACGGGGCCGCTGCTGCTGGCGGTGGCGGCGCATCTGGCGGAGCGCGGGGCGCGGATCGTGGCCGTATGCGAGCAGGCTCCACTGGGACGGCTGGCGCGCTTTGGGCTGCAGATGCTGAGCGAGCCGGGAAAATTGTGGCAGGGGGCACGATATCGAATGAGCATGCGGACGCCTCTGCTGACCGGGTGCTGCGTGAAGGCGGCGCATGGCGAGGAGCGCGTGCGGAGCGTGACGCTGCGCCAGGGAACGAAGCACTGGGAGGTCGGCTGCGATTATCTGGCATGCGGATTCCACCTGGTGGCGAATACAGAGCTGGCGGCGCTGATGGGATGCCGGATCGAAGCTGGATTTGTCACAACGGATGAACAGATGCTGACATCCGTTGAAAACGTGTTCTGCGCGGGCGAGCCAACAGGGATCGGCGGCGTGGAATTGTCACAGTTGGAAGGACAAATTGCCGCATTGGCAGCCTGCGGTCGGAGTGATGCCGCGCGAAAACGCGCGGAGCGGCGGCGGCCCAGGCTGGAATTTGTGCGGAATCTGGCGGCGGTATGCCGTCTGGATCAGGACCTGCGTAATCTGGCGACGGACGAGACGATTGTCTGCCGGTGCGAGGATGTGCGTCTGGGCGCACTGCGGGGACACGCGAGCTGGCGCGAAGCCAAGCTGCAGACGCGATGCGGGATGGGTCCATGCCAGGGACGGGTGTGCGGGCCCGCGACAGAGTTTCTGTTCGGATGGCGGTCGGATTCGGTGCGGCCGCCGGTGTTTCCGGCACGAGTGGGGAGCCTGGCGGCTGGGTGCGCGGAAAACACAACCGAAGCGGTGACGAATTCTTAACAGATGAAGGAGAGCGTATGAACTGGAGCGGTGTGATGCCGGCGATCACGACGGCTTTTGACGAGAGGCTGGCGATCGATCATGTGTTCATGACGCGGCACGTGCAGTGGCTGCTGGAGAACGGCTGCACGGGGATCGTCGCGCTGGGCTCGCTGGGTGAGGCGGCGACGCTGACCTTTGCGGAGAAGGAAGCGCTGCTGCGTCATGTAGTGGCAGCCGCGAAAGGCGCGCCGGTGGTGGGTGCGATTTCGGCCTTATCCACCGAAGAGGCGGTGGCGTTGGCGAAGGCTGCGGAACAGGCGGGGTGTTCGGGGCTGATGGTGTTGCCACCCTATGTGTATCGCGGCGATGCGCGCGAGATGGAGGCGCATGTGGCGGCCATCTTTCGGGCGACGCCGCTGGGTTGCATGCTCTACAACAATCCGGTTTCGTATGGGACGGATTATCTGCCGGAGGCGATTGCGAATCTGGCGGAGGAGCACGGAAACCTGGTTGCGGTGAAGGAGTCGAGTGCGGATGTGCGTCGGGTGACGGCGATCCGAGCGCTGACGGGGGACCGGCTGCGGATTTTTGTCGGCGTG
>DASXFH010000357.1:0-11067 GCA_036489655.1 Acidobacteriaceae bacterium | reverse complement strand
GCAGGAGATCGCGGCAGCCAGCAAGGAACAGGACACCGGGTCGGAGCAGATCAACAAGGCTTTGCAGCAGCTGGAGCAGGTGATTCAGCAGAACGCGTCGGCCGCCGAGGAGATGGCCTCGACGACCGAGGAGCTGACCGGCCAGTCGGAACAGCTGGTGAGCGCCCTCGGGTTCTTCCACACCAAAGGCGACAACGCCGGGAAAGGCCGACCGGGTGCAGCCGCCAGGCCGGTGGAGGTCGACAAGACTGCAGCTGAACCGGGCGCCTCGCTGAGGTCCAAGGTTCTGGCCAAAGCCGGGGCGCATTTACAGCTCGACGAGAAGTCAGACAAGCTTGACAGCCAGTTTGAGCGCTTCTGAGCCGGGGGGCCTGCGGCCAGATGGCCGCCGAGAGGAGAAACCGATGAGTGGCAGCGGTACTACGGGAACGCGACAGTATCTGACCTTTCGTCTGGCCAGGGAAGTCTTCGCGACCGACGTGGCCAAAGTGCGGGAAGTGCTCGATCTGACTTCGATCACCGCGGTGCCGCGGACGCCGGAGTTCATGGCCGGCGTGATTAACCTGCGTGGCAGCGTGGTGCCGGTCGTCGATCTGCGGCTGTGCCTGGCGATGGAGAAGACCGAGAATACGCGGAATACCTGCATTGTAGTGGTGGAAGTGATTCTGGATCAGGAGGTGGTGGTGCTCGGCGCTCTGGCGGATTCAGTGGAGGAGGTAATCGATCTGGAGCCGGAGCAGATCGAGCCTGCGCCGCATATCGGCACGCACCTGCGCACGGAGTTTATCCGGGGCATTGGCAAGCGCGACGGCCAGTTCATCATGATCCTGGATATCGACCGGGTGTTTTCCGCTGAAGAGCTGGCGGCGGTGCGCGGCGGGGAGAGCGAAGGGGTCGCTGCCTGAGAAAACAGGGGCCTGTAGCTAAAACCGCAGCAGATAGGAAAGCTTCACGTAGACGTCTTTGCCGTCGTTCGTGAGGGAAGAGCCGGTGGGGGCGAGGATGGGGTCGCTGGAATTGCAGAGGCCATTGGCTTCCCGCGTGCAGAGAGCGCGGTCGATGTTGGCAAAGTTGCCGATATAGCCGACGTAGAGGGCTGTGCCGGGATGCGGCATGTAAGTGAACAGGGCGTCGGCAAAAAGGGCTTTGGAATTCTCCGCGTCGGTGAACCGGGGATTGGGCAGGGTGGCGATGTACTGGCCGATGAGGTTGAAGGAAGCGGCCTTGGTGAACTGATAATTCCAGCGCGAGATGAGCTCGTGATTGTCGTAAACGACGTTGCCGGTAGCGGGGTTGGTGAAGTGGGTATAGACGTAGCTGTTCTGGAGGTCGAGGGCACCGAGGGGCTTCACCTCCACGTTGAGGTCGGGTGAGGAGACATTGACCGGGCCGGGGCCCTGGTTGTTGGGGGGCGAGTAGTTGATGGCGGATCCCTGGTAGTAGCCGCCGCCGACGGCCAGCCAGGGGACGGGAGAGGAATAGATGTTGGCGCCGGCCTGATTGCTGTGGTACTCGACGTTGCCGGGAAGGGTGGAGTAATCGATGGGCCGCAGGCGATCCTGGCCGATCTGGAGCCAGCCGGAGAGGGAGGTGCGTCCCTTGAAGGTGACGCTCCAGGAAGGATTCAGATAGTAGTCGAGGGGCTGACCGGTGTGGTCCCAGATGCGCTCCATGTAGACGCTGGGGCCCTGGGAGAGAATCGGCCCATGGGAGGGGCGAAACGTGTAGCCGATGTGGCCATTGGGCTCACGGATATCGGGTCGCTGAAAGAATCCCGTATTGGTGACGAAGCCGGCGGAGTTGTCGTTATAGGCGAGCCACCAGCTCCAGTGGAGATCGGAATAGCTGAGCTGCTGGAAGTACGCCTGGCCGCTGCAGAAGAGCGCGTAATTTTCACAGTACTGTTCGCCGGGCGTGTCATTAGTGAGGTTCTTTGTTTCCGAGGTCACCGCCTGGCCGGTGACGGTCCAGCGATTGCCCATGCGGGCGCGGTAGTCGAAACCGCCGGCGCGGTTGAAGGAGTCGAGGTATTCGCGGTCGGCGTAGATCAGCCCGACGTCAGAGAGTTTGCCGATATCGCGATTCACGCGCGTGGCATAGAAGTCGGCGCGGGTATTGGCATGCGGATCGGTGGCAGGAACGAGCTGGCCGGGGCTGCGATCGTCGACGCTGAGCACGCCCATGGCCCAGGGGCCGATTTTGCCGGTGAGCCGCGCGCCATACTGAGGGGTGACGATGTTGTTGGTGTAATAGAGGCTGATGGGGGTCTGGAAGTAGCTGCTGTTCTCGATAAAGAAGGGCCGCACTTCCGCGTAGTAAGGGGGAAAACGCTGGTTGGGGGTGGCGGGGTTGTCGATGCCGACCTGGCTGAAGTCGGGATTGACCGTGGTATCGAGGACCAGGCTGTCGTGCAGGATGAACTTGGCATCGAGACCTGTGTAGGCCTGGAAGGAATGGTCTTCGAAGAACGGATTGGTGGGATCGACGGAGTTGAGCTGGCGCATATTGCGGGCCAGAGTGTAGGGCTCGAACTGGAGGTTCTGGCCTCTTTCGATGTCGCGGAAGCCCTGGACGGCCATGTCCTGGGTCAGCTTGCCGGCGACGTTGTGGTTGCTGCGCGGCCAGTAATCGGACTCATTGAGATGGGAGACGTTGCGGCCGAGAATGATGCCCCAGGTGCGCATCTCGCCGGGCTGAGCCTTCGCGAAGTAGAGACTGGCAAACGGAATGCGCATGAGTACCACATATCCGGCGCGCGAGTGGTGGGCCCACGTATCCCAGACGGTGTCGAAGGAGAGGTCGTAGCCGGTCTGCTCGCTGTAGAGGCCGTCGGTCTGGATGCCGAGGGGATTGCTCTGGAACAGAAAAGCGCGCCGCTGATCGTGAAAGGTATCGAGCATCACGAAGACGTCGTCGTCATCGCCGGGAGCGTCGCGGGCGAGCATATGGGCGCGGATGAGACTCGGCGTTTTGTCTCTGGACACGAACGCGACGAAGAGGGCTTCGTGGGTGTAGCCGAGATACGCGACGGTGTCTTCGGGCGGGGTTTTGCCATCGTCAGGATAGCGCTCGATGAAATGATGGATGCGGAGCATCTGGCGGGCAGCGGGTGCATGGACGGGATCGGTTAGGAAGTCGGCCAGCTTAGGCACGGCGCGGAGGTGTGGGATGACGATGGTCTGGTGGGCGCGCACCGCCATGTAGCCGTCAGAAGAAGAGCCGGTGTCTTCGGAGGCGGGAAGAGGGCTGTTGGAGGACGTACGCCGGTTGTCCGTCTCAGCAGGGCAGGACGCGGCGGCAAGCGCATGGCACGGGGCAAATGCGACCAGCCAAAGCAGCAATAAAGACAAAAACTTCAAGTAAAAATGCATTCTGCGCGCCGGCACTCATCCGGCAGTCGTGCCGGGGACGAAAGCGGACTGGGTGCTGCCCGCAGAGGTCCCTCTTTCCGTTATATCGCAGGATTGTCAAAGGAATAGCTGGGAGTTCCAAATTTATACAATCGGTCGGATGCGGTCGGCGTCGTAGTGCGGGAGGCCTGATTTCGGGAGCCGCTCACGGTCCGGGGCAGGTTAACTCTTCTGGTTCCAAATGGGTAGAGGCCCGGGCCAAAGTTGTATGGCTTTGGTAACCACCGGCCCCCGATGATTGCTGCATGATCCGCAACAGCTTGACGGCTAGCCTGGCCGTAGCCGGGGGGCTGACGATTTTCGGAGCTTCCGCGTGCCACGGACTGGCCGTTTCGGAATTCCTGAAGCTGAAGGATATCTCTTTGAATTCGGCTGGATTGTTCGTAGGCGTCCCGCTGGGGACGTCGCCCATGACTGCGGTCATGATGGGTACTCTGGCACTGCTGAGTGTGGCAATCCTAGCAGTGTTGACACGGGTGAACCGACTGCGGCGCCAGGTGACCGTGCAGGAGGGAGCGCTGCAGAAGGCCTCGGAGACGACGCAGGCGATCCGGGAACTTTCGCGGACGATGTTGCAGGTGGCAGCGCAGCGGCCGTTCGATGTGCAGTTTCCCGTACGCGGCAGCGAAGAGGTCGTCGAACTGGTGGATGGCTTCAGCGCGATGCTGACGGAGATGCAACGCCGGGACCGAGCGCGGAAAGACGCGGAATTGCGTCTCCAGCAAACGATGCTGTTCGACGATCTGACGGGCCTGCCCAATCGGCGGCTGCTGATCGATCGGCTATCCCACAGCCTGGCGAAGGGTTGGCGGGAAAACCGGAAGGTTGCGCTGCTCTATATCGATCTGGACGGATTCAAGCTGGTGAACGACGGGCTGGGCCACAGCGTGGGCGATGCGCTGCTGGGGCAGGTGGCGCAGCGAATGAAGACGCGGTTTCGGCAGTCGGATACGCTGGCGCGTATCGGTGGCGACGAGTTCACGCTGATCCTCGAAGATGTTCAGAGTGCGGAAGCTGCCGACACGGTCGCTAAAGACGCGCTGGATTTGTTGAAGGAGCCCTTCGACGTGGATGGCCATTCGATTCGGATGACGGCGAGCGTCGGCATCAGCCTGTTTCCGGATCACGCGGCGGAAGGCGGGCAGCTGCTGCGGCAGGCCGACTGCGCGATGTTTGCGGCCAAGCGAAACGGCAAGAACCGGGTGGTGCAGTTTGGGGACGGGCTGGGAACCGCGGCACGCGAGCGACTGATGCTGGAAGGCGAACTGCGGCAAGCCATCGACAACGGTGAAATTACCCTGCATTACCAGCCGGAATTCGATCTGGCGACAAATACGATTGTGCGCTTCGAGGCGCTGGCGCGGTGGAAGCATCCGACGCTGGGGCCGATTCCGCCGCTGAGCTTCATTCCCATTGCGGAAGAGAGCGGGCTGATTGTGCCGCTGGGGGCCTATGTGCTGGAGCGGGCGTGTGCGGATGCGGTGAAGTGGCAGGCGCGCGCCAAGCGACCGATCCAGGTGGCGGTGAACGTGTCGAGCGTGCAGTTCGCGCGGGATTCGTTTCTGGAAGATGTGGAAGAGACGCTGCGCCGCACCGGGCTGAAGCCCAGTCTGCTGCAGCTGGAACTGACGGAGTCGGCAACGCTGACCGGCGTGGAGCGCGCCGCGGATCTGATCCGGCGGCTGACGGGACGCGGGATTGGGGTGGCGATGGACGACTTCGGGACCGGCTACTCGTGCCTGAGCTACCTGCCCAAGCTCTTTCTGGATGCGCTGAAGCTGGACCGGACGTTTGTGACGGAACTTGCCGTACGGCAGGAGACGCGGGCGTTTGTGCAGTCGGTGCTGTCGATGGCGCACAACCTGCACATGAAGGTGATCGTCGAGGGCATTGAGACCCGCGAGCAGCTGGAGCTGATGCGGGCGCTGGGTACAAACGAAGCGCAGGGCTATTTGCTGGGCCGGCCGACACCCAATCCTCTGGAACAGCTGTCATGGGGCACTGAAACAGCGCGAGCTCGCGAGCTGGAAGCCGTTTCGTAAGGAAAGTCAGACATCAGAATCGAAGGGACCCGGGCCAGCCGGTCGCGGCCGGCCCGGTTTTTGCTCTGAAGAGGCTTCAGAAGAGGATCTTCAGGGCGAGCTGCGTGTTGTACGGTTCGCCAGAGCCGATACCGGGCGCGCCGTAGGAGACGCCGATGGTTGAAGTGCTCCACCCAAATGCGCTGCCGTAGCCGAGGTTATTGAGCGGCTGCGCCAGGTTGATGCGATTGAAGACGTTAAACATCTCCACGCGGAACTGGGCCGTGACGCGCTCCTTGTAGATGGGCGTGTTCTTGATCAGCGACAGATCCACATCGCCGAAACCGGGTCCTATGACCTGGTTGCGGCCGAGATTGCCGTAAGTGCCGTTTGACGGTACAGCAAAGCTGTTGGGGTTGAGATACTGCGCATAGCTGTGCTGCTGCACGGAGCGATCGCTGTTGATGGGCGGCCCCGTGATGCTGGCACGGTCTTCACCCTCGGCTGTGCCGCTGTTGTCCTGGCCGGTGAGGACGTTCACCGGCTCGCCGTTCTGGAACTTGAGGATGCTGTTGACCTCCCAGCCGTGGGTCAGAACTTTCGGTCCGCGCGCGAGGCCAGGAATCACATAACCGAGATACCCGCTGAAGTGGTTGCGGATGTCGGCGTTCGCGTTGCCCCAGTCACCCGCGAGGTCACGCGAGTCCTGCGGAATGGTGTTAAAGACGCTGGAATCGTCCAGATTGTGGCTCCACGCGTAGGCGAACTGGCTGGTAAGCCCATGCCACGAACTGCTGCGCAGGGAAATCTGCAGCGCGTTGTAGCTGGAGGCAGCCGCAGAGTTGATCTGGTTGATGATGCCGAAGTTGGGGAACTTGCTGAAGTAAGGACGCGTGGACTGCTGGTAGCTCGGGGAGATCTGGTCAGCGCCCGGCGCGTTCTGGTTGATGTCCTGCAGAACGAGGTTGTGGCGGCTGACCGAGCCGACATAACCGACGTCGAGCAGCCAGTTCGTTCCGAGGCTCTGTTCGACGTTGAGACCGAAGAGCTCGGCGTAGGGTGTCTTGAAGTTGCGGCTGACCGAGTAGATGGAGACGATGTTGTTTCCCGTGGGCTGACCCTGGCTGGGGGTAAAGACCGGGGTGGCCTGGTCATACGTCCAGATCGGAACACGATTGGGCGTGTTGAGAACGATGGACTCGTTAGGCTCGCTACCCGCCGGATTATTGTTGGCCCCTCCGGCGCCGCCGTTGGGGATGCCGATATTGCCAAAGAAAGCCTGGCCGGCGGGCTGGTCGTAGTAGATGCCATAGTTGGCACGGATGACCGTGTTCTTCAGTGCCTGGAAGGAGAGTCCGATGCGCGGCGAGAGGTCGATTTTGTTGCTGTTGTAGATGTACTGCGGCGTGCCGTATCCGCCACTGGCGACCACCAGGCCAGTGGTGCTGTTGGGGTCGAAGATGGAGAGATTCGGGTCGTTGGTGTAGTAGGGCTGCTGGTAGTCATAGCGCAGGCCGAGATTGACGTTCAGCTTTGAAGTGGCCTGCCAGGAATCCTCGGCAAAAACGGAGCCGGTGTGGGTGTAGATAAAGCGCTCCTGGGTGCCAAGGGTGATGTTGGAGGTGTATGCGTAGCCGGCAAGAAAATCGGCCAGGCTCAGAACATTGGAGTCGGTAACGGCAGGATCGGCAGCCCACGGTCCAATTGCGCTGGGACCGGTGCCGAAGTTGAAGGCGCCGCGCGCACCCCAGTTGTAATAGAGGTCGATGAACGCGCGGCGATACTCCGCGCCGAAGCGTATCTGGTGCCTGCCCACCGTCCAGGAGAGCGTGTCCGCAATCTGTCCGGAGATGTCATTGCGGCCGGAAGTTGGCGTGACGCCGATGGAGTCGAAGCCGTTGATGGCAATTTGCGGCGAACCGGACAGAGAAGCGCCCGTGTTCAGGCCTGCCAGTGTGAGGGGATTCTGGGTGTGCACTTCATCGGCAAAGGCCTGCGTAAAGAAGCTCGCGCCGGCGGCGAGCTGGTTGGTCAGATTGGGGCGGAGGCTGTAATTCCAGACGGCATTGAAGTTCTGGATGTGCGAGGGAACGGTCTGGAAGTATTCCGGCAGGTACGAGCAGACGAAGACGCAGCTGGGCGCATCGGCATAGCCCTGGCCGAAGTACCAGATGCCGGACAGGTGGCTCTTGTCGCTGAAGTTGTGGTCGAGATGGACGACAGCGTTGTGGCTATACCCGCTTTGCGGCGCACTGCTGGAGTAGTTGCCGGGCTGAGCGGGAAGATTGGCAATGGCACTGGGATCCCACAGCGTGCTGAGAATGTTCTGGGAAACCTTGCTAGGCTGGACGCCGTACTTATTCAACTCAGCGAGCGCCAGCGCCTGATAGGCCGGCGAAGGCTCGGTGACGGTATTGGGCTCTCCGATGACGAATTTCTGCTCCTCATAGGTGAGGAAAAAGAAGGTGTGGTCGCGCCAGATGGGGCCGCCGACGGAGATGCCATAGTTCTGGTTGCGCAGCGGCTGCTCCCCCGATCCGGGGGCCACAAAGGGCGAGAGCACGGCAAGCGCTTCGTTGCGGTTGTAGTAGTAGGCATCGCCGTGGAGCTGATTGGAGCCGGACCTGGTGGTGATGTTCAGGTTGCCGCCGGGGCTGCGGCCTGATTCGCTGTTGCCGGTGGTCTGCAGGGAATATTCGTCCAGCGCGTCAATGGGATAGACCACACCGGCGATTCCGCTGATGCCACCCTGATTAACGGCGTCTACGTTCAGATAAAGATCGTTGTTGTCCGTGCCATTGATGGTGTAGTTGATCTGATTGCTGCGCGTACCGTTGACGGAACCGTTGTTGTTATAACCGGAAAAAGAGGCTGAAGTGCCCAGCAGCTGCGTGAAGTCGCGGCCATTGAGAGGCACATCCTGCAGCGATTTGCCGTCGAGGACGGTGGTCTGCGTGACAGTGGTGGTGTCGAGAGAAAGCGCGTCGGCAGAAACCTGGACGACAGTCGCCTGCTCAGCCACGACCAGTTTGACCGGCAGGGTGTAAATCTTCCCAGCGAGTACCTGGACACCGGTCACCTCGACTTGCTGGAACCCGGAGGCCTCAATGCGGACGGTGTAAGAGTCAGCGGGGAGGTCATTAAAAGAAAACTCGCCGGCGCCGGACGAGACTGTGTTCCGCACTACGGATGTCGCCACGTCAGTGGCTGTCACCTTCGCACCTGGAACCACAGCTCCCGACGGATCGGTAATGGCGCCGTTGATGCTGCCGCGGAAAGTCTGAGCCACCGATGGCAGGGAAACCAGCAACAGGACCGAGAATGCTGCCGCCCATTTTCTAATTCCTTGCATGACCTCCTCCTTAAGTAAGAGAAATACTTTGGCCCGCACGCCAGCCAGGCTGCGGACTCACATGTGTTGACTTCTGCGCGCATGAACCCAAACGTCTAACAAGTCAATACCGGACAGGCTCAACTCGCTACCGACCAGCGACGGTGCTGGAACCCTATGGAGATTATTGACAGGGGATCGACTACCGCTGATGCACTAAAGACTCAAGCGCATTTGAGTCGTCTACAGGGACAACAACAAGCGCGCGAAATTGCAAATGTCATCAGCAAAAGTGGGTTGATCATAACACAAACATCTGCTGGTGGCGCGCGGGCAGGGCTCGCCGGGCTGACGCTCCCCCAACCGACACACTGGGTGGCCCCCAGCCGGCGTTGCTTCTGTCAATCGATGGACTGCTGCGGCCAGATTTTCGGCGGTTGCCCCGTGGTGTCCTTATAGGAGGCGCGGAGTTCTTTCAGCTGCCCGAACAGGTCCGTCAGCACCGATTCGTAACCGGGATGGACCTTGTACCCTGCCCATTCACAGAGACTCTCCATCTCATCGGGATCCTTCTCCAGATCGAAGAGCTCCCACTCATTCACTGTGTAGTAGTAGATAAGCTTGTAACGCGTGGTACGAATGCCGTAGTGCGGCATTACCCAATGGGGTGGCGCGAACTCGTAATAGTGGTAGTAAAGGGATTTGCGCCAGTCGGCGGGGGTTTGGCCATGCAGGATGGGCACGAGGCTGCGGCCCTGCATGTCATCGGGAACGGGGGCTCCGGCCAGATCAAGCGCGGTGGGAGCGTTGTCGATATTCGCGACCCAGTCGTTGCTGACGCTGCCCGGCTTTACGACACCGGGATAGCGGATCATCCAGGGCACGCGCAGCGCCTGCTCATACATGAAGCGCTTATCGAACCACCCGTGATCGCCGAGGAAGAAGCCGTGATCGCCGGTGAAGACAACGATGGTGTTATCGGCGAGGCCGTGGGCATCCATAAATTGCAGCAGGCGGCCGATATTGTCGTCCTGGGAGCGCAGCGTGCCGAGGAAATGCGCCATGAGCTTTTGATAGTTCCACTGCTGGCGCTGACGATCGGTGAGGTCGCTGGGCGGGTGGAAATCCGGCATGTCGGCGATGCGCATGCGCGCCTCACGGGCAGCGGCGGCGCGGCAGGAATAATCGTCGTAGAACGTGGCCGGCTCAGGAATGCGCACGTTGTCGTACAGGTGCTCGTATTTGTGGGGTGGATCGAAGGGGCGATGAGCGCTGAAGAACTGCAGCATGAGGAAGAAGGGCTGGGTGAACTGCTGCATCGCCTCCATGGCGAAGTTGGTGATGTTGTCGGTGATGTAGCCGGGATAGCTTTTCTCCACGATGGTATTGCTGCCCACGCGCTCGTTGCGGAGGTAGCCGTTCGGGTCATAGTAGGGGCCACCGGCGCCGCGCTTGAAGATGAAGTGGTCGAAGCCGCATTCACCGGGATTGGCGGGCAGGTGCCACTTGCCGATGATGCCGGTCTGATAGCCGTTTCGCTTCAGAATTTTGGGGAGGGTCTGCTGCGCGGGATCGAAGGTGGGGTGCGTCTCACCGTCGGTAGTGTCGGCGGGATTCGAGGTCATACCGTTCAGGTGGCTGTATTTACCGGTAAGCAGGGTTGCGCGGCTTGGAGCGCAGAGCGCGTTGGTGGTAAAGCTGTTCTCAAAACGCATGCCCTCATTCGCGATGCGATCGATGTTGGGCGTTTCGATAAGCTTGCCGCCGTAACAGCTCAGGGTACTGAGGGGGACGCCTTCGGTGGTGATCCAGAGGATGTTGGGCCTGGCGGAGGGCGGGCCTTTGCGTTGGGGCCTGGCATCGGCCTGAGGCGTTTCGGCTGCGAGGAACGAGGGGGCCAGTGCCGAGCCGAGGGCTGCGCTGCCCATCCGTGCGAGGGCTTGTCTGCGGGTGATCATCGTTGGACACCCCTTCCGCTGCTGCGGGCCGAAACCATGGTTCGGGGACCGGCTGACAGTCTACAACGCGGCGGTTCGGGGCGTGGAAATGCCGGCGGGACGTACAGGAAATCCAGGGCAACCCGGCCGAGCCAATCCTGCAGCAGTAGAATCGAGGCAAGAGGCGAAGCTATGGGCTACAGGAAGATCAACGTCGACTTGGTCGTCTTTTCGGATGAAGCCGATGCCGTGGTCGCTGAGTTGAATTCGGCAATCGACCGGATTGAAGAATCGCACACGATCTTTGGCGGCAGGATTGACACCGTGCCCGTGGAGCACTGCGGAACGCGCAGAAAATCGGCGCTGGG
>DASXFH010000259.1:0-6527 GCA_036489655.1 Acidobacteriaceae bacterium | reverse complement strand
GTAAGCGATGATGAACTGCGCGCGCTCTATACCGGGGCGCTGGCGCTCTTGTTTCCATCGCGGGAAGAAGGCTTTGGCTGGCCCGTCCTGGAGGCGCAGGCGTGTGGCTGCGCAGTGATTACGAGCAACCGCCCGCCAATGACGGAGGTGGCCGGAGAAGGCGCGCTCTTCATCGATCCCGAAGCGCCGGAAGCAGCGGCTGCAACGATTGCAGAGGGGTGGCCGCGGCGTGCCGAACTCCGGGAACTTGGATTCCGCAACCTGAAGCGCTTTGCGGAGGACGAGATCGCGCGGGAGTATTGCCAGGCCTACGAAGAAGTCATAGCAAGGGCCGCCTCTGTGCGCTGAGGGAAAGAGGCCAGGGCGTCTGGAAACTGGCTCCCAGGTTCAGGTGGCGGCGAAAAATCCCGTGGGTCACCGGGTCTCCAAAAGATCCGGACGTTTATCGTAAGGCGTGATTCCCGTTGTAGAGGGTGACAGCAGTCTTTCGTCCGTAGGGAAGAGCCTAATCCATTGCCATTCGGCTCGTGCAGCCCCATGGCAGGGCTATCGCCCGGAAGTCGGCACCGCAGGACTGCTCTTCTGCATCATTTGGCGGATGCCGCGCAGGGCCTGGCGCGTGCGCTCCTCATTTTCGATGAGGGCGAAGCGGACGTGGCCGTCTCCATATTCACCGAAGCCGATGCCGGGACTGACGGCGACTTTGGCCTCCTGCAGCAGGAGTTTGGAGAACTCCAGCGAACCCAGAGCGCGCCAGGGCTCAGGAATCGGAGCCCAGACGAACATGGTGGCGCGCGGCGAAGGAATCTCCCAGCCGAGCTTGTTCAGCCCTCCGACCAGGCAGTCGCGCCGGCGCTGGTAGTTGTCGCGGATTTCGGTGACGCACTCCTGCGGACCTTCGAGGGCAAGGATGGCGGCCACCTGAATGGGCGTGAAGGTTCCGTAATCGAAGTAGCTCTTGAGGCGGGCGAGCGCGGAGACCAGCTCGGGATTGCCCACCATGAAGCCGACGCGCCAGCCGGGCATGTTGTAGCTCTTGGAGAGGGTGAAGAACTCGACGGCGATGTCTTTCGCGCCGGGGACTTCGAGGATCGACGGCGCGCGATAGCCGTCGAAGACAATGTCGGCATAGGCCAGGTCGTGGACAATCCAGATGCCGTGCTGCCGGCAAAGCGCGACGACGCGCTCGAAGAAGGCGAGGTCGACGCACTGGGTCGTGGGATTGGCGGGGAAATTCAGGATGAGCATCTTCGGCCGCGGCACCATGAGCGGAATCACCTGCTCCAGCTCGGCGAGGAAATTATCCGCGCTGTGAATGGGGACGCTGTGGATGGTCGAGCCGGCAATCACCGGTCCGTAGATGTGAATGGGATAGCTGGGATTGGGGACGAGGACGACGTCGCCCTGATCGAGAGTGGCCAGGCAGAGGTGAGCAATGCCTTCCTTGGAACCAATGGTAACGATCGCTTCCGTTTCGGGATCGAGGGTGACGTCGTAGCGGGAGGAATACCACTTGGTAATAGCACGACGGAGTCGCGGGATGCCTTTGGAGATGGAGTAGCGGTGAGTTTCCGGGCGGCGGGCAGCCTCAATCATCTTGTCGACGATGTGGGGCGGAGTGGCCCCGTCGGGATTTCCCATGCCGAAGTCGATGATGTCTTCGCCGCGACGGCGGGCGGAGGCCTTGAGTTCCCCGGTGATATTAAAGACGTAAGCGGGCAGGCGGCGGATACGCGGAAATTCGTGCACGGGTTCCTCGTGGAGAGTTGATTCGGTTCAGGCTTCTGAATGCGGCGGCAGCGGAGCGCCGGCTGAACTCGACCTTTCACCACATCTTAACGAGGACCGGGGACAAGCGGACATCTCAGAGAAGGTTCGTACCACTTTCGTCATGCACGGCCTGAAGGAATTGCTGCAGAATTGCAATTCGGGGCACAGCCAGCTGGCGGGCGCTTTCGAGGCGCAGCTGCCCGGGGAGTTCCGCGAGGTTCCGGCGCAGGACTGCGACGGCATCGGTAAATCGAGGAAAGCGTGTATCGCGGCCGACCTTGCTGACGGTGCGGAGGATGCCGATGGCGCCAAGCTGCTCGAGGATATCGGCATCGCGGACGACCGTAGCCTCGATCGACTCGGGCTCGTCGGCGGGCTGGTGCTGGCGGATGCACGCGAGCACGCGGGGGATCTTATCCTCGGGAAAGCCTGCCTGTCGAAGGATGTCGGGGGTATGGGAGCAGGCGTAAGCGACGTGGTCCCAGCGGGCGAGCTCTGCCGGATTCTCGGGGCGGTGGCCGACGAAGACGCCGAGATCGTGCAGCCAGGCAGCGGCGGCGACCACCTCTCGGTCACAGGCGAGAGCTGCGCCAAGGGTATGGGTCAATTCAATCAGGCGGGGCTGGTGCCCGAACTTATCCACAGGGCGGGCCTGGGTTTCCACGTAATGGGCCAGCCGGTCGATCGCGTCGGAGGGCATGACACCTTTGTAATCTTCCACAGGGCGATTTGCAGCGGCAGAATTCCGAAAGAGAGGGAAAGAGCTCAAGCGGCTCCGCGGATGATTGTGCCCAATTCTGTGGCATTTTAAGGTAGCGGAAAAGGGTCTGTGGCCTGGATTTTCCGGTGATGACATCCAAAATCGGCGAGAGTTGTTGTATCGTGCATACAAAGATCAAATCCAGCCGGTCCTCCGATCGTGTTTTTCCAGGGCTGGGGTTGCAACGCATTTTGAATCTGCCGCTATTCCGTTGTTGAGTCTGCAGTTGATGTGTGATGTTGAGATGGCCTGCAGGGAGGCGCGGGGCATTTCGAATCGAAGCGGAACGGCAAGGATCAACCCGCAGCGCGAATATTTGACCAGGCCGGATCGATGCCGGCCCGACCGAAGGATATGGCGACCTCAGAGTACCTGCGGAAGGATGAAGGACGGAACCGGGCTCAGGGTTCAGTGGTGCAGCTGCCAACCGGCTCCCGGCGCCCGGGGATAGGACCGTCGACCGTCGCCTCGGCGGTGCTGATGCTCAATGACGCTCTGGCTATCCTGGTGGCGTTCGGCCTGGCAGTTCTGCTGCGGATGCTGATCACCCGGAGGGACATAGTCTCCGGGGCCGGTCTGAAAGGCGTCCCGAACACCCCGCTGGATCTCTTCTATCTCGGCTGGTTCCTGCTGACCTATGTTCTGGTGGCACGGCGCTACGGCTTGTACTCCACTACGCCCACCGGCACGGGCACCCACGAGATGCGGCTGGTGCTGCAGGCATGCCTGAATGCCGGGCTGTTGCTGTGCGGGGCGCTGTTCATGCTCCACGGAGTAGCAATTTCCCGCATCCTGGTGATGCTGCTGGTACTCGCTGCCTCGGTGACATTGTGCGTGCGGCGCGCGATGCGGCGGTATTCGCTGTACCGCCAGTTCGCCCAGGGAATCGAATTGCGGAACGTGGTAATTCTGGGAACCAATCAGCTGAGCTACGCCCTGAGCATGCATATTCGGACGCACAGCCGGCTGGGGTATCGATTCGCGGGCTTTGTGGCGGCTCCGGGATCGCCGGTCAGCCGGGAAATTGCTGCCCAGGACATCCTGGGCGGCACCGACAAGCTCCGCCAGGTGGTGCGGCAGCACTTCATCGACGAAGTGGTGATCGCTGAATACTACCCCTCGGAAAGCGCGGTTCGTCTGGTGCAGGACGCGCGGGAAATGGATGTTGACATCCGGGCGATATCCGGATACTACGGCGAGCTGACGACCAACGCGCCGGTGGAATTTCTGGGCATCTTTCCCGTTTGTCCTCTGCACCGGCGCTCCCACCGCATGGTTGGCCTGCTCTGCAAGCGAGGCGTGGATATCCTTCTCTCTCTGCTGGCGGTGGTGATCGCTGCGCCTCTGATGCTGGTCATCGCGCTCGCGATCAAGCTGGAGTCGGAAGGCCCGGTGCTGTATGTTTCGGAGCGCATCGGCAAACGGGGACGCGTATTTCCCTGCTTCAAGTTCCGCACCATGGTCAACGAAGCGGAGAACATGAAGAAAGATCTCATCGGGCTGAACGAGCGCGACGGGGTGCTGTTCAAGGTGAAGAACGACCCGCGGGTAACGCGGCTGGGGCGGATTCTGCGCAAGTACAGCCTCGACGAACTGCCGCAGTTCCTGAACGTGCTGCGTGGCGAAATGAGCATAGTGGGGCCGCGGCCGCCGATCGCCAGCGAGGTGGAGCGGTACGAGCTGGAACACATGCGCCGCCTGGAAGTGCTGCCCGGCCTGACAGGGCTGTGGCAGGTGCAGGCCCGGCACGATCCCTCATTCGCCAAATACATCGCCCTCGACACGGCCTACGTGGAGAACTGGAGTTTCTGGCTCGATCTCCAGATCCTGGCGCAGACGGCCAATGTGGTGCTGCGCGGAACCGGCTCCTGAAGCAGCCGGCGCTTCCGTTCGTCCTTCCGACCGGTGATTGTCCCTGCGATGCCTTTTGGAGACGGGTGAGACTTTACGTCCCTGTGGTCCGTCCCTGACGGCAGACTACCCCTGACAAGTTTCCCAGGAAGACTTTCGAGCCAATTTTTTGGAGGTCACGGTGAGCCAGCTGCTGCGCAGTTCCTTCGTCCTGATGCTGGGGACGCTGCTTCTGACAGGCACGATGCAGTCGCTCCGCGCTCAGGAGCAGCGGGCTTCGGATGACCATGCGGGCAGTCCGGCGCGGCCGGAAAAGCAGGAGCCGATTCCGCCGGAAAAGAGTGCGGTCACGAAGCACGATCTGAATCTGGACGGCAGGACATTGCACTACACGGCGACTGCCGGGACGCTGCTGATCCGCGACGGTGAAGACGATCACGCCTACGGCAGCATCTTCTACGTGGCCTACACGCTCGATGGAGCGGAGCCCAATTCCCGGCCGGTGACATTCCTGTACAACGGCGGGCCGGGATCGGCGACGCTGTGGCTGCATATGGGCTCGTTTGGGCCGGTGAGGGTGGAGACGGCGAGCCCGGATGCGACAGGTCCGGCGCCGTATCATGTTGTTCCAAATGAGGACAGCTTGCTCGACAAGACCGACCTGGTGTTTGTCGATGCTCCGCTGACGGGGTTTTCGAAGGCGGTGGGCAAGGGGACGGACAAGGACTTCCGTGGCGTCGATCAGGACATCAAAGCATTCGATAAGTTTGTCATTCGTTATGTGACGGTGAACAATCGCTGGAATTCTCCAAAGTATTTGTTTGGCGAGTCGTATGGCACGCCGCGATCGGCGGGGCTGGCGGATGCGCTGGAGAACGATGGCATTTCAGTGAACGGGGTGATCCTGCTGTCGTCGATTCTGAACTACGGGGTGATGGCGCCGGGCCAGGACGAGGATTCCATCGGAACGCTGCCCTCCTATGCGGCCATCGCCTGGTATCACAACAAGCTGCAGAACAAGCCGGCCGATCTGAAGGCCTTCCTCAACGAAGTGCGGACCTTTGCAAACGGCGACTACGCCGAGGCGTTGCGGGAGGGCGATCAGCTTCCTGCGGATCGTCTGAACGCCGTGGCCGCAAAGTACGCCGCGTATACCGGGCTGAGCGTCCAGTACGTCAAGGAAGCGAACCTGCGCATCAGCCCCAGCCGCTTCCGCAAGGAGCTGATGCGGGACAACGGCGATATTCTTGGCCGCTACGATGCGCGGTTCGAGGGCGCAGACGTGGATGACGCCGGGGAGTTCCCCGGGCACGACCCCTCGGATACCGGCATCACCGGGGCCTTTGTATCGGCCTTCCACAATTACCTGATCAACGATCTGAAGTACGAGACCACGGACACCTATCACGTCCACTCCGATTCGCAGGTGCCGTGGGACATGCATCACCAGATGCCGGGGATGCGCTTTGGCGGTCGCTCGGCGATGCCCTACCTGGCGGGCGACCTGGCGGATGCCATGCGCAAGGATCCTAAACTGAGGGTATTTTCAGCGAACGGCTACTTCGATCTGGCCACTCCTTTCTTCATCACCGAGTACGACCTGGCGCACATGATGCTGCCGGCGAACCTGGCGAAGAACGTGGAATTTGGCTACTACCCGTCCGGGCACATGGTTTATCTGAATGTGGACGCGCTGAAGATGTTTAAGCACGACCTCGCTGGCTTCTACACAGAAACCGGACACTGAAGCGTCGGCGGTTCTCTGTACCACTCACCTGAACTGATCACCGGGAAGAGGGAAGGGCTAAAACCCTTCCCTCTTCCTTTTCTGCTGCCGAGTTCGACCTCTGTGAAGAATCGGTCGAGCAGCCGCAGCGCGCCTTGTCGCGCCCCCGGTTCTGAGGAGCGCGGACCTTCCATGCCAAAAGGGACTTTTTGGTTGGGATCGATTCGAGGATCTCCGGATTCCGGAACAGAGGCATCGGATTCCGGGAGGGTGAACTCATGTTCAGGGGCAGCGCCGTCGATGACGTGGTTGTCGGCAAAATGCCGTTTCGAGGTGCAGGGTGCGCAGGCGCAGGATCTCTCCGGCTGGCGTGGTGGAAATTCTGGTCGTGGTGGGATGGGCGTGGTTTGGGGCATGGGC
>DASXFH010000250.1:0-3377 GCA_036489655.1 Acidobacteriaceae bacterium | reverse complement strand
GGCATGCTGTCGCCGCGGGGAGTGTGTGCGGCGTTCGATCAGGCAGCGGACGGGTTTGTGCGTGGGGAAGGGTGCGGCGTGGTGGTGCTGAAGCGTCTTCGCGATGCGGAGGCAGCTGGGGATCGGATCCGGGCGGTGATTCCGGGTTCGGCGGTGAACCAGGATGGAGCGTCGAGCGGGCTGACGGTGCCGAATGGCCTGGCGCAGCAGGCGCTGCTGCGGGAAGCGCATCGGAGAGCGGGGATTGAAGCGGGACAGGTGGGGTATGTGGAAGCGCACGGAACGGGGACGCGGCTGGGAGATCCGATTGAGGCGGAGGCGCTGGGGACGGTGTTTGCCGGACGCGAGCAGAAGCTGGCGATTGGATCGGTGAAGGCGAACCTGGGGCATCTGGAAGCGGCGGCGGGAGTGGCAGGGCTGATCCGGGTGGTGCTGAGCCTGGAGCATGGGGAGATACCGGGGCAGGTGCACTGGAGCCGTCCGAGCGAGCATGTGCGGTGGGAAGAGCTGCCGCTGGTGGTGGTGGCGGAGGCGCGGAAGTGGGAGCCGGTGGACGGGCGTCGGATCGGCGGAGTGAGTTCGTTTGGGTTCAGCGGGACGAACGCGCACGTGGTGGTGGAGGGCCGGAGCCGGGAAGCCGCGAGTGAAGCTGATGAAGATCGGCTGGATGTGCTGGTGATTTCTGCGCGGACGGAAGCGGCGCTGCGGGAGATGGCGGGTCGGTACGCGGAGTATCTCCAGAAGAAAGAAGGAGAGTGGAACTGGGCGGAGATCTGCGCGACGGCGGGCGTGGGTCGCGCAGAGATGAGCGAGCGACTGGCGGTGGTGGCGGGCAGTCGCAAAGAGGCGGCGGGGAAGCTGCGGGGGTGGCTGCAGGGCGAGGCTGCGCAGGGACTCTATGCGGGGCATGTGGGGGCGGGGCAGCGCGGGGTGCGTGCGGCGGATGCGCTGGGGTCTCCCGAGCAGATGGCTGAAGCGTGGGTGCAGGGCGCGAAGGTGGACTGGGAGCGGCGGCGAGAAGGGTGTCGTCTGCGGAGGGCCCAGCTGCCAACGTATGCATTTCAGCGGGAGCGGTACTGGATCGAGGAGCGGAGACGGCCCGAGATCTCAGGCGAGGCTGCGCAGGGAGCGATGCTGGGGCGGCGGCTGCGAGTGGCGGGAGTGCGAGGCCAGTATGAGGCGCGGCTGGAATCGGGTGGATGGATCGGGGAGCACGAGGTGCAGGGCGAGGCGGTGCTGCCGGCCACCGGGCACATGGAGTTGATGCTGGAGGCGGGCGCGGAGACACTGGCCGGTGACTGTGTTCTGGAAGAGGTAGGGCTGGAGGCGCGGCTGTCGATAGCAGGCGAGCGTCGTGTGCAGACGGTGGTGGAAGAGGAGCGAGGCGGACGGAGCCGGGTGCGGGTGTACGCCGAGCGGGATGGTGAGTGGGAGCGGGTATCGGAGGGATGGCTGCGGCGGGCGGAAGGAAATCCGACCGAGCGGGCAGATCTTGCGGTGCTTCAGAATCGGCTGCGGGAGAGCGGGGCGGGTGCTGAGTTCTATGCGGAGATGGCAGAGCGGGGGATGGTGTTTGGGGAGCGCTTTCGCGGCGTGGAGCGGTTGTGGGTGGGCGAGGGAGAGGCGCTGGGAGAGGTCGCGCTGAGAGCTCGGGACGGAGCCGGATGGCAGATTACGCCGTGGTGGCTGGACGCGTGTCTGCAGGTGGTGGGAGCGGCGGCTGGAGGCGAGGGTTTGTATCTGCCGGTGCATTTGGCCCGGATGGAAGTGCTGGGACAGCCAGGAGAGCGCAGCTGGAGTCATGTGCGCGCGCGGTGGCTGGATGCGCGGACGCTGGTTGCCGATGTGGCGGTCTTCCACGCCGACGGCGCGCCTCTGGTAAGAGTCACGGGGCTGCGCTTCCGCACGGTAGAAGCGCAGCGGCCCCAGACTGAATCGCTGCTGTATCGAGTGCAGTGGAAACCGGCAGACGACGTTCCGGGTCCGGTCACCAGGTCGATGAAGATTCTTGTCCTCGGCAACACCGAACAGGCGGCGCAGCTCACCGCCCATCTGAGCCAATACGGCATTTCCGTTCGTCATTCTGCGGTCGAGGAAGCAGAGCCGGATTGGGGAGAGCACGATTGCGTCGTGTGGGTCGCCGATCCGGAACGGACCGTTTCCTTTGCCGGTGCGGCTGTTGCAGAAATGGAGAGCCCGATTCGCTCGCTGCTCTCGACGGCACAACGCCTGGCCGGGCAGAGAAGCTCGGCGCGGCTTTATGTGGTAACGACGAGACTCTGCGCCGTGAATCAGGAGCAGAACAACATCAACCTGGCTCATGCGTCGCTTTCCGGTATGGCGGCCGCGGTGGCGGCAGAGTTTCCAGAATCACGCTGCACGCTGCTGGATCTTGAGGATGCGGGCTCCGATGTTGCGCGGGTGGCCGCAGAGGTGTTCTCCGGAGCCGAGGATCACTGGGTGGCATGGCGTTCGGGCCGGCGTTACACGGGAAAACTGGAGCGGCTGCGCATTCAGCCGTCGAATCCTGAGGAGTCATCGCCGGTACGGCTGGCAACGCATGGCGGTATCGATGCTCTGCAGTGGGTAGCGGCCCCGCGGCGCACGTTGCAGCCGGAGGAGGTGGAGATCAGAGTGCATGCGACGGCTCTGAACTTTCACGATGTGCTGCAGGTTTTGGGAGTTATTCCCGATGAGGGACCGCCGGGCACGGATTGCGCAGGCACGGTTGTGCGAACCGGCGACGCGATTACGGATCTGGCTCCCGGCGATGCCGTGGTGGGGATCGCGCCCGGCTGCTTCGCGACGCATGCCATCGCGCGACGATCCTTGATGGTACGAAAGCCGCCGGCGCTCTCGTTTGGGGATGCTGCAGGACAGACGGTGGCTTATCTGACGGCTGCCTGGTCTCTGGAAGAGGTTGCGCAGGTTCGGGCCCGGGAGACGGTGCTGATCCATGCTGCCGCCGGAGGCGTGGGTCTGGCCGCCGTTCATTTATGCCAAAGGATCGGCGCCGAGGTAATTGCGACGGCGGGCAGCGAGGCCAAGCGGGAGTATCTGCGAAGGCTGGGCGTCGAGCGCGTTTACGATTCCCGATCCCTGGAGTTCGCGTCGCACATTCAGGATGGCGTGGACGTAGTGATCAATTCGCTGGCAGGAACGGCGATCGATCGCGCTCTTGCGCTGCTGAGAGAGGGCGGGCGGTTTGTCGAGCTGGGCCGTACCGACATTCGCGATCCACGCTCCATGGCGGCCGCCTGGCCGAAGGTTCGATATGTGCCGGTCGATCTTACGCCATTGTTTGCGGAGGGCTCGCCGTGGGTGCGCGAGCGCATGGCGACCTTGTTTGGAGAACTGGAGAGCGGTCAGCTTGCCCG
>DASXFH010000234.1:0-4528 GCA_036489655.1 Acidobacteriaceae bacterium | reverse complement strand
CCGGAGCCGAACTGTGCAGCGGTTTTTTCTTCAAACTGCTTTTTGAATTCGTCGAAGCTGCCGAAGTCTTTCTTGATGGCATCTGCGATGGGGCCGGTGGGATCGCCGCCGCCCTTGGGCTTCATGATCTCCCAGAACATGGAGTGGTTGAGGTGGCCGCCGCCGTTGTTGCGGACGACGCCGCGGACATCTTCGGGGACCTTGGATAAATTTTTGATGAGTTCTTCGGGGCTTTGCTTGCCGAGCTCGGGATGCTTCTCGACGGCGCCATTCAGTTTGGCGACATAGGCGGCGTGATGCTTGTCGTGATGCAGCTTCATGGTGGCTTCGTCGATGTGGGGCTCGAGTGCGGCGTAGTCGTAGGGCAGTGGTGGAACTTCGTATGCCAAAGCTTTCTCCTCAGTTAGTTGTGCCATAGCTTCCTCCTCAGGTCAGGACGGTTAGGCCGGGTATACGGCCGGGAATACGACTCGTCATTGCCATGTCCGACTCCGCATTGCGGGTTCAGCCGGGGATGGGAGACGGGCAGGCAGGCAAATTCTGTATACACGAGTATGGATGCAGAGTGGGGCCGTGAGGTTCCACGAGGGCCGAGGGGGCGGTAACGGAAGCCCGTCTATGCGAGTCTTAAGCCGCGGCTGACCGCCGCGGGTGCGGAGGATCGCTCGGGCTGCAAGGCGTGAGATTCCGTGCGAGTCTAATGCCGCGGGCTGACGCCGCGGATGCAGGAGACCACGACGGCTGCAAGGAATAGAGATTCCGTGCGACCCTAAAAGGGAGTAGCTCGTTCCGTTTGGCCAGACCACGCATAACCCGACGCCAATTGCTGCGCGAAGCGGGCGCAGCCGGCATAGTCGCCCTGGGTGCTCCCGCGACCATCGCGGACGCGCTGCAGAACCAGCAGACGGCCCCTGCCGCCAACGCGACGCCGAAGACCCAGGAGCAGACGGCGGAGCAATACCGGCATCAGCCGGGCCAGTTCATCAACCGCCCGCTGACCCAGGTGCCGAAGGCAGCCGAGGACCTTCTGGACGATATGGAAGGCCGAAACTGCGATTTCTTCTTCAATGAAGCCCATCCGAAGACGGGGCTGGTGCGGGACCGTGCACCGTCGAATGGGCGCTCGCTGAGCCGGGCGGCGTCGATTGCATCGACCGGCTTCGGGCTGAGCGCCCTGTGCGTCGCGCACAAGCGGCACTATCTGCGTCCGCTGGACTGCGAGCAACGTGTGGAACGGACGCTGGCTTACCTGCTGAACGAGTGCCCGCACGAGCACGGCTTCCTCTACCACTTCATCGACATCGAGAGCGGCAAGCGGCTGTTCAACTCCGAGCTTTCGTCGATCGACACCTCGCTGCTGCTGTGCGGCATCCTGCACTGCCGGACGTATTTCGAGGGCAACAGGCGGATCGAGAACCTGGCGACGACGCTCTACCGGCGGGTGGACTGGCAATGGATGCTGAATGGCGGCGACACGCTCTCCATGGGCTGGCTGCCGGAGCAGGGGTTCCTGAAGCATCGCTGGGATATCTATGCCGAACTGACGACGATGTATCTGATGGCCATCGGCTCGCCGACGCACCCGATCACCGCCGCGAGCTGGGAGGCCTTGCAGCGACCGATCGTGCCCTACGGCGGGATTGATTACATCACAGGCGTGGCGCCCTTGTTCATCCACCAGTATCCGCAGGCCTGGGTCGACTATCGCGACATTCGGGACAAGCACGCGAACTACTTCACCAACTCGATTGCGGCAACCCGGGCGCACCAGTTGTGGTGCCTGGTGCTGGGGCAGAAGTTTAACTGGATCGACCAGGACCTGTGGGGGATCAGCGCATCGGACTCGCGGCAGGGCTACCGGGTGTGGGGCGGCCCGCCGACGATGGGAGATCCGGACGGTACGGTGGTGCCATGCGCATGTGCGGGCTCGGTGGTGTTTCTGCCGGCGGAGTGCTCGCACGTGCTGCTGACCATGCGCAACCGCTACAAGGACCGGGTGTACCAGCGGTACGGGTTCGTGGATGCCTTCCAACCGACAGCGGGGTGGTTTGCCGAGGATGTGATCGGGATCGATGTAGGGATTGGACTGCTGATGTCGGAGAACCTGCGGACGGGGTCGGTGTGGGAGTCGTTCATGAAGAACCGGGAGATCACGCGGGCGATGCGGGATTGCGGGTTTCATCCGGACCCGGATGCGAATTCGCAGGTGCTCTAGGTTTTGCCATCCAGGCAGACGCGCCTTCGGCGGGATTTGCCATGCAGGCAGACGCGCCCTTGGCGCGAATTGTCGGGTTCGCTCCCTTTGGTCGCTCACGTCTGGAGTGGCGGGCGTGCGAAGATTTCCCAGATTTCATTTCCCGAATTTCTACGAGATGTGGAGCGCGCGGGATTCCTGCACTTCGCTTGGGTCGGAATGACAACGATATGAGTTCGGTTGGGATGACACCGATTTTGTATCCGCAGGTGGGCGCGCCACGTCTTAAACGCGCGGTGAATTTTTCCTGGGGCACTTGTGGGGCGGGATGGCGAGGCCTGAGGATGTTCAGGTTTGGGGGAACACTTGGCTGAAGAGCATGGGATGTACCGGTGGATCGATGGGGATGGCGAGGCGCCGGGCGCGCCCGGACTCGAGCCGCGGTGGACGTCGAGCCAGAAATCGGTGGTGGGAACGGCGTATTCGACCTCGAGCAAGATCTGGTGGACGCTCTCGCACGGGACGGTAAACGAGATCTACAACCCCACTATCGACAAGCCGCAGGTGCGCGACATCGAGTTTCTGGTGACGGATGGCGCGACCTTCGTACACGAAGAGAAGCGCGATCTGAAGACGACGTTTTCCTATCTTTCGAAGACGGCGCCGGCAGTGGGGATCGTGAACAGCGATCCGGCAGGACGCTACAGCATCACCAAGGAGATCATCAGCGATCCGCACGCGCCGGTGCTGCTGATACGGGTGAAATTCGCGGGAGATGAGGCGCTACTGCGGCGGCTGAAGGCGTATGCACTGCTGGCGCCGCACCTGGACGGAGGTGGCGCACATAACAACGGCCATGTGCTGGATGTTGCCGGGCGGCGGGTGCTGCTGGCGTGGAGGAACTCTTCGGCGCTCGCCATGGCGGTTGATTGCGGCTTCACGAATGCGAGCTGCGGCTTCGTGGGCACGAGCGACGGCTACCAGGACGTGACCCGGCACTTCGGGATGGATTGGCATTATGGATCGGCCACGGACGGCAACATTGCGCTGACGGGCGAGATCAACATCGCGGAGCACCCGGAGTTCGTGCTGGCGGTGGGGTTCGGTTCGGCGGCGCACTCGGCGCTGACGCGGACCATAGGCGCGCTGAACACACCGTTCGATCTGCAGATGTCGCGTTTCATCGAGCAGTGGGAGCGGGTGCAGGCACGAGTGGACCTGGCGAGTGCGTCGGAGGATGGCGGCAGGCTGCTGAAGGCCAGTTACGGGGTGCTGCTGTCGCATGAGGACAAGACCTTCGCGGGTGCGTTCATCGCGTCGGCATCGATTCCGTGGGGTCAGGCGAAGGGCGACAGCGACCTGGGTGGCTATCACCTGGTGTGGACCCGGGACATGTGCCAGACGACCACCGCGCTGCTGGCCGCGGGCCGGACCAACAGCGCGATGCGCGCGCTGATCTACCTGGCGTGCACACAGAAGACGGATGGCGGATTTCCGCAGAACTTCTGGGTGAATGGGGAGCCTTACTGGTCGGGGATGCAACTGGACGAAACGGCATTTCCTATCCTGCTGGCCTATCGGCTATGGAAGCTGGATGCGCTGGGCAATTTCGATCCACTGCCGTTCGTTGAACGCGCGGCGGGTTTCCTGGTGCGGCATGCACCGATAACGCAGCAGGAGCGTTGGGAGGAGTGCGCGGGTTATTCGCCATCGACGCTGACGGTGGTGATCGTGGCGCTGATCGTTGCAGCGGAGATGGTGCGAGCGCGGCACCTGCCGGAGCTGGCGGCGTTCCTGGAAGAGCAGGCGGACTGGCTGGAGTCGCACCTGGAGGACTGGACGGCGACCAACGACGGCGTGCTGGTGCCGGGGGTGAAGCAGCACTACATGCGCATCCGGCCGGTGGAGACAGGCGGCGCTGAGCCCTGCGTGCGCATGGGGCCGGGCACGGAGATGGTGACACTGGCCAATCGCGGACCGGAGCAGCAGTACGCCTTCGAGGCGCGGGAGATTGTGGATGGTGGCTTCCTGGAACTGGTGCGCTATGGTGTGCGGCGGCCAGACGATCCGATGGTGTTGGCGACAGTGAAGGTGACGGACGCGATCCTGAAGCGGGATCTGCCGCAGGGGCCGGGCTTCCGCCGCTACAACCACGACGGGTACGGAAACCATCATGACGGCGCGCCGTTCGATGGCTGGGGACAGGGCTCCTGCTGGCCGCTGCTGACCGGCGAGCGGGCGCACTACGAGCTGGCGGCGGGGCGGGATATTTCAAGTCTGATCAAGACGATCGAGGGCTTCTGCTCGTCCGGCGGCATGCTGCCGGAGCAGGTG
>DASXFH010000232.1:0-29786 GCA_036489655.1 Acidobacteriaceae bacterium | reverse complement strand
TAGGCGTCGAGGGCCATCTCCACGGCGCGATCGCCGATGGCGTGGAAGCCCATCTGAAATCCATCGCGGGCTCGCTCGATGGCCATAGCGTTGAGCTCGGCCTGGGTGTAGCGGGGGATGCCGGAGTTGCCGGGATCGTCGACGTAGGGCGCGTTCATGGCGGCGGTGCGGGAGCCGAGGGAGCCATCCATGAAGCCCTTGAGCATGGTGGTGCGCAGCATGCGGTCGGTGGAGGGGTGATGCGCGCGCTGCTGCTGCTCGATGTTGAGCGGGTCGGCAAAGCGGAGCCACTCGGAGATGCGGATCGGCAGCCGGCCTTCCTTCTCCATTTGTTCGAAGACGAGGAAGTCGTCCCAGTCAGAGAAGTCCTGAACGGTGGTGACGCCGTGGGAGTACGCGTCTTCGAGGGCGAGTTCGAGGCCCTGCCGGCGCTGCTCGGGGGTAGGGGGCGGAACGTGGATCAGGTCCTGGGCCGTTTCGCGCAGGATGCCGGTGGGCTCGCCGTCGGGATCGCGATCGATCTCGCCGCCTTCGGGAGGCTGGGTTGACTTCGTGATGCCGGCAGATGCGAGGGCCGCGGAGTCGGCGATGGCAATGTGGCCGTCGACGCGCATGAAAATCGCCGGATGGCCTTCGGCTGCTGCGTCGATCTCCTGGCGCGTCGGCGTCTTCCTGTCGGGCCAGAGGGTGTGATCCCATCCACCGCCGGTGAGCCACTGTCCCGGGGGCGCTTTCTGCGCGGCGGCACGAATGCGCGCCTGCATGTCGGCGAGGGACTTGACGCCGATCAAATCCACAGAGAGGCGAATGCGGCCGCCCATGCCGAGGTGCGCATGGGCGTCGTTGAAGCCCGGCATCACGAAGGCGCCGTGCAGATCGATGAGGTGCGTGGATGGACCCTGGAAGCGGGTCTTCATCTCGGCATCGGCGCCTGCGCCGAGGATTTCGCCATGCGCGACGGCGATGGCGGAGACGCGCTGGGGATGGGGCGACTCCAGATCGACGCCGGTGAGAATGTTGCCGTGTAGATAGATTGCCTCCGCGGGGGGATGCGTCTGCGGGGAAGCCGGCGGTAGCATCGAGGCGCTCATCATCATTCCCAAAAGAAGAGGCGTGACTTTCACGGAGCCAGTTTAGATGATCGCCTCCCCATCAACGGGCGTCACGCTCAGCAGCCGGCGAGCGCCAGCAGGAGCAGCAGGATGCGCCGGAGGCCCAGATCGCGTCCGCGCGCGTCGTACCACTCGCCCCAGGTGTGGATGCCGCCGCCTTCGCCGCCGCCGCCGATGCTGACCGCGGGAACGCCGAGGGAGAGGGGGATGTTCGCGTCGGTGGAGGCGAGGCGCGGCTCGGTGCGGATGGCGAGGTGGCGATCGACGGCCTCCAGCAGGCTCATCAAGTCGGATTGCGCAGGCAGTTGTCCGGCGGGACGATCGCCGATTTTCTGGATTTCAAAGCGGACGGAGGCTGCCTGATTGCCGGACGGGTTCGCGGCCTGGTTTGCGGTCATGACCGCATCTTCGACGGCGCGATGCAGCTCCACTTCAAGACGGATGAGCTGTTCGGGATCGGTGGAGCGGAGATCGAAGCGTGCCGAGGCCTGCTGGGGAATGGCGTTGATGGCCGTTCCGCCTTCGATGGTTCCCACGTTGATGGTGGTGCGCGGGGTGTCGGGAACGGCGACCGCGGCGAAGCGCTGGATGGCCTGGCTGAGGAGGACGATGGGATTGGGCCGGCCGGCGTCGGTCCACGAATGGCCACCGGGGCCGGTGATGGTGACGCGGTAGCGCTGGCTGCCGAGGGCATGGGTGACGGCTGCCTCGTGTCCGGCGCCGTCGAGCACCAGGTGAGCGGCGATGGCGTCCCGAGCATCGGCGCGGTAGATGTGGCGGGTGCCGCGCAGATCGCCTTCGCCCTCTTCGCCGACGTTGCCGATGAATTCCAGCGTGGAGGGGGTCGTCATTTCCACGGCGCGCAGCGCGGCGGCGATGGCGAGCAGGGCGGCCACACCGGCTCCGTTGTCGCAGGCTCCGGGAGCGGCGAGGCGCGACCCATTCAGTTCCGGCTCGATGGGGGTGCCGGCGGGGAAGACGGTGTCGATGTGCGCGGAAAGGAGGACGCGGCGTCGGCTCGCATCCGTTCCGCTGAGGTGCGCGATCGCATTTCCGACGGAGTCAATGTGCGGCTCGTCGAGGCCCAGCTCGCGAAAGCGGTCGCATAGCCAGCGGGCGCGCGGCGCTTCTCCAAAGGGCGGAGCCGGCACACGGACCAGGTCCATTTGCCACTGCAGAATGCGCTGCTCCTGGAGATGCAGCCACTGGAAGGCCTGGTGCACACGGCGGTCGGAAGCCAGCCGGACAATGCAGGCGGATGCAGGAGCAGGTGAGGCCATCGGAATTTCAGCGTAGCATCCGGCGACGCCGGGACCGCGGTTTGCGGGGGGTGGGGAACGCTTAATACTCGACTGTGTCGAGAAAGAGGCCGCGCGCCGGGGCGGTGGGTCCGGCGGCCTGGCGCGTATGCGCTGCGAGAATGCGGGGCATCGCGCCGGCTTCGAGGTGCCCTCGGCCAATGTCCACGAAGGTGCCCACCAGGTTGCGGACCATGTGGTGGAGAAAGCCGTCGCCGCGCACGCGGTAGATGAGGGTCTCGCCGTCCTGGTGCCATGCGGAATCAAAGATGGTGCGAACGTTGCCGATTCGGCCTGGGCTCTCCTCCTCCTCGTCGGAGGCGTCGCGCGTTGTGCGATCCGGATCGGTGGCGGCGAAGGAGGTGAAGTCGTGGGTTCCGACCACCTCCTGGGCAGCGGTTTGCATGCGCGACGGGTCCAGCGGCCAATGGAGCGCCCAGGCGAAGCGAGCGCGCCAGGGAGGGCAAATCTCGGCGCGATCGATGCGGTACTCGTAGGATTTGGCGTGGGCGGAATGGCGGGCGTGGAACTCGGGAAGCGCGGGCTCCGCTATGAGCACGCGGACGGCCTCCGGCAATTTGCGATTGAGGGCGCGGAGGAGGTTTTCGGCGGGGATGGGCGCGGCGAGGGCAAACGAGGCAACCTGGCCTCGCGCGTGGACGCCGGCGTCGGTGCGTCCGCTGCCCTGAGGCAGGACCTGTTCGCCGGTTACACGCTCAAGGGCAGCGGCCAGAGTGCCCTGGAGGGTGATCCGATCGGGCTGCACCTGCCAACCGAAGAAATCGGTGCCGTCATACGCCAGTGTCAGTTTCCAGTTCAAGGGAATTCCGTGTTCCGGATTTGATACTACCGTTTAACTATTTGGGGGCAAGTTGTCGCATCCGGAATGTCTCCAGGATCATCGAAACGCTGCGATATACTCAGCTTTCCTGCATGTGGCAATGGAAGTTCGGAACCAGGCCGGGGCGCGCGCCGTATAGCTGAAGGAGCCAAACCGGTTTAGAGGGGCCTGGACTGCGCATGTGAGGTTCCGCGATGGGTGAGAACCCTGCGCCAATGTCGATCCGGAACGCGATTGAAGGAGTGGAGACGGCCAATGTTCGTTGCCCCCAATCATTCTGTAAAGAGTCAGACCACGTTGTTTGCCAAACTCAGAGCGGGTGTTGCCATCTCCTGTCTGCTGGTTGGAACCGCGCCTTCCTGGGCGCAGGTTCCGCAGTCGTCTCAGTCGGTTCCGGCGGCGCCGGGCCTGCCGCCGGAACCGCAGCCGAACTATACCCAGCCGCTCTACATGCACGATATGGCCCGGGATTTTTCAAAGGCGCGCGGCTACTTTCCGAATCTGATTGCGCCGTATCAGGCGACGACGGTCGAGGCGCCGAATTTTCTGAATTCGCTGCAGCTTGATGACCTGATCAAGGGCGGCAAGGTCTATCTGAGCCTGGACGATGCGGTCATGCTTGCGCTGCAGAATAATTACGACATTGCGATCCAGCGGCTCAATCTGGACATTGCCGATACGGATATTCTGCGCACCAAATCGGGACAGCTTCCGCAGGGCACCAACACCTCGCTGGTAACCAACACTATGGGCAGCAGCGGATCGGCGGTGACCTCGGGCGGGGGGCCGGGGGGCAGCAGCGTGACCGGTACCGGGGCGGGAGGCATCGCCGTTTCCACCAGCGGGGCGGGACCGGCGCCGGAGAGTCTGGATCCCAGCGTGCAGGGCACCATCCAGCTGCAGCGGCAGAAGAGTCCGCAGATCAACACGCTGTTCAGCGGCGGCAAGCCGTTTCTGACGACCAACACGGACGAATACAACTTCACCTATAACCAGGGATTTCGCAGCGGTACAGATCTGCAGGTGGCATTCAACAATCAGCGTCTGAGCACGGACAGCCCGTTCAATACATTCAGCCCGTCTCTGACGACCACTTTCAACGCGCAGCTGACGCAGCATCTGCTGCAGGGGTTTGGCTGGGGCCTGAACAGCCGTTTCATCGTCCAGGCGACGAACGATCGCCGCATCGCGGATTCGGTCTTTCGCTCGCAGCTGCTTTACACCGTCAATCAGGTGGAGGACATCTACTGGGGTCTGGTGAGCGCCTATGAAGACGTGCAGTCCAAAGAGCGCGCGCTGAATCAATCCACGAACCTGGAGAAGGACGACGAGAAACAGCTCAAGATCGGCAGCATGGCGCCGCTGGACGTGGTGAATGCGAAGAGCCAGATGTCCGGCGATCAGCAGTCGCTGATTGCCTCGCAGAGCAATCTGGAATACCAGCAGTTGCTGATGAAGCAGGCTATCGCGCGCAACCTCGACGATCCGCAGCTTGCGAATGCGCCGGTGATTCCCACGGATCGGGTCAGCCTGGCCGAGACGCCGGAAGAGCACATGCCTGCTGACGACCTGGTGCGGGAGGCGGAGGCCAACAGTCCGGCGGTGGAGCAGGCCATCCTGAATCTGAAGAATGACGAGATCACGCTGAAGGCTGCGAAGAATGGCCTTCTGCCCACGCTGGACGCTTACGCATTTTATGGAGCTCAGGGGCTGGGCGGCGCGCAGAGCCCGGATTGCGTCGATTTTTTTACCGGCACGGCTTGCCCGACCACCGGGCCCGGCTCCTATCCGACGGTCACCTATGGCACGACGGTGGCGCACCTGTTCAACAGCTCGGGCCCGAACAAGGGAGTTGGCTTTACGCTGAACATCCCCATCCGCAATCGCCCGGCGCAGGCATTGCAGGCGCGCTCGGAGATCGAGTATCGCCAGGCGGAGATGCGGCTGCAGCAGCTTTACGTGCAGATTCGCATGCAGGTGATCAACGACCAGTACGCGCTGACCAACGACCGTGCCTCGGTGAACGCGGCTGAGTCCAACCAGGACTACAACCGCCAGAGCCTGGACGCCGAAATCAAGAAGCTGCATCTCGGCGCATCGACCACCGCCAGTGTTCTGCAGCAGCAGCGCAATGTGGGCGCGGCGGATGCGCAGCTGATTTCGGCCCGCGCCCGTTACGCTACCGATCGCGCGGCCCTGGAAGAGGCGCTGGCCAGCACGCTGGACCGCTACGGCATCTCGATTGTGGATGCGGCTACGGGCCAGATCCATACGCCGCCGGTGATCCCCGGCCTCGAACCGGCGAAGACGCTGCCGGAGGTGCAGCCGCCCACGCAGAAGCAGGAGCTGCAGCGGCAGGAGCAGGGCCAGCCGCCGGCCGGGAACGAGCCGCAGCCACAGGCTCAGCCGCAGGGCTGAATGACGGAAGATGCAGCGGGGCCCGTTCCTCATGAGGAGCGGGCCTTTTCTGCGCCGAATTTTCTCCCACTTTTGCTCAGGTCGACGGACTGGGAGGCGGCCACTCCCTGATAGAATCAGGAGAATCCACTCTCTGGAGTCTCCATGCAGGCAATGCTTGCGCTCGAAGACGGGCGCATCTTCAGGGGCGAAGGCTACGGCGCCCAGGGCGAATGCTGCGGAGAGGTCGTTTTTAATACATCATTGACCGGATATCAGGAGATCTTCACGGATCCTTCCTACGCCGGGCAGATTGTCGTCCTCACCAATCCCCAGATCGGCAACTACGGCACCAACGCAGCGGATAACGAAGCCGCCCGGCCCTATATTGAGGGGCTGGTCACGCGCGAGTTTTCTCCCATCAGTTCCAACTGGCGCTCGCAGCAGGTCGCCGACGAGTATCTGGAGCGCTTTAAGGTTCCCGTCATTTCTGAGATCGACACGCGCGCGCTGGTGCGGCACCTGCGCAACAACGGCGTGATGCGGGGTGTGATCTCGACCCTGGAGTCGAACCCCGACGCTCTGGTGGCGAAAGCCCGCGCCATCCGCAAAATGGATGGGACGGACCTGGCCAGCGTCGTCTCGACGAAGGACCGTTACGAGTTTGAGCACGACGGGCCCGATCCGCTGCAGGCGGAAGGAGCGGCGCTGCCGGCGGCCGATCTTCACGTGGTCGCCTACGATTACGGCATCAAGAAAAATATTCTGCGCATGCTGCGCCAGGAGGGCTGCCGCGTGACGGTGGTGCCGGCGCAGACCTCATCTGACGATGTGCTGGCGCTGAAGCCCGACGGCATCTTCCTCTCCAACGGACCCGGCGATCCTGAGCCGGTGACCTATGCGCAGGAGAATATCCGGAAGCTGGCGGGCCGCACGCCGATCTTCGGGATTTGCCTGGGGCACCAGCTGATTGGACTCGCGCTGGGCGGCAAGACGTACAAGCTCAAGTTCGGCCACCACGGCGGCAATCATCCGGTGAAGTGCATGGAGAACGGCAAGGTGGAGATCACGGCGCACAATCACAACTTCGCCGTCGACCCGGAATCGATCAACACCAGCGAAGTGGACCTGACCCATGTCGATCTGAACGACAACACGCTGGAAGGCATGCGCCACCGGGCGATGCCGCTGTTCAGCGTGCAGTATCACCCGGAAGCCAGCCCCGGGCCGCACGACTCGCACTACCTGTTCCGCGACTTCCGCAAGATGATGGAGGAGTGGAAAGGCTAATGTTTAATTCAGGGATATTTTCCAAATGGCGGGGTTCATCTCCCGCCATTTTTATGAAACCAGGAACCTGAGAGCAGCCAAGGAAACATGCCACGCCGCAATGACATCACCAAAATTCTTGTGATCGGCTCCGGGCCGATTGTCATCGGCCAGTCGGCCGAATTCGACTACTCCGGCACGCAGGCCTGCAAGGCGCTGAAGGCCGAGGGCTACGAAGTGGTGCTGGTGAACTCGAATCCGGCGACCATCATGACCGACCCGGAGCTGGCCGACCGTACTTACATCGAGCCGCTCACGAAGGAGTATCTCGACGAGATTCTCCGCATCGAGTTGCAGATGCTCAAAGACGAAGGCCGCGACGGGGTCTTTGCTGTGCTGCCGACCGTCGGCGGACAGACTGCCCTCAACCTGGCGGTCGAGCTCTCCGATGCCGGCATCCTCGACAAGTACGGCGTGGAGCTGATCGGCGCGAAGCTGGAAGCCATCAAGAAGGCCGAAGACCGGCTGCTCTTCAAGGACGCGATGACGCGCATCGGTCTGGATGTGCCGCGCTCGGCGCTGGTCAACAATCTGCGCGACGGGCTCGACTTCGCGACCAAGATTGGATTCCCGGTGATCATCCGGCCCTCGTTTACCCTGGGCGGCTCCGGCGGCGGGCTGGCGTACAACCGTGAAGAGCTGCTGGAAATCCTGGCGCGCGGTCTCGATCTTTCGCCGGTGCACGAGT
The DNA here is from genome assembly GCA_036489655.1 of Acidobacteriaceae bacterium. Classification (GTDB taxonomy): domain Bacteria; phylum Acidobacteriota; class Terriglobia; order Terriglobales; family Acidobacteriaceae; genus Palsa-343. Next base: position 22,121 of record DASXFH010000232.1, on the reverse strand, counting down.
GTCTCATCGAAGAATCCGTCCTCGGCTGGAAGGAATTCGAGCTGGAGGTGATGCGCGATCTCGCCGACAACGTGATCGTGGTCTGCTCCATCGAGAACATGGACCCGATGGGCGTGCACACGGGCGACTCGATCACCGTGGCTCCGGCGCAGACGCTGACGGACCGTGAATACCAGGCGATGCGCGACGCCGCGCTGCGCGTGATGCGCGAGATTGGCGTGGAGACCGGCGGGTCGAATGTGCAGTTCGGGGTTCATCCCACCAACGGCCGCATGGTGGTGATCGAGATGAACCCGCGGGTGTCGCGCTCCTCGGCGCTGGCCTCGAAGGCGACGGGATTTCCCATCGCAAAGATCGCCGCTCGACTCGCTGTCGGCTATACGCTCGATGAAATTCCCAACGACATTACGAAGATGACGCCGGCATGTTTCGAGCCGACCATCGACTATGTTGTCGTCAAAATTCCCAAGTGGCAGTTTGAGAAGTTCCCCGGCGCCGACGAGAATCTGGGACCGCAGATGAAGTCTGTGGGCGAAGTGATGGCCATCGGACGCACCTTCAAGGAAGCGCTGATGAAGGCCACGCGCTCGCTGGAAACCGGAAAGAAGCTCGGCGCAGAGGTTCTTGAGCGCCGCCGCCTCACCCAAAAGCTGGTCACACCTCAGCCTGAGCGCCTGAGCTACATCCGTTTCGCTTTCCGCGAAGGGCACTCGGTACGCGAGGTCGCGCGCATGACCTCCATGGATCCCTGGTTCCTTTATCAGATCAAGGAGATTTCCGACGCCGCGATGGCGCTGGGCGGCGGTTTGGAGAATACGTCTCCGGAGCAGTTACGCAAGGCCAAGCGACTTGGCCTCTCTGACGAGCGCCTCGCCGAAGTGTGGTCGCTGAGCGGCAATGGCGGTGTGGAGCAGGTGCGGAATCTCCGCCGCCAGCATGGCCTGCGCCCGGTCTATAAGCTGGTGGACACCTGCGCCGCCGAATTCGAAAGCTTTACGCCCTATCTGTACTCCTGCTACGACGAAGAGGATGAGGCGCCTCCGACGGCAAAGCGCAAGATCATCATTCTGGGCAGCGGGCCCAATCGCATCGGGCAGGGCATTGAGTTCGACTACTGCTGCTGCCATGCCGCCTTCGCGCTGAAGGAGGACGGCTACGAGACCATCATGGTCAACTGCAATCCGGAGACGGTCTCGACCGACTATGACACGAGCGACCGTCTTTATTTCGAGCCGCTGACGCTTGAAGATGTGCTCGCGGTTTACGAGCACGAGGCCTCCGGCGGGGCCGAAATCGGGATGATCGTGCAGTTCGGCGGCCAGACGCCGCTGAATCTTGCCCTGCGACTGAAAGCAGAGGGTGTTCCCATCCTCGGAACCTCGCCGGAGTCCATTGACCTGGCGGAAGATCGCAAGCGCTTTGGCAAGCTGCTGGAAGAGTTACAAATTCCGCAGCCGCCGGGTGAGATCGCCACCAGCGTCGAGGAAGCTCTCGCCGGCGCCGAGCGCATCGGCTATCCGGTGCTGGTTCGGCCTTCGTATGTGCTGGGCGGGCGCGCCATGGTGATCGCCTTCGATGCCGAGAGCGTTTCCCGCTACATGAAGGAGGCGGTGGAGTACTCGCAGGAGCGGCCGATCCTCGTCGATCATTTTCTGGAAGATGCAGTCGAAGTCGACGTAGACGCCCTGTGCGACGGCAAGGACGTGGTGATCGCCGGCATCATGCAGCACATCGAGGAAGCCGGCATCCACTCGGGTGACTCCTCGTGCGTGCTGCCGGCTGTGGATCTCGCGCCGGCCACACTGGAGACGATCCGCGGCTACACGCGAAGGCTTGCGCTGGCGCTCAAGGTGGTGGGCCTGGTGAATCTGCAGTTTGCCATCCAGCGCAGAGCCGGCCAGGCGGACAAGGTCTTCGTGATCGAGGTGAACCCGCGCGCCTCGCGCACTGTGCCGTACGTGTCAAAAGCCACGGGGGTGCCGCTGGCCAAGATTGCCTCGCGGCTGATGACCGGACGCCGCCTGCGCGACTTCCTGGAAGTCGACGGAAAAGATCTGGGCATCGGCACCCATTTCTATGTCAAGTCGCCGGTCTTTCCCTGGGGTAAATTCCCAGGGGTGGATACCGTTCTCGGTCCGGAGATGAAGTCCACCGGCGAAGTGATGGGCGTGGCCGACAATTTCGGTGAAGCCTTTGCCAAGGCGCAGCTCTCGGCAGGACTGCAGTTGCCGGTGAAAGGCACCGTGTTCTTCAGCGTGAGCGACCGGGACAAAACGAGCTGCGTGAACCTGGCCCGGCAATATGTGGAGCTGGGGTTCCAGCTGGTCGCCACGGAAGGGACGGCAAACGCCATCGAGAAGGCGGGTCTTAGCGTTGAGCGCGTCTACAAGGTCAAAGAAGGCCGCCCCAACGTCGTCGACCTGATCAAAGGGGACCGCATCCAGCTGATTATCAACACGCCTCGCGGCCAGGATCCGTACTTCGACGAAAAGGCGATCCGCCGCGCGGCCGTGCTGGCGCGCATCCCCACCATCACCACGCTGGCCGCAGCGAGCGCGGCTGCTGAAGGGATTGCCGCGCTGCAGCGACGCCGCGTCAGCGTGAATCCGCTGCAGAAACTGCACGCTGAACACGTGGTGGCGCGCTGAGCCGCAATGAAAAAGGGGATCAAAGGGCGGCGCGGCTCCGACGCTCCGGATCCAAACTCTAATCCCTAAACCCTGGTCTTCTCGTCCACGTCGCGCCACAGCGCTACGCCGCCCAGCAGCCCGTCCATGTTGGAGACGATGGTGATGTTCGGGCGCGGCTTCATACTGATCAGCTTGGTATTGCCGCCGCCCAGATACAGGTGATCCCAGTTGAAGGTAGCGGCCGTCTGCTCAATGGCCTTCTCCAGGAGCTTGTTCCATTTCTTTTTTCCGTATTTCTCGAGGCCCCGCTTTCCCAGGTAGTCTTCGTAGGTCATCTTCTTCCAGGGATGATGACCCAGCTCCATGGGACAAATCCTGCCATCCACAAACAGGCATGAACCCAGGCCCGTGCCCAGGGTGAGAATCAGCTCGATGTCGCGCCCCTGGATTGCGCCCAGGCCCTGGACCACCGCATCGTTGGCCACACGGACCGGCTTCTTCCAGCGCTTCTGCAGATTCGCCTGAAGCGGATAGCCCACCCACTTCGGGTCGAGGTTCACCGCCAGCATGGTCACCCCGTGCTTGACGACGCCGGGAAATCCCACGCTGACCCGGTCGAAGGGCGGCATCGGCCCTTTCAGCTTGTCCAGGGCGAGCAGGACGTTCTCCGGGGTAGCCGGAGTTGGCGTGAGCACACGCAGGCGCTCGGTGATGGGCTTGCCTTCGGCATCGAGGCACAGCATCTTGAGCCCTGTGCCGCCAATATCCACTGCCAGAGTGATCGGTTTCACATTCTTCATCTTGGTTGGAATTCCCGGGGGTCTGTTCGCTGCTCGTCGCCCGGGAAAGGGAAGTGTATCGTGCCGGGATTCTGTCTGCCGGGCTGATTTCAGTCAGGTGCCCTGCATCACGATGGGAAACGACGGAGTCTCCGATCCATGGGCCGGTTCCACCGTCACCATAAACTTCTCCACCTGCGTGTTGGCCGGCACTGGCGGCAGCACCACCGTAGCGCCGTGGTCGGTGTTGGGCCGGAAGAGGCCACCCGGAATGGGGGCCTTCCCCAGTTTGGGAACCAGCCACAGTTCGTAGGTCTTGTCGGAGGGCAGCGGTCTCAGGCCGCCGGCCATAAAGACCAGCGCGCCCTGGCTCGCCAGCCAGCTGAGTTGTCCCACGGGGTGGGTAGGCTCGCGCGTTTCCGTCAGGACCACGTGTACAGAGTCCGGCGCGTTCAGCACCGAGACAATCTTGTCAGAATGCTGCAACTGCACTTCCAGCTGCGCTGCATTGCCCTCATAAGCATTCACCTGCCCTCGCAGGAAGGCGATGTGATGGGCCAGTCCGGCCGCCGCTGCCGCAAATACGCCAGCCAGCACCCATCCCAGCCAGTGAAATGGATGATGCCGGTGTTCCGGTTGTGTAGTTTCCTCCGCCATCCTGTTTGCCCTTGCCGGCTTCTGGATTTCGGGCCCGCTTCGCACCATAGTTTAGGATGCAGCATGTTCACGGCCCCCGACTTCTCTCTCGACGATTGTGGCCGCGACAACCCGATGTACCTAGTCTGCTCCTGAATGGGTCCGGATGAAAACACGTCTCGACAAACTTCTCGTGGAACGAGGCCTGGTGCCGACCCGCGAGCGCGCACAAGCGCTCATTCTCGCCGGCCGCGTGCTGGTCCAGGAACAGAAGCAGGATAAGCCCGGCGCCGCGGTTGTGTCCGACGCGTCGCTCCGGATCCTTGGCTCCGATCTTCGCTACGTCAGCCGCGGAGGGCTGAAACTGGAGGCTGCGCTGGCCCACTGGTCCATCGACCTGGCCGGCCGCTTCTGCCTCGACGTCGGCGCTTCTACCGGCGGCTTTACCGACTGCATGCTGCAGCACGGCGCCGCCCGGGTGCTGGCCATTGACACCGGCTACGGGCAGATCGCCCAGACGCTGCGTGACGATGCGCGCGTGACCCTGATGGAGCGAACCAACGCCCGCCTGATCGCAATCGGCGATCTGCCTCCCGGCATTTCGTTTCTGGCCGTGGACGTGTCGTTTATCTCCGCGACGCTGGTCCTGCCGCCGGTCCTGGCCGCTGTCCGACACGTGTCGGACAATGTCGGACGTGCGTCCGACGCGCCGCTTGTGGAAGGCGTCATCCTCATCAAGCCGCAGTTTGAAGCCGGCAGAGAACACGTGGGCAAGGGAGGCATCGTCCGCGATGCGGCGGCGCACCAGCTGGCCATCGATCGCGTCCACGGCTGCGTGTCGGACATCGGCGGCAGCGGGATTGAGGTCGTCGATTCGCCCATCACCGGCGCCGAAGGCAATCGCGAATTTCTCCTGCACACGCTATGGCGGTAGAACCGATGTCGAGCGCATGGTACCCTCCGCCCATGAGGACCGTTCTTGTGCTCGCCGCCCTCAGCGTCAGCGTTCTCGCCCAGCAGACCCAGGGCGTACTTCCTCCGGCGGTGCCCCCCTCTGCGGTTCGGCTCCCGGCAACCAGCCCCTCTCAGACTCAGACCGAGGCCCCATCCTCCCTGACCCCGTCGGCGGCTTACCAGTACGCAATGGAGCCATTCAACAATGCCCGCAACGCGCCGGACGACCTGACCGACGCCGACAAATGGGCTCTCCGGATCGGCATGCAGCGGGCCAGTCAGCAGTGCGAAATCCTGAAAACGCAGAGACTCACCGGCGAAGATCTGCTCGCCTTCGGCAAGCTTTGTCTGTTTGGGCAGGATTTCGATTTCGCACGCGAGGCTCTGATCGGCTATCTCGGGACGCCGGCGCCGAAGTCGCCTGAGGTCGGACGGCTTCTTCTGCTGCGCGCTTTTCTCGGCCTGCGTCAGATCAGCGCTGCCGAGAGCCAGGCAGAGTCGCTGCTGAGCGCCTATTCCTACGACGCCAGCATTCACCTCGGCATCGACCAGATCGTCGATGAGGCAGGCGGGAGCATCGACCCTGCAGATGCTGACGCGATCGCCCGCCTGAATGAGCAGCAGCTCCCGCACATTCTCGACGTCCTTGCCGGCGACGGCTCGCTCAAAGGCAACGGCGACTTCGTTGACGCTGCAACGCTGGTGCGGGACGCGCTTCGCATTGCCAACGCCCTGCGCTTCAACGGCAAGCCGGACGATGCGGAGAAGATTGTGGGGCAGGTGAGTGCCGATGCCGCTGGCGATGCCATCGTGCACAGCGCCAGCAATGCCGCCATTCAGGACGCCCTGACGCGCTACGCGTTCTTCCAGCAGCCCAGCCCGGTGCGCGCGTTCCACGGCACGGAGATGCTGCCTGCCGGTGCGACCGTCAACCGCACCGTCCTGCTGTACGATCCCAATCCAGCGGCGCACCGCATCGTCCGGCACATCGGCAAAGACACCATGGTCCGCATGCTCGACGATCGCACCCTGGTCCTGGTCTTCTCCCTGGCCAGCCCCGCCTCGGGGCCGGCCATCAACAAAATCCTGGCGCAGCTGGCCAAAGACCATCTCACGTCCGGTATGAAAGTCATCGCCGTCACCTCCTGGGCCGCCAACACCGGCGTCGATACGCCCGATCCCGCTGCGCTGGCGCCGCTCCGCGCTTTCCGTGCCGCTCTCCCGGCAAAGCTGCCTGTCCTCATCGTGCCAGACGACGAGCTGCATCCCTTTGCCATCGACCAGTGGCCGGCCGCGCTGCTGGTGAGCGGGAAGGGCCGTGTGCTCTGGCTCGACACGCTCTCCGGGTCCGACGGCAGCATCCTGCAGATGGAACGCCAGATGGAAAGCGCCGCCACGCTTCAGCTTCCCGACTCCAGCTAATCGGCGACGCCCGCCCCTGTCGAGTCGTGCACTCCCGGGTGTATGCTGGTGCCCACTTTCTGAAGCCGGGGTTTTCAGCGCGTCCACGAGCGTCGTCCCCCAAAAACCAGTCCTGATCTTCTGCGGGAGCGGATATGATTCAGTCTTTTTCCATCGGCATCGGAGGAGCCGCCGGTCAGGGCGTTGCCACTCCGGGCGACATCTTTGCCAAAATTTTCAGCCGGCGCGGCCTCCATCTCAACGCGTATAACGCCTATCAGTCCATCATTCGCGGCGGCCATACCTACCTGACCATCCGGGCGGGCACCGAGCCCATCACCAATATGGGCGACCACCTCGACCTGCTCATTCCGCTCAATCAGGACACGATGGATCGCCACCTGCGGCTGCTGACCGCGGGCGGCGCCTGCATCTACAACGCCGACGCCATCAAGCCGGTCGAGCATGCCGACGGCGTGCAGCTTTGCCCGCTGCCCGTCTCCACGCTGGCCGACATCAGCAAGAACAAAGTCGCGCAGAATACTTTGGCCATGGGCGCCGCGCTCAGCATGATGGGCATCGGCTTCCAGTCGCTGGAAAGCGTTATCCGCGAACAGTTCGGCCATAAAGTGGCCGCCGTCGCCGACGAAAACATCGCCGTCGCCCGAGCCGGCTACGACTATGCCACGCAGCACTTCAAACCCTTCGCTAATCCCGTCCCCATGGCGGACAGGAAGTATGCGGTCCTCAGCGGCAATACGGCGCTGGCCATGGGGGGAGCTGCTGCGGGCGTCAAATTCTACTGCGCCTATCCCATGAGCCCCTCCACCGGCGTGCTGCACTGGTTCGCCGCCAACGGCCGCAAAGCCGGCATCATGGTGCGCCAGGTCGAAGACGAAATTGGCGTGATCAACATGACGATCGGCGCTGCCCATGCGGGCGTTCGCGCCATGTGCGCTACTTCCGGCGGCGGCTTTGCGCTCATGTCGGAAGCGCTGGGCCTCTCCGCCATGGCGGAAATCCCCGTTGTCGTCATCGACTGCCAGCGGGCGGGCCCGTCTACGGGGGTGCCAACGAAGACCGAACAGGGCGATCTGTGGCAGATGCTGGGCGCTGCTTTTGGCGATTATCCCCGCGTCATCGCCGCGCCGCTCGATATCGGCGACTGCTTTACGCTGATGGCCGATATCTGGAACGTCGTCGACAAGTTTCAGGTGCCGGGTCTCGTGCTCTGCGACCTGCTGCTTTCGGAAGGACGCCTCAGCGTCGATCCTGAAGTCCTCGACTTCGCGCCGCCGGTCGATCGCGGCGAGATGATCACCTCACCCAATGGGCACGGCAGCGGCGAATACAAGCGCTACCTCATCACGGAGAGCGGTGTCTCGCCTCGCGCCATTCCCGGTCTCCCCGGCTATACGCACGTGGTGTCCAGCGATGAGCACGACGAAAACGGCGTGCTCATCAGCGATATGTTCACCGACGCGCGCAAGCGCCGGGCCATGATGGAAAAGCGGATGCGCAAGGAGAAGGGCATTGCTGCCGCTGTGCCGCCGCCTGCGATGCAGGGCCCGAAGGATGCCGACGTAACTCTCATCGGCTGGGGATCGACCCAGGGGGTGATTGAAGAAGCGCGCCAGCAGCTGGCCGAGCAGGGCATCACCGCCAACCAGCTGCAGATCCGCTGGCTCGTCCCGCTGCATGGCGACGCCATCGTCGAACAGCTGCGCAACGCAAAGCGCACCATCATCGTCGAGAACAACTACAGCGGACAATTCGCCCGCTACCTGCGCAGCGAAACCAGCTTCGTCGCCGACGGACATATCCGCAAGTACGACGGCGAGCCCTTCATGCCGCACCACATCGCAGAGGCGGTGCGCGAACAACTGGCCGGGGAGACAACGCTGTCCGTCCCCGCTCACGAAGTCATGGTGTAAACGGAACCAGCCCCAGGAGAAAAGGAATGGCGACAATTGTTGAATCCCCGAAACCCATGACGATGGCGGATTTTAAAGGCCGCGTCGACCCCGACTGGTGCCCCGGCTGCGGCGACTTCGGCGTTTTGGCCGCTGTCCAGAAGGCTCTCGTCGAACTTCAGATTCCCAACCACCAGATCGTCACCGTCAGCGGCATCGGCTGCTCGTCCAACTTTCCCGGCTTCATCGAGACTTACGGCATGCATACGCTGCACGGCCGATCGCTCCCCGTAGCCACGGGGATGAAGATGGCCAACCACGAACTGACCGTGCTGGTCACCGGCGGCGATGGCGACGGCTTCGGCATCGGCGGCAATCACTTCACCCATACCATCCGCAAGAACATCGACCTCACGTACATCGTCATGGACAACCAGATTTACGGTCTGACGACCGGACAGACCTCGCCCACCAGCCGCCTGGGCATGAAGACGAAAAGCTCGCCCTACGGCAACATCGAAGCGCCTATCAACCCGATCTCGATGGCGCTGGCGGCGGGAGCCACCTTCGTCGCCCGCGGGTTCAGTGGCGATCAGAAGCACCTCACCGAGCTCCTCAAACAGGGCATCCAGCACAAAGGCTTCTCGTTCCTCGACATCTTCAGCCCCTGCGTCACCTACAACAAAGACAACACGTTCCAGTGGTTCCGTCCGCGTGTGAAGCGGCTGGAAGACGACGCCAGTTACGACGCGACGGACTGGCTCGGCGCCATGGAGAAGTCCACCGTGTGGGGCGACGAAATTCCCATTGGGAAATTCTTTGAGCGCACGGATCTGCCCTCGCTCCACGAAGCCGAGCCGGTCACGAAGGACGGCCCCATGGTCGGCCGCAAAGAACACATCGACCCGGCGGTAGCCAAGGGGTTTGTCGAAGAGTTGATGTAGCCCGGGCGACAGCCGCTTTGCAAGCGGTACAAGCTGTGCTGCAACCGCAGCCGGGAAAATGCGGCTTCAGCCGCCGAGGGATGCTTTTGCTCGTCCGTCGAAAAGGGCTCTCCAATCTCGTTGGAATCGGCCTCTTCGGCTGCTTCCTGTCCGTTGCGGTACAGCCGATCTCTGCGGCGGCGCTGCAGTCCTACGGGCTCATCCCAGCCGCTGCCCGTCAACCGGCGCCCGGCTTCATGGTCACCAGCCTGAACGGCCGGAAACTGAGCCTCGCGCAGGACCGCGGCAAAGTGGTGCTGCTGGATTTTTGGGCGGTGGATTGTGGCGGATGCAAAATTGAAATCCCCTGGTACGTGGATTTCGACCGGGAATATCGCAGCCGGGGGCTGGCTCTTATTGGTCTGGACATGTATGGGGAATCGCCCGCGAAGATTCGCCCGTTCATGGCAAAGTCGCACATGGATTACCCGGTCGCGGTCGGTACCGACGCTCTGGGAGCGCGCTTCCACCTCACGGAAATGCCGCTGACTCTGCTCATAGACCGGAAGGGAAGAATCGCCGTCGCCCACGCCGGCATCGTCGATCGCGCGCAGTTCGAGAAGGATATCCGCGCCCTGCTTGCCGAGAAGGAATGAGGGGGTGCTCCATGTCGGCCGGTCGCTGGCAGACAGGGGCGGGGTGGATTTCTACTTCGGGCCGCCGTCCGCCAGAAACAGCCGCTCCACCTGCTGCCAGTTGTCCACGCGCGTATAGCCGCTTACGCCCATGTTGTGCGGAGCCGTGAAGAGAATGCCTCTCCCGGCAAAGGTGCGGAAGTGCCGCGGCTGGTCGTCGATCAGGTAGTCCGCTTTGAGGATGCTCTTCTCTCCGCAGAAGACGAAGTGCCGGGGATCGAGAAAAGGGAAGTGCCGCCGCAGCCAGCGGTACTTCGGTCCCAGGGAGTTGGGGAACTCCATGGCCGAGGTGGCAATGTAGATGTCGTAGGTCTGCGCCATCAAGTGCAGAACGCGCTGGCTGTCCTCGATCACCGGAAGGTCTTCGAAGAAGTCTTCCGAGCGCATATAGCCTTCCAGGCGCTCGTGCCGGTCGATCGAGACGATGTCCCACAGCCGTTTGCCTTCGAGATCGGCCCTGGAGATCGCCTCGTCATGATCGCGGTTGTAGCGCGCCAGATGCTCGGCCAGCGTATCGGCCAGAACCTCATCCATGTCGATGGCGACGCGCTTCATTGTCCGGCAATTCTCGGCGATGAGCCCTACTCCACGCCCGCCTGGGGAGCCTTGCGGCCGCGCTTTGGTTTCTCGGGCTCGGGTTCAGGCTGCGGCTCTTTCGCCGCGTCGTAATACAGCAGCCGCCCACAGGACTCGCAGGTCATGATTTCTCCCGAGCGGATCTGATTCCACATCTGGGGCCGGATGCCCATCTGGCAGCTCACGCATCGCTGCCCCTGCGCATAGGCGACGCCTGTTCCTCCCTTTGAAGAGATGCGGTCATATTCCCGCAGCCATTCTTCCGGCACCGTGGTCCGCTCCGTCTCGCGGCGCTGCAGCAGATCCGCCAGATGCTTCTGCTGCTCGGCGGAAACCGCTCGCGCCTGATTTTGCTCGATCTCTACCACCTTCATGTTGTCTTTCAGGTCGCTTTCGGCGGCCTTGCGCTTCTGCTCGAGTTGCTCCACGCGCTCCATGCTTTCCAGCTCGCGGTCCTCGATCTTCTTGATCTCCGCCTCCGCGAACTCGATCTCATGCTGGAAGGCGCGATACTCCTCGTTGGTCTTTACGCCCGACATTTGCCCGCGCAGCTTCGCGATCTTCTGCTGCTGGTCCTTCAGATCGCTTTCCATCCTCCGGCGCGCGCCTTCTTCGTCCTTCAGAGCCTTCTGCACCTGCTCCAAAGCGGTTTTTTCCGCCGCCAGACGCGACTCCAGCGCCGCCAGCCGTTTGGGCAGCGCCGCAATCTCCCCGCGCAACTGCGCGGTCTCCTGATCGAGGGTTTGTACGCGGATCAGCGCTTCAAGTTCAGCTCTCATCGTCGGAATCTGCAGGATATCACTGCCGGATTGCGGTCATCGCGGCATCATTGCGGCAAGGCCCTGCTTTCTGGCGAATTCCAGAAGCGCGCGGTCAAAAGTGACCAGGGTTGCCCCCGCCTCTTCAGCAAACGCCAGCAGCCAGCAATCGCCGACCCATTTCGAGGCAGGTTTTCCCGCGAAGGGTTCCGATGTCTTCCTGAAAGCCGAATCGACATTGCGTGGTTCCGGATAAAAGTCGACCCTCGGATCCTCGCTCCACTGGTCGTAAACATCCCACGCTTCCCGCAGGGTCAGAGGCTGGGTTCCGGTAACCGCGGCATTGGCCAGCAATCGCAGGATCCCGAGCTGCGTGTACCTGGAAAACACAAGACGCACATCTTCGGGCAAAGATCGAAGCCACTTCCAGACCACTGCATTATGCGAGTGATCGACTACCGATAATGCCACCCAGACGTTGACGTCAGGGAAGTATAAGGTCATGCGGGGTCTCATCCACCGGGAAGCGGGGTCCCTTCTTTCCATGCAGCTTTACCATGGGTCCCGTCACCAGCCGACCCTTGCGCGGCTTTGTGTAGGTCTCTTCCAGCGCTCGCACGATCAGCGAACGGATCGAGGCACCCGTGTGCGCAGCCCGTTGCCGCAGCCGATCGTGCAGCGGCTCGGGAATATCGACGGTGGTCCTCACTGCCATGACATAATTATGTCACAAGTTGGGGTTCCAGCAGATTCGATCGTTCAGCCACCTCGCCTTGCCAACCCGCCCTAATTTCCTGCATCCTGACCCAACACCCCCGTCTCCAATCCCTATCGATGCCCGACGCCGACGCCAGCTGGAAGCCGAAGCATAATCCCTGGGCCGTCGCGCTCACGGTTACCCTCGCCACTTTCATGGAGGTCCTTGATACCTCCATTGCCAACGTCGCCATCCCGCACATCGCGGGCGGCCTCGGCGCTTCGCAGGATGAAGCCACCTGGGTCCTGACTTCCTACCTCGTCTCCAACGCCGTCATCCTGCCGGCCAGCGCGTACCTTGTCTCCTTCATCGGACGCAAGCGCTTCTACATGATCTGCGTTGCGCTGTTCGGCATCAGCTCCATGCTGTGCGGACTGGCGCCCTCGCTGCCGATGCTCATCTTTTTCCGCGTTCTGCAGGGAGCGGGAGGCGGCGGCCTTCAGCCCAGCGAGCAGGCCATTCTGGCGGACACCTTCCCGCCCCGGAAACGCGGACAGGCGTTCGCAGTCTACGGCATGGCTGTCGTGCTGGCGCCGGCCATCGGCCCCACCCTTGGCGGCTGGATCACCGACAACTACACCTGGCGGTGGATCTTCTTCATCAACGTCCCCATCGCCATCTTCTCCCTGTTCCTCACCCACCGGCTCGTCGAAGACCCGCCGCACATCCAGCAGGAAGTGGAACGGAGCCGCAAGCGCGGCCTCAACCTCGATTACATGGGCTTTGGCCTGCTCGCGCTGGGATTCGGGTCCCTGCAGTTCGTCCTCGACAAGGGGCAGGAAGACGACTGGTTCGGCTCGCACCTGATTACGTTCTTCTTTGTCGCCTGCGCCGTCGCCCTCGTCACGCTCATTCTGTGGGAGTTCAGGCAGATCCGGAAGGGCCACCGCCCCATCCTCGATCTCACCATGTTCCGAAACCGGACCTTCGCCATCTCCGCGTTCCTCATGTTCGTGCTCGGCTTTACGCTTTTCGGCACCACGGTGCTCATCCCGCTCTTCGTCCAGCAGTTGATGGGTTATACCGCCGAGCAGGCCGGTCTGGTCATCTCGCCGGGCGGACTCGCCATTCTTGTGCTGATGCCGCTGGTGGGGTTCCTCGTCGGACGAGTCGACGCGCGCTACCTCATTGCCTTTGGGTTCGCGATTCTGGCCTCGGCCCTTGCCGCTCTCCACACGATCGATACCCAGGCCAGCTACTCCTACGTTGCCTGGATGCGCATCTTCCAGGCCTCGGGACTGGCCTTCCTTTTCGTCCCCATCAATACCCTCTCTTACACCGACGTGCCTCGCGAGAAGAACAACGACGTCTCCGGTCTGATGAACCTGGCCCGCAACATCGGCGGGAGTGTTGGCACTTCGTTTTTTGTCACCGTGCTCGCGCGCCGCAGCCAGGACCACCAGGACCGGCTGGCCATGCACTTCAACGCCTCCAGCGTCCCGTTCCTCCAGGCCCTGAACCACTCCGCCGCCTACTTCGTCCAGCATGGACTCACGGCCTCCGCCGCCCAGGCCCGCGACCTCGCAGAAGGCACCCTGTACCAGCAGCTGGTGCGCCAGAGCACCCAGCTCGCCTATCTTGACGTGATCGCTGTGCTCGCCGTGGGGTCCGCCTGCATGATTCCCCTCATCTTCCTCATGAAGAAGCACAAAGGCCCCGCCGCCGCCCACTGATTTGGGCGCATCGATGGGCAACGCGTTAGAATGGCCCTCAAACACAGGTGCCGGTCATTCCCCCCGCTGAACCGGGCCATCCGGGAGTCCTTCTTGCGTTACCTACTGCCGCAGCGCCCTGGCCGCTTCGCCGTTCCCCTGTTTGCATTCATCCTCTGTCTTCCGTTCGGGCTGGCCCGCGCTCAGGAGACGCATCCCTGGACCATCCAGGAGATTTTCGGCCGCGGCGGCGCGACGACCGGCAATCCCCCCGAGGCCATGACCTGGTCGCCCGACGGCAAACGGGTCACCTGGATCTCCGAGGACGGCGATCTCATGGAGCTGCAGCCCCCCGGCACGCACCCGAAGGTGCTGATCTCCTCTGACAAGATCTCTTCGCTGCTGAATGCCAATCTTCCCGAGCGCGATCGCGACCACCGCGCCCGCTATGGGGAGCCGCCCTACATCTGGGCGCCCGACTCTCAGCACGTTCTTTTTGACACCAACGGCCAGCTCTGGCTCTTCGATCCAAAGAACGGCACCGGCGTGCAGATCGGCAATTCGGCCATGCAGTCCGGCGACGATCCAAAATTCTCGCCCAACGGCCAGTACGTCTCTTACCTGCACGACGACAATCTTTATGTGCAGCGCCCCGACGGCTCCATGCCGCCGCTGGAACTGATCGGCGGCCACCAGAACCCCGACGAGGTCCTGCTCAACGGAGAAGTGGACTGGGTCTACCTTGAGGAACTCGACGTCCGCAGCAACTACTTCTGGTCTCCTGACTCACGCCAGATCGCATACCTGCAGATGAACGAGACGAAGGTTCCCGAGTATCCCCTGGTTGACTGGATTCCCACCCACGCCGATGTGCAAAAGCAGCGCTATCCGCAGCCCGGCGATCCCAATCCCGGCGTGCAGGTTGGCGTTGTCGGCGTCAATGGAGGCTCAACTCGCTGGCTGCATATTCCCTTCGACGAGGGCAATGACTACATTCCCCGCTTCGGTTGGGTGAATCCCCACGTTGTCTGGATCGAGGTCCTGTCCCGCGACCAGCAGCATCTCGACATCTGGTTCGCCGATACCAGGAGCGGCGATATCCGCCGCGTGCTCCAGCAATCGGAACCTAAATATTTCAATACCACCTATGACATAAGGTTCGCGGGCGACCACCAGTTCTTCCTTTTCAGCTGGCGCGACGGTCACACCCACATCTATCGCTACGGATACGACAGCAACGACCCGCTGGGCGCGCTCGCCAACCTGGTGAACCAGGTGGAAAGCGGCGATTACGAGGTCTTTTCCATCCAGGCTGTCGACGACAGCACGCAGACCCTCTGGTACCTCTCCAACCAGGGGGACCCCAGCCAGCAGCAGGTTTGGGCGGTGCAGTTTGACGGCACGGGCAAGCGTCAGATCTCTCAGGGCGCGGGCGTTCACGAGACCTCCTTCCCCGCGCAGGGAGGCGCCTTCATCGACACGTACTCCTCGCTGCTGGTGCCGCCCACGGTTTCCGTTTGTACAGCCGGTGTGCCCGGCTCCGGTTCCCCGGGCGTGAACTGCACGGCCCTCTGGCACTCCCATGCTGTCGAAGGCCATCGCCTCATCGCTCCACAATCTCTGGAGCTCACCGCGGCCGACAAGACCACCAAACTCTATGGAACCCTGCTGCTGCCTCCGGGAAACGCATCGCCCCACAGCATTCCTCTCATCGTGAATCCCTATGGCGGTCCGGGCGTGGGCGGCGCGAGCGACCGCTGGGGCGGAAGGCATCTTTTCTTTGACGAGCTGCTTGCGGAGCACGGATTTGCGGTTCTCCACGTCGACAACCGCGGCATGGCGGGGCGCGGGCGCGATTTCGAGCAGGTCTGCTGGCACAATTTTGGGCCGCCGCAGTTTGCCGATCAGATGGCCTCCATCGATCAGGTCCTCCGCGACTACCCGCAGCTCGATCCGCATCGTCTCGGCTGGTGGGGCTGGAGCTGGGGCGGCAGCTTCACCCTTTTCTCGCTCTCCCACAGCGACAGCTTCCTCGCCGGGGTCTCCGTGGCCCCGGTCACCGACTGGCGCGACTATGACTCCATCTATACCGAGCGCTATATGGGCCTGCCCTCTGAAGATGCCCAGAACTACAAGGCCGACTCGGACGTGAACAGCGCGACCGACCTGCGGGGCCGCATACTCATCATGCACGGCACCGGCGACGACAATGTCCACATTGAAGGCGACGTGCAGTACATCCAGAAGCTCATCGAAGCCGGCATTCCGTACGACTACAACATCTTTCCCCGCAAGACCCACTCCATTGCAGGGTCCGAAGACCAGACGGAGCTTTACAACAAGCTGCTCGAGCATTTTGACCGGTACCTGAAGGAGCCGTCGCCCGCATCCTCGCCGGAGCACCGGTAGCGAATGGTATTTCCTTCGCCTGCAGCACCCGCTCCGGATCGCCACCCTGCGGAACGTCCCGGCACGGCCGATCCCATCCGCGGCCGAGCCAGTGTCGGCGACTTTGAGCTGACCGTCCTCAGTGACGGCACGTATTTTCTGGACGGCGGCGCCATGTTCGGCGTCGTTCCCAAATCGCTCTGGGCGAAACGCGCTCCGGCCGATGCGCAGAATCGCATTCTCCTCGGCCTGAACACGGTCGTGGTCTTTACAGGGCGCCACACGGTTGCCATCGAAACCGGCATCGGCAACAAGCTCGGCGACAAGCTGAACGCGATCTACGGAGCCAAACAGCAGCTCCCCCGCGCCTTTTCGGTCGCCGGCATTCGCCCGGAAGACATCGATATCGTCATTAACACGCATCTGCACTTCGACCATTGTGGCTGGAACACGACCCGGACCGGAGATGGACGCATCGTCCCCACTTTTCCCAACGCCCGCTATTTTGCGCATCGCGGCGAAGTGGAGCACGGCCACCTGCAGCTGGAGCGTGACGCGGTCAGCTATATCTCCGAGAATTACGATCCCCTTGTCGAGTCCGGGCAGATGACTCTGCTCAACACCCGCCCCGGCGAACGAACCCGGATTGTTCCCGGGGTCACCGTCGAGTGTTTTCCCGGGCACACCGCGCAACTGCTCGCCGTCCACATCGAATCCGCGGGCCAGCGCGCCTGCTACGTCTCGGATCTGATCCCCACCTCCGCTCACCTCGACATCACATGGGTAATGGGGTACGACCTCGACCCGGTGCGATGCATCGCCGAACGCAAGCGCTTTTACGAGCGTGCCATCCCCGAGGACTGGCTGGTGGTTTTCACCCACGACCACCACACGCCATTTGCCAGGCTGGGCCTGAACGAGAAGGGGAAGCCGGTGATCAGAGACGAAGGACGAAAGTGATGAGATCGGCAGGATTTGCTGCTGCTTGTTATTCCCGCACCCCGCGCGAAAACCGCTTCATCACGAACTCCTGCAGCAGGCGCCCGCTGATTCCCTGCAGGGAAGAGATGGCCCCGCCCTTGAGCGTTGTCGCCCATCCTCGATTCCCCGCCGGGTAGTAAAGGTTCGATACCGCGCCTGACGCCAGGTTTCCGAGCACGAATGAATAGTTCGGCTGCCAGCGTCTGTTGTCGCCTTTACAAATCGCGATGGTGGAAACGGAGTAGAGCGCCCGCGACCCGAGGCTGCCTGTGCCGCGCCAGAAATAGCGCGGGTCCTGGTGGAAGAGCGTGGGCAGAATCGCCGCCCCGATGAAGGTGCCGCCGGCGTCAGTGCCGTACGCCGCGCCCAGGCGTTTGGCGTATCCCAGCGCTCCCTGGTGGTAGGCCGGGTAGCTGTTCTGCGCCTGTTCCACCCCTGCTGTGAGGACGTCGGTGCTGATGCTCCCCAGATCGATCGAGTTCTTCCACGCCAGCTCGAACTTCTGCCGTGTGGTTAGCGGCGCGGCATTGGGGACGTAGCTGACATAGAAGTTCGGAAGCATTCCGACGAGCCGCTGTTGTTCCTGTGCGTGAATCTGCTCTTCGGCGATCTGCTGCCGCGATGGAGCCACTCGGACCACCGAAAAGGCCGGCATCACCCTGAGGACGATACCGGGAATCTCCCGAAATTCTCCGGCTGCCACCGCTACATCCCCGCTGGTCCATGTCGCGAGTCCGGGCGACGACACCGTGGCGACATATCGCCCTGGCTGGACAGCAATCTGGAAAAAGCCGTTCGCATTCGCCGTCGAGGTTTGTGTCTGGCGGGCGTCCGTGGCTCCCAGTGTCACTGTCGCGCCTTCAATCGTGCTTCCATTGACGTCCTCAACGGTGCCGATCACCGTCCCGTTCGTTTCCTGGGCGGATGTCACCTGTGCAGTTTTCGCCGCCTCGGCTGCCGCTCCGGTCAGGCGGGTGATCTGTTGCGCCGGGCATAGCAGCGTCGCCGATACGAGTGCACCGGCAGGAAGCCATCCGCGCCGCATGCGGGCGATCCTTCGCTCCTTCTCTCGGCGATTCATGGGCAGGACCCGGCGACGGCGCCAGCAGACACTTATACGCAGCGCATACCGAAGGTTCACCATGGGTGCGGCCACCGTCTCCGGCAGTCCTGGGGGAAGGTCCGGGGGTGGGCTATTATGGCAACTCCCTCTTTCGGCGCGCAAGAAAAAATCGGGATGATTACTCTCCGCTGCGCCGTCCCCACGCCTCCGAGTGCCTGCAGGCTCATCCACGGGTTTCTTCTGTAACCCGCGAGTAACCATCCATTGCTATATTCGGCTGTGGAATGTGGCCGGCCTGTTCCTGCTCTCCAGACGCCGCGCCCTGCGCCCGGCCACGCCTAAACCCGGGCGATCGTCAACACGGTGATGTCGTCCTCCTGCCCAAACCGGCAGGCAGCGTCGGCAATCTCGTGGGCGGTAAGGCAACTCAGGGAGGCTAACTGGTCGAAACCGAGCAGCTCCCCGGATGATGAGCGGGCTTCAGGCACGCCGTCCGACATCAGCACCAGTCGTCTTCCGGAGGGAATTTCGCCTCGCACCTCTAAATAGGTTGAATCGGGCACCAGACCCAGCGGCAACGCCGGAGGCGCAACGATTTCCTCGCCGGCGATATAGGGCGCGATATGCCCCGCATTGGCGAGCGTGAACTCCCCGGATGAGGCGATGCGCAGGCAGCACGCCGTCGTAAAGCCCAGCTGTTCCTGCGCCACCAGAGCATTATTGAGATTAGACAGAATCTCCGCAGGATCTTCAGAAGTCTCACGGCGCAGGACGCCAAGGATCATGGCAACGCGCATGGCCGCGGTCATGCCCTTGCCTGAAACATCGCCGACGATCGCCTTCAGGGAACCGTCGGCACTGGGTTGAACGAAGAAAAAATCTCCTCCCGCCTCCCTGGAGGGCAGATAGACCGACTCGACCTGAAATCCAGGCGTCGGCGCCGAGGCACTCTGCAGCAGTAGCTGCTGCACGGCGCTGGCGGCTTTCAGCTCGGCCGCATATTCCGCGCGCTGGCGTTCGGCGCTCACCATGTCCGAAAAGAGCCGGGCCTTCTCCATCGCCGTGGCTGTCTGCAGGCCAATGGTGTTCAGGAGCTTGAGATCTGCCGACGTATAGTGGGTTGCCCCTTCTGCCTGAGCCAGCGCGATAACACCGACTGTTTGCTCCCCGGCTCGCAGCGGTGCACCTATCATCGCGTTTCCGGCAGGCGATCCGTTTTCCAGCGCCATCGGTGCGTCGTTGAGAATCTCTGCCACTCCACGTTCCAGGATTGAGACTACAAAGGGGGAGTGCGGCTCCAGCGCGCTGGCAGTCTTTCCGTCGATCTCTGAGCCGAAACGAGCTAAAGCGCGAGGCGGCTGGCCTTCCTTGTCCCGGAAGATCACCGTACCGTGGGTTGCGGCAATCAGCCGCTGTGCCTGGCCCAGCGCAGCGGCGGCGATGGCATCCGCATCGAGGAGCGGGGCGAGCTGCTCGGAGAGTTCCTCGATGAGATGAATCTCCCGATAGAGGTGCAGAACTTCCGCGGCCATCGCGCGGCCTTCCGCTTCGCGCGCCGCCAGGTGCGAGACCAGCAGAGCCATGGCCCGTGCCCTGGCCTCAGAACCGGTGACAACTCCGAGTTGAGCGTTCTCATGAATGACAGGGATGACCGACAGAGAATCTGTGGTCCCAGCCTGGCCAATCAGCGCCATACCCTGGCCATCGGCAATCACGACTTCGTCTGCGGGAGTGGCGCAAAGCGCCTGCAAAGCGACGTGGCTCCCGGCTCGCGGGCCGATCACCGCCTTCAAACTGATGCCGGGCATGCAGACTAACCTCCGACTGCCGGCAATCCCAGCACGGCCCGCGCTTTGGCCAGCAGAGCGTCGGGATCGAAGGGCTTGGTCATATAGAGGTCCGCTCCCACTTCCTGGCCGCGCTGGCGATCGAACTCCTGCCCTTTTGCGGTGAGCAGAACGATGTGAATCTGCCCGAGGCCGAGCTGGTTCTTGACCGTGTTGCAGACGTCGAAGCCGTTCAGGCGAGGCATCATGACATCGAGGAAAACCAGATTCGGCTCTTCGTTGCGGATGATGGTCAGCGCATCCTCGCCGTTCGTGGCGGTCAGCAGGTCCACGCCGTCGTCTTCCAGCTCTTCCAGAGCCTGCTGGATCAGTGTGCGGAGGTGAGGCTCATCGTCGACGATCAGAATCTTCATGGCGGTCATGAGTAGATAAGAAACAGTACGTTCTCCAGACCCTTTTCAAAGCGCAGCGAGCGAACTCCATCGCTGCCGGAGAGCAGGGAATTGAGAATGATGATGTCGGGGCGCGAAGCCACGGCGCGCGTCAATAAATCCCGGCCGTCCGAATCGACGACCTGATAGCCGCGCGTCTCCAGCACGTCGGTCAGGGTGCGGATGGTCGACGCATCCTCGTCCACCACCATCACCTTCTTCTTCGACTTGCCCTGCCCCAGCAGGGAGTCCACTTCGTGGAACAGAGATTTTGTATCGATGGGCTTGGTCAGATAGCGATCGACGCCCAGGCGGAAGCCCCGCTCCTTATCCTCGAGGATGGAAAGAATAATGATGGGAACGTCCATCGTGGCAGGGTCGTTTCTGAGCACCGCCGCTACATCAAAACCGTTCATCTCCGGCATCATCACGTCGAGGATGACGAGGCCGGGAATTTCTTCGCGGATGAGGGCCAGAGCCTTGCGGCCATCTTCGGCGAGACGTACCGCGTAGCCTGCCTCAGTCAGCTCCTGTTGCAGCAGGGAGCGAATATTCGGATCGTCGTCGACGACCAGGACGGTCTTGGACCGCCCGTTGTGGTTGGCCACGGTCTCGCGCAGCTGGCGCACCAGCGATTCGAAATCCAGCGAGCGTCTTTCGGGAAGCAGGGGCAGCTGCGCTGGCTTCGCAGTTATTGGCAGCGTGAAGAAAAAGGTGCTTCCTTTTCCAGGTGCGCTCTCCAGCCAGACGCGCCCGCCATGATACTCGACGATCTCCCTGCAGATGGGCAGGCCCAGGCCGGTTCCCTTGGGCTTATCGGTCAGCGTGTCGCCGACCTGCTTAAATTTCTCGAAGACCTTCGCCTGGTCGGCAACGGCAATGCCGATTCCGGAGTCCCTGACGCTGACCACCAGTTCATTTTCTTTCTGGTGAGCTGCGCAGGCAATCGAACCCGAGTCCGTGAACTTCACCGCATTGGAAATCAGGTTGATCACCACCTGAATCAGGCGATCCTGATCGCCGGTCACGGGGGGCAGGTCCGGATCGACATCGCGAATCAGGCGCAGCTTCTTCGCTTCAAAGAGCGAAGAGGTGGCCGCGGTGGCTCGCTCGATGATATCCGCCACTGAAACCGTGGTCATGTTCCACGTGAACTTGCCGGCTTCGATCTTGGCCAGATCCAGCACGTCGTCGATCAGCTTGGTCAGGCGCTCGCCCTCGCTGACCACCACGTCGAGATTCTCGATGACCTGCTGTTTCGCCTGCTGCACTTTGCGATCTTCGTCGGCGATCAGCGGGAAGAGCCGCTCCTGCAGCCGACGCCGGATGATTTTGGCAAAGCCGAGCACGGAAGTCAGCGGTGTCCGCAGCTCATGACTCACAGTAGAAAGGAAGGAGCTCTTCGCCGCATCGGCTTCTTCCGCCGCCGCGCGAGCCTGGCGCGCCTCGTCGAACAACTTTGCATTGTAGAAGGCGACGCCAACCGCCGAGGCAATCGTTGACAGCAGCCGCTGATCGCTCTCAGTAAAGCGGCCTTCCTGATCGGTCGACTGCACGCTGATGACGCCGATGGTCGGTCCGCCCGAAGAGATCGGCACCCCGAGATACGAAGCCGTCAACCTGCCGATTTGTTCCACGCCGAGCTTCGCCCGGTTCGCGTCCATATCCTCGTTGATCAGCAGCGGCTGCCCGGTCCGGATGATCTGCGAGGTCAGCCCCGTGCCGAACGGCCGTGAGGGCGCGTCCTCGCCCCACGCGTAAGGGAAGTGCAGCATCATCGTCGCCCGATCCAGGATC
>DASXFH010000160.1:0-5330 GCA_036489655.1 Acidobacteriaceae bacterium | reverse complement strand
AATGCGCGGCTGAAGGCCGAGTATTACAGCCGTTTCTCTCCGGAGATCGTCCTCGCCGACGACTCCGGGCTCGAAGTCGATGCTCTCGACGGTGCACCCGGAGTACGTTCGGCCCGCTTTGCCGAGGATGCCGGGTACAATCCACCGCACGCTCTCACCACCGATGAGCGTAACAACCTTCTCCTTCTCGACCGCATGCGCGAAAGAACCGCTCGCACTGCGCGCTATCGCTGTGTGCTGGCCGCCGCGCGCGCCGGCGTGGTGCTGGCCACAGGCGAAGGCATGGTCGAAGGGGAGATCCTGGAAGCTCCGCTCGGCACGGGCGGCTTCGGCTACGATCCGCTGTTCTGGCTCGTGGAGCTGCAGCGCACCATGGCACAGATTTCCCTCGACGAAAAGCACGCGCTCAGCCACCGCGGCCGCGCCTTCCGCGATCTCCTTCCCCGCCTGCACCGGGCCCTCGGCTGATCGGCGCCTTCCTGGCACGGCCATCTTCTCCGCCACCGGGCAACCCTGGAGCGCCAACTTGGCTGAGCTGGCTCGATCCTGGACACCGGCGCGTGTCAGAGCTCGAGCACCGAGATCATCTCTCCCTCCTCCAGCCTTTCCCGGTCCTCCGGGACGACCATGAACGCGTTGGCGCGCGAGGCGGCAGCCAGGTCGCCGGAGCCCTGCCACGGGATGCGACGAACGCTCGCGCCGCGCACGTCGCTTTGCAGGCGCGCCGGCAGGAAGCGCGTGAGACCCGCCTTTGCTGCGACCCTCTCTTCCAGCCTTGCCATGCGGAACCGCGGCATCGGTTCACTCTCGCCGCCCAGCGCGCGCAGCACCGGCGAGACGAACAGAGCAAACGTGACCATGGTGGAAATGGGATTGCCCGGTAATCCGAAGAACGGTTTTTTCCCGCTCCTCCCAAAAACGACGGGCTTCCCAGGCTGCATTCGCACTCCCGTAAAAAGGAACTCAGCCCCTGTGTTGAGCAGAGCCGGCTCAACGTAGTCGAAGCGGCCCATGGAGACGCCACCGGTCAGCAGGAGCAACTCCAGGGGTATGGCTCGGCGAACGGCAGCTTCCGTTGCCGCCACCTCGTCGCGCACGATGGGGAAGATCTCCGGATTTCCACCGGCGGCTGCGACCTGAACCGCCAGTGAGTAACTGTTGGAGTTCCGAATCTGATGAGTGAGAGGCGCCTGGGCGACATCGACCAGTTCATCGCCGGTCGACACGATTGCGACCCGCGGCTGCATAAACACCGGCACAGTTGCCGCTCCGCACGCCGCCGCCGCGGCTACTTCAGCCGGTCCCAGCCGCCGGCCAGCCGGTATGACGATGCCGCCGCGCCGGGCCTCGGCACCGGCGGGGACAACATTCTCGCCCTGCGCAGGATGATGCTGCCCATTGAGCTGTACCTGCCCCTCCCTCACGGTGACATGCTCCACCATGGCAACACAATCCGCGCCGGGCGGGACCGCCGCCCCGGTCATGATCTCGACTGCTTCGCCGGGGCGCAGAACGCCGCCCGTCCAGGGCTGACCCGCCCGCAGCAGGCCGGCGATCCTCAGAACGCCACCCCCAAGGTCAGCGGCACTGCAGGCGAAGCCGTCGCGCGTGGAGCGCGCAAACGGGGGCTGATCGCGATCGGCGACGATCGGTTCCGCGAGCACCCGCCCTGCCGCCCGGAGCAGCGGCACACGCTCTTGCGGACGGGTGCGCGCCAAAATCCGTTCGGCCTCGCGGCGCACCACGAGCGCAGCTTCTTCATAACTGAAGATCGAAGACGTCAAAGCGGAGTTCATACGATTGCCATTCTCGCAAAAACAAAGAAGCGCCGACTTCGGATCGCTGAAGGCGGCGCTCCTGGTTGTTGCTGTCCGGCTTAGTGCTTCTTGCTCTTTGAAGCCGGAGCCGCACTCATCTCGGCCAAAACCTGCTTCGCGTCATTGGCAAACTGTCCGTTGGGCGCCAGCTGCAGGTACTTTTGGTAGGCCTCCTGACATCCCGGAGGCGCAACGATCTTCTGCGTCTTGGGATCCATGGTGGCTTTGCCGATCAGGGCCTGTCCCTTCAAATAATAGGGAATAGGCTTGGTGGGATCCGCAGCGATCGCTTTGTCGGCGGCCGCCACGATAGCATCCGCCTGCCCGGCGCGCGACATCACAATGGTCTCGTTCTGGAAGTACATGCCCGCGTCCGGCGGGTAGGCCTTCGCCGCCGCATCGTAGGCGGCCGCCGACTCGGGAACCTTATTGTCGTCAGCGAACGCCTCGCCCAGGGCATTCCCCGCACTGCCAATCACCTGAGCGTTCGGCTTCTTGGCGGCGGTCTCCAGGGTGATGGCCTTATTCAGAGAGGTCTCCGCATCGCTGTACTGCTTCAGTCCAAGCTGCGCCTGTCCCAACTCCACCCAAAGCAGCGGCTCTTCGGGTTTGATCGAGACGTCATGCTGCATCAAAGTGACAGCGTCGGAGTACTTCTTGTCTTTTGAATCGTTGCGCGCCTGCTCCAGGTCGGCATTCAGATTCTTGATCTGCGCATTCTCCTTCATGATGCCGGCGTTCTTAGACTTGATCTCTTCGAGTTGCTTTTTCTGCTCCGGCGACAACTTTTCGACGTACGCCTGCCGCGACATATCGTCGTTGGCTTCAGTATCCTGGCCGGCCACGATCTTCACATCATCGATCTGGTCCACGACCTTGTCTTTCGGCGTATCCGCCTTGCGGTAGACGAGGGTGTAGCCACCCGGCGCGAGGTTTTCCCCCGTGTAGTCGCCATTGGCGTCGACGTTCAGCGTGTATTTCGGCGTGGCGGACGGCGAGGCCATGCCGCCGGGATAGAGCGAGATGGTTCCGTTTCCCATCGGAGCACCCGTGGGATCGTTGACATGACCGTGGATCTTGCCGGTCGGTGCCTGCGCCGCCAGCGGCAGCGCGACGGCGATAAGAGCGGCAAGAACCAGCCGCGGCCAAAGACGTATATTTCGCATAATCATTCCTCTCTGCTGGTTTGCGCGACAAGCTCGCGGGCCGTCGCACCCTCCTGAAAACTCTGTCCGGCGGGCGCATGCGCGTACCGGATCGGATCCCGAACGCCTGCTTCCTGAAAGGCGCGCAACCGCAGTACGCAGCTTTCGCAGATTCCGCAGGCGGCGTCCGAGCCCGAATAGCACGACCACGTTAAATCCAGGGGCGCGGCCAGTTCAAGGCCGAGGGCCACGATCTCCTTCTTCCGCATATGGATGAGAGGTGTCCTGACAACGATGGCCCCGTCGCGCGTTCCCTGGCGGATCAGCTCCTGAAAAGCGGCGTAGTAGGCGGGCCGGCAGTCCGGATAGCCGGAGCTGTCCTGCTCGACGGCGCCGATGTAGACGGCCTCTGCATCCAGCACCTCAGCCCAGCTGACCGCAGCGGAGAGGAAGTGCGCGTTGCGGAAGGGGACGTAGGTCACAGGGATTTCCGCGCCAATCGCCGCGCCGTCGGGCGGAGCCTGGGGAATCTCGATACTCGCGTCGGTAAGAGCGGAGCCGCCGATGCGCCGGAAGAGATCGAGCCGGAGGTGCAGGAAGTCTTTGAAACCAAGGGCTTCGGCGACGGCGCGGGCGGCGCGCAGTTCGCGTTCTTCAGTGCGCTGGCCGTAGCTGCAGTGGAGGGCGTACGCGTCATGGTCGCGGGCGGCGAGAGCGGCGCAAACGCAGGAGTCCATTCCGCCGGAGAGGCAGACCACAGCGCGGGTTCGAGACGCAGGCATCTGTCTCTATCGTAACGCGATGCAGGGCCTGGAGTGGATCGGCCAGGTGCAGGGCCATCCATTCGTAATCGCCGAAAGTCATGGGCCGGCAGGATACCGGTTGCTGGGGCAGCGTAGGGGGTGCAAGATGCCAGGCCTTTCACCGGGACGACGGCTATGGGTCCGGGCCTTTCAATCCAGGGTCCAATTCAGGTCGAAGCCGGCGGATGCTGGTGATTCTGCTGCACTACTCCGGGCACGTGATCCTGACCGAGGGAGGCCTGCTGAGCGCAGGCCTCCCTGAAAAAGCAGTGCAGGATTGCGCCGGTCATCCGGCCACTTTTGGCGCGGGATCATGCGGCGTATCGCATGTTTCTCAGATCCTCGAGGAGAGTGGGGCCCGTCGGCATCCAGCCCAGCCGCGCCTGGGTGAGGGCGCTGGAGGCCGGCATGTCGACGCCCGCGAACATCCCCAGCAGGCCAAAGTGCTCCGACGCCTTTTCGGGGACGAGACTGACGGCGGGGATCTTCAGCCCCTCGGCGATGACCTCGGCGATTTCCCGGGTGGTGACCCCTTCCTCGGCCACGGCGTGATAGCGGCTGCCGGGTTCGGCCTTCTCCAGAGCAAGCCGGTAGAGAGGCGCCACATCGCTGACGTGCGCGGCCGACCAGCGGTTGAGCCCCTCGCCGACATAAGCCGAAACACCCTTTTCCCGGGCGATGGGGATGATCATCGTGACGAGCCCCTGCTTCTTCGTGTCGTGGACCTGCGGCAGGCGGACCACCGACACATTGCCGCCGCGGGAGGCGACCGCGTGCCCCGCTTCTTCCGACGCCTTGCGGGGGTTCATATGGTTGGGGTCGCAAAAGTCTTCGGTGGCGAGCTGACCTGGGCCGGGGGACCCCATGCCGGTTCCCGAGGTGATGACCAGGGGCCGATTCGTTCCGGCAAGCCCGGCTCCCAGCGCCTCGATGGCGCGGCGGTCCTTTTCGCAGACCTCGACGAATTTCGAGATCTCCTGATGGCGGAAGGCCGAGTGATCGAAGGCGCAGTGAATCACGCCGTCGGACTGGGCCGCTCCGCTGCGCAGGGTCTCGGGCTCGTCGAGGTTGCCGCGGTGGACCTGCGCCCCGGCAGCCTTGAGCGCCTGGGCGCCCTCCTCGCTGCGGGTGAGTCCAAGCACCTGATGGCCTTGAAGGATCAGATCGCGGACGATGGCCGAACCGATGAATCCTGTTGCTCCTGTCACAAAAACGCGCATCTCTCAGCTCCTTCTTCGGTTAAGGTTGGTTGCGGATCAGGATTCGCGCCCAGCCGCCGCGGCGGCGGTTTCCTCCCCGATGGCATCGAGTTCGGCGAGCACTTCGGCGGGGATCCTCAGGCTGGCCGCCCGGAGGTTCTCGCGAAGGTGCTCGACGGACGACGTTCCAGGGATGACCAGCAGGTTGGGTGAGCGCTGCAGCAGCCAGGCCAGAGCCACCTGCATCGGCGTTGCTTCAAGGCGCGACGCCGCGCTCGACAAACGCTCGGACTGCAGGGGGCTGAAACCGCCGAGCGGGAAGAAAGGGACCCAGGCGATGCCCTCAGCCGCAAGCTCATCAATGAG
>DASXFH010000150.1:0-2183 GCA_036489655.1 Acidobacteriaceae bacterium | reverse complement strand
CTGCGTCAGCAGGCGCGCCTGGAGAAGCCGGAGATGGTGGTGCTGGCCGCAACCGATCCGGCGAATCCGTATGGCGCGACACTGCGCTGGCCGGCTGCAGAGTCGGCAACCGCAGGGGCTGAGGATGACGGTCAGCCGCGCAGCCTGACACGCAGCGTGGGAGCAAGCGTGATCCTGCGCAACGGCGAGATGGTGGCGTATCTGCGCCGCGGCAATCCGCATGTGCAGGTCTTTCTGCCAGCAGAGGAACCGGAGCGGTCGCAGGCGGCACGCGATCTGTCGTTGTTCCTGGTGCAGATGACGCAGGAGGAATTGCGTCACCGGGAGGGCGATCGCGGAGCAGGATTGCTGATCGCCCAAATCAATGGACAGCCGGTGGGTGCGCATTTCCTGGCACGTTTCCTGCAGGATGCGGGATTCCACCCCGCGCCGAATGGATTCAATGTGCGCCGCGTGCCGACATCCGGGTGGGCTCGTGAGTCGACAGAAGAAGCTTCGTCGGCGGAGCGCGAATAAGTGCCTGAAGGAGATACAATCTACCGAGCGGCGCGTGCGCTGGGCCACGTTCTTGAAGGCAAGCTGGTAACGCGCTTCGAGACCGCGCTCGCGCCGCTCGCAAGCGTCAATGACGACACGCCGGTGGCGGGCCGGACTGTGGAAAAGGTGGAGTCGCGCGGCAAGTGGCTGCTGATGCACTTCTCGGGCGACCTGATCCTGGCTACCCACATGCTGATGTCCGGGTCGTGGCATATCTATCGCGCCGGAGAGCGCTGGCGTCGCGGCCGGCGCGAAATGCGCGCTGTGATTGCTACAGCAGAATTCGAAGCAGTCGCATTCAATGTGCCAATCGCGAAGTTTTATACCGCAAGCACGCTCGTGCGGAACTCGGCGATTCCGAAGCTAGGGCCGGATCTATTGGGCGCAGCCTTTGCGGCAGACGAGGCGAAGGGGCGGCTGCTGGCGCGCGGCGATGAAGAGATCGCGAATGTGCTCTTGAATCAGCGCGTCATGGCGGGACTCGGGAATGTCTATAAGAGTGAGGTGCTGTTCGCGTGCGGGGTGCATCCGTTCCGGCTGGTGAGTACGCTGACCGGTGCCGAGGTCGATTGCATCGTGGAACGCGCTAAGCGCTTTCTGGAAGCGAATGTGAAGGATGGTGCCGGTAGCGCGATGGTGACGTATACAGGCCTGCGACGCACGACGCGTGCCACAGATCCGGGCGCGCGTCTTTGGGTGTATCGGCGGCAGGGCAAGGAGTGCCGGCGCTGCGGCACTGCGATCCTGATGCGCAGACAGGGGCCGGGTGCGCGCTCGACATATTGGTGTCCCGCATGTCAGCCGGAATTGCCCGGGATGCGCTAGAGCGGGAGTCTAGATCCGTGTTGGATTGCCGCCGCTCGGAAGTGTCCGTTCCGTCATGGTGAGGCCGTGGAGGCGAAGTGCGGACTGCAGATCGGGATCATCTGCAACGATGGCGTTGGCGGATGTGTTGCGCAGAGGAAAGGGCTCGAAGATGGCCCAGTTCTCAACCGAGTGGCCGTAGCGGGAGCGATAGAAAATGCCGTCGAGGCCACGGCGAAAGACCACGAGTGAGGCCTCCTGGGTAAGCTGGCGCGGCCGGCCAGCTTGCAGGGTAGCGGCGTCGATCTCCGAGAGGCCAAGCGCGACGGCAGTGGAGGCGAGTTCCCGGCGCAGAAGGGCGATCCAGCCGGCGGCGTAGATGTCGGCGTATTCACCCTCGGTCTGCGCGGTGCCGATGAGGCGGGCAATCAGCCAGCTTGCTGGAACAGTCGCGAGCGGGGTGAAGTCGTCCTCGCCTTCGATCTCGGCCAAGTCGGCCAGCAGCGTGAGGTCCGGACGGAAGCGGGCGAGGGTCTCCAGGAAGCAGCCAAGGCGTTGGTTGGAGGTGTAGATGACGCGATAGTAGGCCTGCGGGTCGTCAAAGCGGTTTCCAAAGGTTCCGTCCAGGTGCGCGTGAGCCCAGTCGGGCGGCTGCCATGGATCGGGCCAGCGGCCAATGCGATGGACGGGCTCCCGGGGAATGCGCAATTCGAGTTGCGCAGAATCCAGTGGCGCAGATTTGGCGATCCCGGATTCCGGGGAGAAGGCGTCAGAAGACAATGGTGAAATTGGCCTTCCTGCTGCGCGGTTGCAGCACTGTCAGGGACGCGGCCTGGGGGAGT
>DASXFH010000141.1:0-3079 GCA_036489655.1 Acidobacteriaceae bacterium | reverse complement strand
ATCGCCGCTCGGGACTCATCCAGCGTCGCCGGCTTGTGGCTCTCATGCCAGCTCTGGTCGGCGATGGTCTGCGTGGAAACCGCGAAGGCATCCGGATCGGCGACGAAATAATTGCCGTTCATGTAGTAGCGCGCAGCCACGCCCGTTGCGGCCTCCCGGGTCGCTTCAAACGTGTGGCCGGTGTCCTGGGAGATGCGGCCGTAATCCACATAGCCCACGGGATTCAGCATCACGCTGCCGTCTTTGTCGAGATACACGTGCTCGCCCACGGCTTTGCGGATGATACCGAGGCCGATGCGCTGCGCCTCCATGGCCGTGGTGTTGGGCTTGTAGTGGTAGCCCTCGATGGCGCTGTCATCCATGAAATCGAGCTTGATGTAGTGAATGCCCCACTCGTGCACGAGCTTGGTGTAGGTCTGGCGCAGGTAGTCGGCCGCGCCGGGATTCGTCACGTCCAGCATGTAGAGCGTGTCTTTGCCGTCGACCACATCGCCGGCGGGAATGGGCTGCCCCTTGGCGGTGTGAATCAGCCAGTCCGGATGGTGCTCGTAGACCCAGGCCCGCTGCGAAACTTCAAAGGGAGCGGTCCAGATGCCGGGCACCAGGCCAAGGCCGCGCACCTTGTACTCCAGCGGAGTAAGGCCGTGCGGGAAGAGCGTCGCATTGGGTGTTACGTATTCACCGCGCGCGTACTGGTAGCCCTCGTCGATGTGGAAGACGTTGTAGCCGAGGGGCAGCAGGTGCTCGGACTCCCACTGCGCGTTGGTGAGCGCGGCGCCGTCGTTCAGGCCGAAGTAGAAGGCCGTCCAGCTCCACCAGCCCATCAGCGGCGGGGCGGAGCGCGGATGGTGGAGCTGCCGGATCACCGAGCCATAGGTCTCCAGCTGGTGGTGGTAGTCCTTGCTGATGCTCAGCAAAACGCGCTCGGAATCGAGATGCTCCCCGCTGGGCACTTCGAGGCTGAGCGGAATCTGATCCTCGGCGGGCGAGTTCTGGAGCGAGTTTTCCTTCTCCAGTTCCGTCGTGCCGGTGGATTCGACCTCCCAGGACGCAATCTGCGGAGCCGCGCCGGCCGCGAGGTGCAGGCGCAGGATGGTCATGAATTTGTCTGAGGTGAGCACTCCGGCAAACAGGCTCTCGTGGCTTTCGAGGTTGTAGACGAGCTGGGTGCCGACGCCGCGATGCATCGGGGTGGGCTGCTTATAAGGCGCATCGGCCAGGTCGTGAATCTGCATGTACGGCCGATCTTCGCTGAAGCTGTCGGAGAGCACGCGGTCCTGGACGGGCGGGCCGCCGAGATTCATCACGTCACCGCCGCTGGCGTCGATGGCGCGGATCGCTTCGACGTGGATAGCGTGCCCGGTGGTGTTTTCGACCGTGACCTGCACATCGGCGAAGGGCGCTTCACGATACGCGCGCAGGTGACAGACGAGGGTCGGCGCGCCGGCCAGGCCGGAATCCGTCACTGTCCACTCGCTTGCTGACCCCAGAACGCCCTCGGAATCGCTCTGTTGCACGGCGTGCTTTGGGTAATCGGACGAGTGCAGCCAGCGGCCGTTCACTTCCACCGCCACACCCGTGGTCAGGGCAAAGGCCGAGGCGCCGGACATCCCGATGCTGTAGCGGCCATCCTGAGCCACCTGCACGTGCAGTCCGCCGGTTTGCGCGGCAAGTGGGTTCGGACCCGCAAGTGCGCCCGCCAGAAGAAGCACAGCCGCGCCTGCAACGAGCCGCCAGTTTACGTTCCTGTTCCCGCCGCAATTCGTCATCCGACTTTGCAAATTTCGTTTTATTTCGATCATGGTCGATCCGGTTCGGAGATTAGTGGAGCAGGAAGGGGTCTGTCAAGCCTGTCTCCGGTGACCGGGAGGACGGTTACTGCATGGGAAATAGAGGCCAGGGGCACCCGGGGCTGGTGCGCCCGCTTCGCCGCAGACCCGATTTCGATCCGAACCCATTGCCGCCGATGAGAGAAGAATGGTAATAATACGGAATCTTCTGGAAATACCCATTCGACACCGCCGCAACAGCCCAACCGCATGGCGCACTTCGATCTCATCATCGCCGGAGAAGTGAATCTCGACCTCATCCTCTACGGCCTGCCTGAATCCATCCCGCTCAATCGCGAACTCCTGGCCAGCGACTTTGAGGTAACCCTCGGCAGCTCGTCCGCCATCCTCGCGCACAACATTTCTCTGCTCGGAATGCGCACCGGCTTTATCACCCGCGCCGGCGGCGACGAGCTGGGGCGCATCGCCATGGAGCGCCTCGCCGAAAGCCAGGTGGACCTGTCGCGCGCCATCCGCTCGACCAGCGGCACGAAGACCGGCGTCACCATCCTGCTCCACCACGGCGGCACGCGCCGCATCCTTACCTATCCCGGCGTCATGTTTGAAATGACCTGCGCCGACCTTAACCTTGACTACCTGTGCTCGGCGCGGCATTTTCATCTGTCGTCGTTGTTTCTGCAGCGGGGCCTGCACGCCGGATTGCCGGAGCTCTTCCGAACGCTGAAGCAGCGCGGCCTGACCATTTCCCTCGACACCAACGACGACCCCGACGATCGCTGGGACGGCGTGCTCGAAGAAATCCTTCCCTTTGTCGATCTGCTGCTGCCCAACAACGACGAGATCCGCCGCATCGCCCACCGCGACACAGTGGAAGCCGCCCTGGACGCCCTGGCGCTGCGGATTCCGACAATCGCCGTGAAATGCGGATCGCGGGGTGCGCTGGTCCAGCAAGGGAGTCAACGGATCCAGGTCGCCGGCGTTTCCGCCACACCTGTCGACACCATCGGCGCGGGCGACACCTTTAATGCCGGCTTTCTTTCCGCATGGCTGCGTGGCGCCGATCCGGAAACCTGCGCCCGCGCGGGCAACATCACCGGTGCGCTTTCCACCCTGCGCCCGGGCGGCACCGAGGCCTTTCGCGACCGCAAGCTGCGCGAAGAATTTTTGCAGCAGCACGAATTTCCATTTCCGTTGTAGTCTGGCGAACGCGGCTGTTCTCGCGCAGGAGGAGTCTTCTGGAGCCCTCGACGACCACGAATCCGGCCGGCACCCCCGGTCTGCGCCGCGCC
>DASXFH010000030.1:0-2927 GCA_036489655.1 Acidobacteriaceae bacterium | reverse complement strand
CGAGCCATCCAGACCGGTCGAGAGTTGCAGGCCCTTGCCGAGAGTGTCGGTGCGGCGCACCACCCCCTGCCACGCTTCATCGATGTGGTTGTTCTCGTAATACGCGGGATCGGCGACCTCGAGGATGTAAACGTCGCTGTGCCTGCGATAGCTGAAGCCGGCCTGCGTGCGCTGCCCAATCTGCTGCTGCAGCATCGCGAGCCATCCCTTGGTGTGCTCGAAGGATTCGTAAGGGCCGTAGAACTGGTTCGCGCCGAAGGGCCGATCGCTTCCGGCGAGCAGCACATCCGTGGTTCCAAGCGAGCTGTGCAGCCAGCTTTCCGAGGAGAGCGCCTCGCTGCGGTAGTTGCGATCCGTGGTGAATCCGGCAGAGGTGTCGCGGCTGCCCGCCAACTGCTCGGAGAAGCGCGCACCTGCATAGTCTCCAACAAGGTGCTGTTCCGTGCTGGCGAAGCTGCCATATCCGGCGCGCGCTCGCAGCGATATGTTGCTGGAGCCGGTACCGGCAGCGCGTCCCGGCTCCGCGGTGATCAGATCCACGGCGCCCGCGATGGCGTCCGACCCATAAAAAGCGGACCCGGCGCCATGCAGTACTTCGGCGCGATGCACTGCGTCTAACGGCACGGGAATGTCGAGGTTGAAGTGTCCCGTCTGCGGATCGTCCACGCGCATACCGTTGAGCAGGACGAGCGATTCCTCGAACGTCGTGCCACGGATCGATAGATCGGCCTGCACGCCGTCGGGTCCGCGCTCCTGCAGGTTCAGTGAGGGGTCGAGGCGCAGCACATCGGGCAGTGCCTCAAAAAGCAGAGGCTGCG
Source organism: Acidobacteriaceae bacterium (assembly GCA_036489655.1). Classification (GTDB taxonomy): domain Bacteria; phylum Acidobacteriota; class Terriglobia; order Terriglobales; family Acidobacteriaceae; genus Palsa-343. The sequence goes on along the minus strand of DASXFH010000030.1, from coordinate 2,109 downwards.
ATTGTGGGTCGAGAACGACGACAGTACGGTCGGAACCGGCAAGCGCGAGCGGATTCGAGCTGGCCGTGACGACGACAGTCTGTGTTGTGGACGGCTGCAAGACGACGGACGGAGACTGTTGTGCACACAGCGGCAGCGCCGCAGAGATCGCTGCCAGCAGGGGAGACCTTCGCATGGGGTTGGGTCGAGTATAGAGACTCGGGGCTGCTGGCAAAAAAGAAGGGAGGCGATCTTGTGAATCGCCTCCCGGCACTGAGGGAGGCCAGTGCCTTGAACAAATCGGGGGCTCAACATCCACTCGGCGAAGATATTTCGGGGCCGCGCATGCGATGGAGCTGTTTCCAGTGGAGAGTATGGCTCTCTTAGGAGAGGAGTGCTTTAGACAAACGTTCGCCTGATACGTGGGAAGATTTGCAGACGATCACACACGAGGGCACGGGTCGTTGTCAAGCAAATGATCATTTTTCGTCGATTTTGTCACTTTCGGCCAATCCAGCGTCCGGCGCCAGTACGCTTCGACGATGGATTCCGGCTAGTACCGGGGTGGTGCGGCGTGGGCGGCTGGTCCAGGCGTGGGAACGAAGCGGTCGCCCGGGAAGCGTGGAATGCCGAAATGCCCGCGCAGATGCAGCATGTCCAGTGGGCTGAGATTCCCGGAGAAGGCGATCAGGTCGAGGTTCGTAGCACTCTGGAAGAGCACCACGGCGCCGGTCGCCCGCATGTTATGGAAACTGATCCAGAGGTCGGTTGCGCCATCGGACGATGCCGAGTGTGACGTGACCAGATGCTGCCAGCCCATGGCGGTATATTGCCGCCGTACCGCCTCTACCTGCCGCTGATCATACATACCGGGTGCTGCGTAGTGGTAGCTGTGCACGGAGATGCCGTCGAGACGGCTCATCGCGGCCGCGAATTGCGGGTCGCCGGAGGCTCCCCACAGTCCTCCGGCAAGCTGCAGCATCGAGCGATCAAATGTGACGTCGGTGTGGAAGGCTGCGGTGCGTGCCAGTGCCCCCATGCCCTGGGGGAGCCAGTTGAGATAGCTTCCAGCTGGCGGATAAGCCCGCGCGCTCTGCTGCGGATAGGCCTGCTGCGGCTCCGTTTGAGCCCCGGATTGAGCCCCCGATTGAGCCCCCGATTGAGCGTTGTTCGGCGGGTACGGCGATGGTTTCTGCGGTGTCTGCTGGTCCGGCTGCGCCTGATCGGGATATTCCTGATCCGTCTGGTCCGGCTGCTGGGGATGGGGCGCGTTCCCTCCCGAAGCCGCCGGTGGCGGCGGATAGCTGGGATAGACAGGCTGTTGCGCCAGCATGGGAATTGCGGCGGAGAGCAGGACAGCGGCAAAAACGGCGCGACGAGCCATAGTCCTTATGAGAACGCGGGAAGTCCTGCAAAGTTGCGTAATTTCCCTTCGCCGCCAGGTTTTCTACGCGTCCGGGAGGGGCGAAGCGCGCCGTCGAAGCCATAGCCAGAGCTGCAGTAGCAGAAGAAAGAGGGCAGCTCCAGCGGTATCCAGCAGCACATCCTGTGGCCGTCCTGTGCGTGAAGGCAGAAAGCTCTGGTGGTACTCGTCTGCGCTGGCGACGACCAGGGTGCAGACCAGCGAGAAAGCGGCATCCGCCAGTCGAGGCCGGCGGATGGAGAGGATTTGCCCGCTGAGTCGCCTGCCGCGATAGAAGAGCAGGCCGAGGGTTCCGTAGCCTGAAAAGTGGCCCGTTTTGCGCAGGACATGGTTGGCGGAGCTGAGGTTTGGGTGAGTGGCCCACCCGAACGACACCAAGAGATGCTCAAGAAGGGCGCGCGTGTTGGCGGCTGACAGGTAGTCGCTGGACTCAAGGCAGATTACGAGGACGCCGATGGCTGCGGGCAGCCAGGCGAAGAAGAGAGCGCGCCTCTGTTCACCGATGAGGCGCTGTCTACTCAACGTGATAGTTCGGCGCCTCTCGGGTGATGATCACGTCGTGGACATGTGACTCACGCAGACCCGCATTCGAGATGCGGATGAAGCGGGCATTGTTCTGCAGCTCCTCGATGGTGCCGCAGCCCAGGTAGCCCATGCCGGATCGCAGCCCGCCCACAAGCTGGTAAACCATGGATTCCAGAGGGCCC
>DASXFH010000428.1:0-6700 GCA_036489655.1 Acidobacteriaceae bacterium | reverse complement strand
GGCTCGGATTCCTGAAACATCGCCGCGCCGGGCAGGGTCAGCTTCCACTGGCCGCCCCGGCTTGTCAAGAGAATCATGCGGACGACCTTTCGCGGCTCTACTTCTGCTCCGCGGCTCTCTGTTCAGCGGCCACTGCGGCCTCCGCCGCCTGAAAGCCGATCTTCGAGTGTGTTCCGTCGCAGAACGGTTTCCTGGTCGACGCGCCACAGCGGCACAACGACACCGCCGGTTTTCCTTCCAGATTGATCTCGGTGCCATCCACGTCGATCAGGCGAATCGGTCCCTCCACCCGGAGTGGTCCGTTGGGCTTTGCCGTGATCGTCACATTTGCATCTGCCATTGCTGTCCCCCTATGGTTTTAGTGCAGTGTATTGTTACTTCGCTTCCCGGCGTTCCTTTTGCATCGGCACCACCTGCACCGTCACATCACGCACTTCGGCAAGGAAGCGATTGATAACGGAGCCGCGCAGCAGAATATCCATGCGCGACCGCGCCGACTGTCCGAAGACAACGTGTGAAATCCCTTCCTGCTTCGCAAACTGGATCAGCGCATTCGACACCTTCTTGTCCTTCAACACCACTACCTTCGCCCCCAGGTCGCGCGCCAGCCGCTGATATTCCTCCATGCGCTGCTTGCCCTCGACATCGGCGGATTCCTCGTCATCGGGTGTCTCCACACGTACTGCATACCAGATCGTCGAAAGACGCGAGGCAATCCGCGCCCCGGCGCGCAGCAGCCGGTCCGTGCCCGGTCGCGGCGAAAGGCACACCATCACCTTCTCCGGAATTGGGGCCTGTTCCAGACCCTGCGACCGCCGGTAGTCCGCCGCCTGCGAGCTCACCTCCGCCGCGGTGGTCCGCAGCGCCAGCTCGCGCAGCAGGTTCAGGTTGCCTTTGCGAAAGAAGTTCGCCAGCGACTGCTCGATCTTCTCCGGCGCATAGATCTTTCCCTGACGCAGCCGCGAACGCAGCTCCTCCACCGTCAGGTCCACATTCACAATCTCATCCGCGCGCTTCAACAGGCTGTCCGGGACCGTCTCCCGGATGGTGGCGTTCGAGGAGCGTGCTACCGCATCGTTCAGCGTCTCCAGATGCTGCACGTTTACCGCGGTCATCACGTCAATGCCCGCGTCCAGCAGCTCCAGCACATCCTCGTAGCGTTTGCGGTTTTTAGAGCCCGGCACGTTCGAGTGCGCCAGTTCATCCACGATGCAGACCTGCGGATGCCGCGCCAGGATGGCGGTCAGGTCCATCTCGTGCAGCACCACCGAGCGGTAGGGAATCGCGCGCTGCGGAATGATCTCCAGATCGCGGATCATGGCCTCGGTGTCGGCACGCTTGTGCGGCTCCACGAAGCCAATCACGACGTCGATGCCCTGCTTGCGCATCAGGTGCGCATCTTCGAGCATCTGGTAGGTCTTGCCCACGCCAGGCGCAGCGCCAAGATAGATCTTCAGCTTCGCCGGCTCAGGCGGCAGCGCATGAGCAGTCGCATCCGAAATATCCGTTGCCGGCTGCGGATCGGGCATGGAACTCTGCGTCGGGTCGCTCACCTCATCCCACCTCGATCGTGTGGCGCGGCAGCCGCGTCGGAGCCAGCGGCAGCGTGAAACTGAAAGTCGTGCCGTGTCCCACGCGGCTCTCCACCGAAACCTGCCCGTCCATCAGCTCGATCAGCCGCCGCACCAGCGCCAGCCCCAGCCCGGTCCCATCCAGCCCTGCGCTGCCCACTGCGCCGCGCACCTCTTCGGCAGAGCGTGCGCCCTGCACGAATCTCCCAAAGATGCGCTTCAGCCGCTCCGGTTCGATGCCGATGCCGGAATCGCGCACGAAGAACTGCACCCGCTTCTTCTGCTCCTCCGCCTGCAGCACAATCGTGCCCTTCGGTGGCGTGAACCGCACCGCATTCGACAGCAGATTATCCATCACGCTCTTGAGCGCACGCCGATCGCCATAGATGGGCGACAGATCGCTGAACGCTTCAATCTGGATCTGTACCTCGCGCTTCCTCGCCTCGGCCTGAAAGCGCAGCGCGGCGTCGCGCAGGATATCGATCGGCCGCACCGCCTCCATGCGCAGCTCACGGCTGCCGGTATCCAGCTCGGCGACATCGATCAGGTCCGTCATCAAATCGTTCAGCCGCTCCGCCTCTTCCTGCGCTCCGTGGATGAGATCGTTCTGCAGCGGTCGCAGCTCGCCGGCAAAACCATTCGTGATGGAGTAGAGCGCCAGCCGCAACTGCTCCAGTGGAGTGCGCAGTTTGTCCGAAGCTACCGCGATGAAGCGCGTCTTGAAGCGGTCCAGATCCTGCAGCTCGGTCACATCCTCCAGCACGCTCACCGCGCCCAGCAGCTTGCCATCGGTATCGCGAATCGGCGTCGTGCGCAGCCGGTAGCTGCGTTCCGCCTGCCCGATCCACATCGGCAGCAGCGCAGCTTCGCCCTCATGCGCCACCGGCCGCTGCATGGAAACGGCATCCCGCACCGCCTTCAGAATCTTCTGCCCCCCGGGCGTGTTCTCCAGCGCCATGCGGTCCCCTGCCGCCTCTCCCAGCAGTTGTTCCGCGGCGGTATTCAGCTTCAATACCTGGCCGCGCGCATCGGTCACGATCACCGGCTCGAAGATGGACTGCACCACCGCGTCGGAGAGCTGATGCTCCATCTGCTTCCGTCCGAACTCCGTCTCGCGCAGATCGCGTACATGAACCACCATGCGGTTCACGTCGTTGGCTATCTGCCCCAGGCTGTCGTCCGCGCTCCACTCCAGCCGCTGATCCAGACTGCCCTGCCCGATGGCCCGCACCTGCTCCGCGGCGCGACGCAGTGGACGGAGCACGGCAGCCGCGATTCCGGCGGCGATGGCGATGGCGAACGGGATGGCAATCCACGCCATCAGCGTCGCCGCGTGCGCGAATCCAGCGTGTGCCCCGGCGCCCCGCAAAGTGCTCACGGTCAGCACGGCAACCGTGATGACCAGGGCCACCAGCAGCAACAATCCGGCAATCAATCGCTGATTCAAACTCATATTGTTGCGATCTGCGGTGACCGGGCGCGTTTTACCAGGTGTGGACGGGTCAGCGATGGTGTTTGCGGTCTTTCCGTAAAGAAAGGGTCACGCCGACTCCAGTTCTGCGGTTCACAGCACCGGCAAACGCTCCAATGCGTCTCCTCAGTGTGCCACAGTGCACTCTGGCGCCAAGGGCGGCCCGCCTCAGTTGGCCTGGTAGCGAGACAGAACGTCCGACAGCGTGACAGTTCCTTCAACAGATCCCCGGCTCGCGCGGTTCTGAATCGGCAGGATTGGCCATCGCGCCAGATGCGGCAGGGCGGAATCCAGCGGCAGGTCGGGGAAGAGCAGCGGGATGCGATCCGGCTTCAGCACGTTCGCCACCACCGTCTCCGGTTTACTCAGTGCGAGCAGGTTGCCCAGCTCGGCGCGCGTCATCGAATACCATGCGTGTCCGGGCAGTTTGACCAGGAAGACCTCCGCCTTCTTGGCATCCAGCTCCTCCACGGCGGCGCTCAGCGTCGCGCTCGCTTCGATCACCGGGATAGAGAGCGGACGCAGCGCGTCCTCCAGGTGCAGCACGACCTCTTCACGCTGCTCCTCCATCGAAGGCAGGTCCAGTCCATCCTGCTGCGTAAAGACTTCGAAGATCGCATGCGGCTGCAGGCTGCGCGATACGAGATACGCAATCGTGTTCGCCAGGATCACCGGCAGGATGATCGAGTAATTGCCGCTCACCTCCAGCACCATGAACACCGATGTGAGCGGCACCCGCAGGAACGCCGCAAACAATACCCCCATGCCCACCAGCGCATATGCTCCCACCGTGATGTGCAGCTCGGGGTAGTACATCTTCTCGAACGTGCCGATGGAAGCGCCCAGCATCGCTCCAATAAAGAGCGTCGGCGCGAACATCCCGCCCGGCGTGCCGCTGGAGAACGAGAGCGTCGTCGCCAGGATCTTCAAAAGCGCCAGCACCAGCAGCAGCTTCCAGGTGAACTGCCCGTGCATCGCCTGGTTTATCACCTCATAACCCGGGCCCATGATCTGCGGGAAGCCGAAGAAGGCGATCAGCCCCACACCCAGTCCCGCGACCGGTGTCTGCACAAAGAAGCTCCAGCGAGGCAGGTTGCGCAAACGTGGCCGCAGGTAGCCGAGTGCATGCGAAAAGATGCTCGCCGCCAACCCGCCGCACACACCCAGCACCGCATAGGCCAGCAGCTCGCGCGAGTCCGTCACCGTGATCGACGGGATCTGGAACATCGGCTCCGATCCCCAGAATTTGCGCGCCACCACCACGCTCGAGATCGCTGACAGCACCACCGAGCCCAGCACCGCCGCGCTCCATCGTCCGATGACCTCTTCAATGACAAACAGGATCGCCGCGATCGGCGCATTGAACGCGGCTGCCAGTCCCGCAGCCGCGCCTACAGGTGCGAACAGCCGCAGCCGCTGCCGGCTCATTCCCAGCCTGCGGCTGATCACCGAAGCCACGCCGGCGCCAATCTGCAGCGATGGATCCTCCGGTCCCAGTGAGAAGCCGCCGCCCAGCGCCAGCGCCGAGGTGATGAACTTGCCAATCACCGTCTTGAACGAGATGTAACCGTTGTAGATGTAGAGCGCGGCCTTGGTCTGGTTCACTCCGCTGCCGCGCGCCGCCGGAAAGAAGAGCTGCACCAGCGCCGCCACCACTGCGCCCATGACCACCGGAACGAAGATCAGCCGGTACAGCCCAGGCTGCGGCGCGGACCCCAGGGTAAGCGCCTGCACCCAGTTGATCGCGATCCGGAAGCTCACCACCAGCAGGCCGGAAATGATTCCGATGAAGATCGACAGCACCAGGAACAGCCGCTCATCGCGCGTCGGCGCGATCTTCAGCATGTCGATCTGCGACATCTGCAGCGGCTCCACGGAGGGCATCGTCTCCGGCAGCGACTCCGTGGCGGTCCCCATCTTCACATTCGTGCTTGTGTCTGCCGTGCTCATGCGTCCTGTCTGCTCATAGATTCATGCATTGACCTGATCGTCTTCATTGCTGATCGACGGAATCCGGCGATGCGGCAATGCGCAGCAGCGCTGCGTCTGCGCCCGTCGGCTCTCCACACACCTTCTCTGTCACCTGTTCCGTGTCGTACACCAGTTGCATCGTCGATTTCTCCAGTTGCGCGCTATCCACCAGCGCCGCCACCGTCAGCCTGGGCGCCGAGCTTTGCCAGCGGTTGCCCAGCGCGGTCATCTGGTCGCCGTTTTGTATCTGTGTAGTGCCGTTCAGCGTCGCTTCGCTTTGTCCTGCGTTTCCGTTTGCGCAGGCGTTATAACGCCTCCGCGCCACCTCATACGCGCGCACCACGCGCAGCAGTCGCTCGCGTTGCGGCAGCCCCTCCGACGGATAGATCGCCACCACTGCATTCGCAATCTGCAGATTCTTCTCCGCCAGCGCCTGGTCCATCAGTGGATGCGCGGCATTGCTCGACTTCAACGCCCGGTCCAGATAGGTGCGCGCCATCTTGTACCTCGCCAGCAGAAACGCCATCTGGCCGGTGCCTTCCAGCGCCTGCACCTCCACCGGCCGGCGCTCCGCCACCTCGTGATAGAAGCGCAACGCATCCGATGGCGCATGCGCCTTCGCCAGTAGCCCTGCAACCTCCATCAAAGTGGGCGTCGATGTGTCGTTGCCCGCGGCAATCAGCAATTCGTCCCGCGCGTCCCCAAACCTGTTCTGTTGGATGAGGTAGCGCACCAGTTCCAGCCGTACCTGCCGCCGCCGCACCGCTCCGTCACCCTCCCATACCCCGTAAATCGCCGCCTGGTAACGCTCCAGCGCCACCGATCGCTGCCCCTGCCGCGCCGCCAGCCGCGCCAGTTGCAGGTTGATATTTCCGTTGCCCGGCTCCCTCTCCCACAGCGTATTGAAATAGGAGGTGGCTTCCTGCAGCCGCCCTGCCTGGGCCAGCGCATCCGCCAGCTCCACCTCGGTCGTGGAATCGTCCTGCCCATAGCCCAGCGCAGTTCGCAGGTCGTAGACAGCGGCCTTGGCGTTGTGATCCTGCAGCGCCTGCTCACCGCGCCGCTTCCACCGGGCGGCCGCATCGCTTTGGTGTTGGGAATACGATCGGAAGATCAGCCAGGTCAGCACCGCCAGCACGCAGGTCACGGCGAAAACGCTGAGCAGGGCAAGCGTATCCTTGAAGACAAGGCGCCGCTTGGCCAGCCGTTCAGAGGGGGTCAGCGGAGTACTAGCTCGGAAGAAAGGGATCGTTCTCACTGCGGCTTTCCCTTATAAGCCTAATCTGCCGGGCGCGGTACGCAAAGCGACCACGCTGGTTCAGGTATGCATCGCATAGCGAAGGAGGTGATAGATCATGCAGAGACGCGATTTCCTCAAGTCGGCGGCTGCCCTCGCCGCCCTGATGGCCCTGCGGGAGGAAGCCATCGCCGCTCCCGGCGAGATTCCGCGCCGTACCCTCGGCCGCACCGGCCAGTCCGTCTCCATCATCGGCCTCGGCGGCCACCATATCGGCCGCGCCCACGTCCCGGAAGAAGAGGGTATCCACATCATCCGCACGGGCCTCGATGCCGGCGTCAACTTCCTCGACAACGCCTGGGACTACAACGACGGCGAAAGCGAGCGCCGCATGGGCCTTGCTTTGCAGAATGGCTACCGGCAAAAGGCCTTCCTCATGACCAAGATCGA
>DASXFH010000424.1:0-3474 GCA_036489655.1 Acidobacteriaceae bacterium | reverse complement strand
ATAAGGGCGCACCCTGCGGAGCAGGCGAATGCACAATTTTTGATGCGGCGGCCGGGGACTGTGCAACAATCCTCGTTTCGCCTGGCGGAGCGGGGTTCCGATTCGGGAAGGCATGTCGACGAGCCGGAAAAAAGCGATCTTTCGCAAGCTGTCCCGGGACTGGGTGGCTGGGTACGTTCCCCTGGCCAGCTTTGTCCGTGACGGCCGGGTGGAGATGCTGGACCTGGACGGGAAGGTCGTCGCCCTTGAGGTCGAGGACCTGAAGTGGATCTGCTATGTGCGCGATTTCAATTCCGGGGAACTGAGCAATCCTGAGCGCCTCATGCGCAAGACGTTTGCGGGCCGGCCGCGGGGTGAAGGGTTATTTGTCCGGGCGCGGCTGAAGGACGGCGACATGGTGGAGGGGCTGGCAGCCAACGATGCGACCCTGGTGGCCAGCGAGGGGATATTTCTCACGCCGCCGGATCTGCGCTCGAACACCCAGCGCATCTGGATTCCGAAGACCTCGCTGGATGGACTTGAGGTCGTCGCCGTGGTGGGAGCGGCGAAGCGCAGGCCAGCTCCCGAGGCTCGCGGAGAAGCGGCAGCCACGCCGGAGCAGGAAGAGTTGTTCTGAAGTCGGGTGCGGCGACTGGCGCTCAGAGAGACATCGATCAGAACCCCCTGTTCAGCAATCCGCAACGGGCTCACGCCGCGTGCGGCAGCAGGTCTTTCGCGCGACGGTGAGGACTGCAATTGCGACTGGGACCGCGGGCAGAGTCAGCGAGAAGCCGGGGGCCGTTGGCGGGAGGCCTCCTGCGGAGCGGAGACGCGGTAGAGGACCGCGGAAGATGAGCGCGCCAGCTGCTGGAATCGCCAGCCGGCATGGGAGAGGCGCGACGTGAGCCAGCCCGCCTGGACCTCCTGGTATTGAAGGAGAAGGAACTGCGGATGTTCGCTGAGATACGGGGCGTAGTTGTTTGTCTGGATGGGGATCCATGGACGGTCAAGGACAAGCGAAAGCTCCGGAAGGAAATCCGGCTGGCGCAGGGCATAGGGCAGGTCAGACAGATACGTCATGCGGGACCGCTGGGCGGGCGAGGCGTACCACCATCCCGATGCGTAATCGAAGGCGTTAGCGTAGACGACCGGCAGGTCGGCCGGAGCGTGGGACAGAAGTTGCTGCGAAGCTTCCGGGGGACGGGCGTTCTGAACAGGATGCCGGATTTGTGCTGTCGCGAGGGCGAGAGCCACCATAGCGACATAGGTGACAGCGAGCCCGGCGAGCACGGGCTGAGCGACAAGGCGCAGGCGTCCAAAGCGGGGAAGCCACCAGGCTCCCAGAAGCGCGAGCCCCAGAGCGGCAGGCGCCGCGTAGCGCGGCATGAAATAGCCCGTGGCGACGAAGGAAACGCACCACTGCACCAGCAGCGCCAAAGCGAGCGCAGCTGCTGCGGCCACCTCATGGCGGGGAACGGGTGGCAGGGTCGATTCCTTTGTGGCTGCGGAGGGAGGCGGAGAGAGAAGGGCCATCACCGCCGGGATAAGGGAGAGCCATAGAGGCGCGACGATGAGGAAAGCACCGAGATCGGAAAGGGAGGGGCGCGCCCAGAAGTTGGTGGAGTGAAGGATAGGAAGACCCAGGAGCTGGTGCGAGCGGCGGGCAAGAGGAACCGTGAGGAAGAGCGGGAGAGCCCCGGCGATGATGGCGGCCAGCATGGGCAGGTCGGGGCGCCGGTTACGAAGCAGACGCGTACTTTCTCCCGCGGCAAGAAACAGGCCGAGATTGAGAAGGGCCAGGTGGTGGCTCATCACGGAGGCCGCCACGGCGACGGAGAGTCCGAGGAGATAAACGGATCGGTGGTCGCGCAATTGTGCGGCTTTTTGCCAGCAAAAGAACGCCAGCGCGGCGCATGCCAAAACCATCTGATAGGGCCGGGCAGTCACGGAAAGATCGAGCAGAGCGATGCCGGAGAGCACCAGGCCGCTCATGGTCGAGCCCATGACGAGGGCCACGGCGAAGAGGCTCTGGACCGCCGTGCCGTGGGTGCGGACGATTCGCCAGGTAAGGAATCCGGTCAGCAGGTAAGCAAGTATGGCCGGCAGGCGCAGGGCCAGCCCGCTGATGCCGAACAGATGCAGCGAAAAGTGGGTGAGCAGGTACTGCAGCGGCGGCTGCCCGTCGGCGGGCATGGCCTGCAGCATGAGGCGCAGCGAGGGCAGGCGAGAGATCAGGGCGGTGAAGATCTCGTCGAACCAGAGCGGTCGAACCGACGCGTGATAACCAGCCGAGAAACCAAAGACGGCCATCGCGGAGAGCAAGCAGAGACGCTCGTGCCGATCGATGAACGCGACGAGGAGAGTGGGGAGTCGGCGAATGCGGCCTGGCGGAGCGGAGGCGTGCGTGGAGGGCGCGGAGCAGGCGGCCGGGGACATCAGGCGGCCCGGGTCTGGCCCCATATGCGGAAGAGGGCTATGGTATGGCGGACGAAGATGCCGGGCATTTTGCTCCAGCGATACACCTGGGTAACGCCGGCGGAGCGGAGGCGGTGGTTGACGGGAATTTCGAGGATGGAGAGGTGGTGTCGGTGAATGCGGGCAACGAATTCCCACCAGAAGCCCTCCTTCATCTCCCCAAGCTCCGAGGAGAGCTGGTGGGCGACCGCGCGCGGGATGAGGACATAGGGGCAGCTGGGGTCATGGACGGGCGTGCGAAAGACCGTCTGGTAGAGCAGATAGAAGAAACGGGAGAAGGTGCGGCGGAGAAGTGTGTCGGCACGATGGACGCGCCATCCAATCAGAATGTCGGCGGTATTGCGCTGCTGCCAGAAGCGGGAGAAGTCTTTGGGGTCGCATTGGCCGTCGGAGTCGAGACAGAGAACGTAATCGGCCTCGACCATGGCGAAGCCTTCGCGCATGGCGCGGGAGTAGCCCTTGCGGTCATCGCTGAGATTAAGGCGCAGGGATAGTTCCGAGGCGAGAGAACGAAGGACGGTCTTAGTGTTGTCGCGGCTCCCGTCTTCGCAAACGATGAAGCCAAGATTGACCTGCGGGGAGAGCTCCGCCGCCATGCCACGGATGGTGGCTTCGATGGATTCACCTTCGTTGTGGACCGGCAGGAGGACTTCGACGTCAATGCGGGCCATGCTACCTCGCGCGCTGAAAGAGACTGTGTGGAAGGAGGATACGGTTGGGGAGCGAGCGAGCCAATGGCGCAAAGGTGGAACGGAGTTGCCGGAATCGGGGAAGGACCGACAGCGCCAATTGCTCTGAATGGAAGTTCCCGGTAAACTGAGATTTCGCGCTTCGCGCGTTCGCGCAGCAGTGCGGCAGCCGGCGAACCCGATGGATCCTCGGGCCGGCAACTTCGAGATTCGGAGACATTCGATGGCACAGGTTTGTGATATTTGCGGCAAAGGTCCGCAGTTTGGAAATAACATCTCGCACGCGCACAACGTGACGAAGCGGCGCTGGAACGTGAACCTGCACCCGGTG
>DASXFH010000379.1:0-10307 GCA_036489655.1 Acidobacteriaceae bacterium | reverse complement strand
CCTCCGACCCGCTGTCGCGGATTGCGCCGAAGGTGTTCTGGGTGGATGTGACGCGGCTGCTGAAAGTTGGCGATAACGTGCTGGCCATTGAGGCGGATCACGGCGATCGTCTGGTGGCGAAGCTTCTGCCCGCGCCGCCAGGGATGTTTGGACAGCCCAGTGGGATGGCGGAGCCACTCCTGATCACCAACGGGGCGTGGAAGGGGACGAAGTCAAACGCAGACGGATGGCAGAGCGCGAGCTTCGACGACAGCGGCTGGCCGGCGGTGGACGCGATGGGCGGCATCGAGAGCAACATCGACTTCTTCCAGTGGAACCAGGACGCCGGGATGTATACGTGGCCGCGGTACCAGGGCGAATCGCCATTCCTGGCGCATACATTTTTGCCGGCGGAGAAGGTGACGGATGTTTATGCGGGCCTGGGCACTTTCGAGAACGTGGCCGCGCTGACTTCGGAGAATACGGGGCAGGATTTCATCGTGCATCAGGGGCCAGAGCATGCGCCGAACGAATATGTTCCGACGCTGACGCTGGACTTTGGGCGCGAGATCGCGGGACGGGTGCAGGTCGAGTCGGACTCAGACCAGCCGCTGACCGTGTCGATTGCGTATGGGGAATCGATTGAGGAGGCGCACGCCGAGCCGTATCTGGGCGTCGATCTGCTGCACGTGGTGCCGCATGGGACGGGAGTAGGACCGAAGTCGGCGTTCCGGTATGCGCAGATTCGGTTTCTATCGGACGCGCCGGAGCTGAAATTCAAGGCAATTCGCGTGGAGGACATTTATTACCCGGTGAAGTATCAGGGCTCGTTCGAATCGTCGGACAGGCTGCTGAATGAGATCTGGGAGACGGGCGCGTACACGACGCACCTGTGCATGCAGAACGACATCTGGGATGCGCCGAAGCGGGATCGCGGGCGGTGGATGGGTGATACGGACATCAGCGGGCGGGTGAGCGATGCGGTGTTTGCGGACCGCTTCCTGCTGGAGGACACGCTGACGCGGGTGATCGGGACGCTGCCGTTGCACGATCCGGTGAATGGGATTCCAGGGTACTCGTCGTACTGGTTCACGGAGCTGGCGAATTTCTACAAGCACACCGGGGATCGGGACTACGTTGCGTCGATGCACGACCGGATTGAGGCGCTGCTCAAATTCATGGATCTGGATTTCGATGCGGCGGGGCATTTCGCGAGCCACACGCATACGGGGCTTTACGTGGACTGGTCGCCAGGGCTGAACGGGACCAATCCCGAGACGAAGGAGGGGACGACCCTGGAGTACGTGCGGGCGTATCGCGCAGGCGCGTGGCTGCTGCGGGAGCTGGGCGACAACGCGAACGCCGCGCACTGGGAGCAGCGGGCGCAGGCTCTCACAAAGTCGAGCCAGGCGATGCACTGGACGGCTGGCGCGGAGGGCGGATCGTTTGGGCCGCGGTGGCAGACGAATGCGATGGCGGTGATCAGTGGGGTGGCCAGGCCGGGGCAATATGCGGGGATCTGGCAGAACGTGCTGTCGCATGTGGGTGAGCCGACGTATCGGCCATCGGTGATCTCGCCATACTACGGCGCGTATGTACTGGACGCGATGGCGGAGATGGACCATCGGCAGGCTGCGCTCAGCTGGATTCGCGAGTACTGGGGCGGGATGATCCACGAGGGGGCGACCAGCTTCTGGGAGGCCTACGATCCGGCGTGGCCGAAGGACGATCCGCATGTGGATCTGCAGGCCGACGATACGGCGGGATATCGGATCAGCCTGGCGCACGGGTGGTCGAGCAGCCCGACATACTGGCTGATGGGGCAGGTGCTGGGGATCGAGCCGACGGGGCCGGGATTCGCGACGGTGACGATTCGTCCGGACCTGCTGGATCTGGAATGGGCGAAGGGTGGGGAGCCGACGCCGCATGGGCTGCTGTCGGTGAGCCTGACAAAGGAGCATGGAATGACAGCGACGCTGGATGTTCCGGAAGATGTGACAGCGACGGTTCTGTTCCCGGTGAAGGCGGGAACGGAGTCGGTCCTGGTGAATGGGAAGGCGGAGCGGGGGCGGTTTGTGGAGGGCGGAAAGCGGATCGCGGTAACGGTGCCGGCGGGGCGGAGCGAGGTCAAAGAAGAATAGGGAGGAGCTGGGAGTCAGGAGCCGGGCGGGAGCCGGGAGGCTGCGTTCAGCGCGTTGCGACGCGATCGGTGGATTGGCGGCGGACGAAGGTCGGCGAGACGAGGATGGAGCGCTGGGGCTGATCCGTGACTTCTTCGCGGATGAGGCGAAGAAGAGTGATGGCGGCGGTGCGGCCCATCTCCACGAGCGGCTGGCGCACGGTGGTGAGGGCGGGGCGGATCGTGGCGGCGGTGGGAATGTCGTCGAAGCCGACGATAGAAACGTCGCGGGGGACATACAGGCCGGCCTCGTGGAGAGCGTCGATGGCGCCGATGGCCGAGGCGTCGTTAAAGCAGAAAATCGCAGAGAAACGGCGACCGCGGGCGAGCAGCTCGCGCGTGGCGACATGGCCGGGCTCGCTGCCGGGCGCGACGCCTTCGAGCTGCACGACCAGTTCCGGATCGATGGTGAGGCCGAGCGTGGCGCAGACCTTGCGAATCGCCTCCCAGCGGTATTTGGTGTCGGAGCTGAAGCGCTGGCCTTTGATGAAGGCGATGCGGCGGTGGCCGAGGTCGGCGAGATGATTGAGCGCGTAGCGGGCGGCGGCGAGGTGATCGATTTCGATGGTGAGGATGCCATTTTTGCCGCGGTGGCCGGAGACAGCGACGGCGGGGATGGAGGGGGCTTCGGGGAGCGGCGTATCGACGGCAATGATGCCTTCGACGGCGCGAGCTTCGAGGAGGCACGGATACTCGCGGAGGAGGTCGGCACGATGGCGGTGGCTGACGACGAAGTAGAAAAATTTCTCTTCGAGTAGAGCATTTTCAATGCCGCTGAGCACGGCGGCTGAGTAGCCTTCGCTGATTTCGGGGACCATGACGCCGACGGTGAAGCTGCGCTTCTGGCGCAGGCCGCGCGCGAAGGCATTGGGGTGGTAGTTGCAGGCGGCGGCGGCTTCGCGCACCCGCTTCTGCGTGGCCGGGGCGATGCGGTGCTCGGCGCCGGCGTGGTTGAGCACGCGCGAGACGGTGGTAAGCGAGAGGCCGAGATGCGCGGCGAGCTCCTTCAGGCTCACGTTGCTGCGGCCATTGGCCGCGGCGGCGCCGGTTCGCGTTGTGTTGCTGCGTGGGATACCTGAGCCCTCCATGAATTCTGCCTGCGCGCTCCCTGCCGCAGCTACAGTGGTCGGGACGAAAACCGATTTTCCTCGAGTCTCATGGTAATGCCGGAGAACCCGCGCGGTTCTCGTTATGATGCGCGCGGTGCACCGGCATTGACACGGGCCGCCTCCCGGGTGTTTCCTAATGCATGCAGCACAAACGATTGCGCAATGACAAAAATCGTTTGAAAAGAAGTTTACGGAGACCTGACCTGCGCGGATCGCCGGCATTCCGGAGAAGCAGGACACCTGGGTTTTGGGAGAACACGAACTCTGGTTCGTGCACGGAGATGGACCTGTTCAACAGGACGAGTAGTGATTTGGCCTCACTCGACAAGAGGCTCGGCGCGGTGGATTCAACGCACGCTGATGAACATCGATTTTGGTCTCGCCGGCAGCGCACTGAGTAGTTCGACAGTGCTGCTGTGGGCGCGTTTCAGCTTCTGAGATTGCCTCCCTGAAGCTGAAAATTGCTGGGTGCTCTTCCGGGAGCACCCATTTTTAGTGAGCGCGAGAACACGGCAAGCTAGCGCTGCGCGCGGACTTCCTCGGAAATCTTCCGCAGCTCGGGCAGCACTTCGCCCAGCGGGACCGCTTCAGCGCCCCGCGTGCCCAGCGCAAAGTAGGCCCGGCGATACAGCGCGTACAGGCGATCGCTGACCGCGACAGCGGCGGGGCCTGGTGTGAAGGTCCTGAAGGCGGGACAGAGCTTCGCCTGCGCGGCTTCGATGGTGGGGAAGGCGCCGGCTGCGACCATGGCGAAGATGCCGGAGCCCAGGCTGGTGGGGATTTCCGCGGGGACCAACACCGGCTTGCCCAGCACGTCGGCATAGACCTGGTTCAGCACGGGATTGTTCTGCGGGATTCCGCCGGCATTGATGACGCGATGAACCGGCACGCCGTATTCGGCCATGCGCTCCAGGATGATGCGGGTGTGGAAGGCCGTGCCTTCGATGGCGGAGAAGAGTTCGTCCTGCGCGGTGTGGATGAGGTTCCATCCGAGAGTGATGCCGCCGAGTTCGGGGTTGACGAGGACGGTGCGGTCGCCATTGTCCCAGGAGAGGCGCAGCAGGCCCGTCTGCCCCGCTCGGTACGCTTCGAGCCCCTGGGAGAGCGTACCGACCTTCGTGCCAGCGCGTTTGGCAATGGCGTCGAAGATGTCGCCGGTTGCGGAGAGTCCCGCTTCGATGCCGGTGTACTGCGGATGCACGCTGCCCGGGACCACTCCACAGACGCCGGGAATGAGGCGCGTTTCTTTGGCCATGGCGATGATGCAGGTGGAGGTACCGACGACGTTGACCACGTCGCCTTCGCGGCAGCCGGCGCCGAGCGCGTCCCAGTGCGCATCGAACGCGCCCACCGGAACAGGAATGCCGGCGCGCAGTCCAAGCTGCTCCGCCCATTCGGCGGAGAGATGGCCGGCCAGATGGTCGGAGGTTTGGTATTCAGCCGCGAGCTTCTCGCGGGCGCCATCCAGAAGCGGGTCGACGCTGGAGAGGAATGTCTGGGACGGGAGGCCGCCCCACTTGGGATTCCACATCCATTTGTGGCCCATGGCGCAGACGCTGCGCTTCACCTGCCTGGGGTCAGTGATGCCGCAGAGTGTAGCGGCGACCATGTCGCAGTGCTCGAAGGCGGAGGCGAACTGCCCGCGCTTGTCAGGATTATGGCGTAGCCAGTGCAGCAGCTTGGCGAAACCCCACTCATGCGAGTAGACGCCGCCGCACCATTCGATGGCTTCCAGATGCTGCTGGTGGGCGAGGGCGGTGATCTCCTGCGCCTCAGACTTGGCGCGATGATCGCACCACAGGTAATAGTCGCTGAGCGGCTGCATGTGAGCATCGACGGGCACGACGCTGGAGCCGGTGGTGTCGAGAGCGATGGCCTCGACCTGGTCGCCGCGAATGCCGGCATTGCGGACGGCCGCATGCGTCGCCGCCACCAGCGCTTTCATCTGGTCGGCGTGTGCCTGGGTCGCGTAATCGGGGTCGTCGCGTTTGCGATGCAGCGGATATTCGCTGACCGCTGTTTCGAGGCGCCCGCGCTCGCTGTCGAGGATCGAGACGCGCACGCTCAGGGTTCCGAAATCGACTCCTGCAACGATAGCCATGGTTTTCCTTAGCGCAGATCCAGAACCAGCACTTCAATGGAGAACGGCGGCACGCGGTGATGCAGTGTGGCACCGGACGTCGCCAGCGCCGTTTCCGCGGGAACAATATTCGCCGGATGCTCGAGGGTGTTGGTGGCCTGGGTGTCCTTCGCGCTCAACACCACCTGGCGTCCGTGCGCCGCCAGCGTGGCGCCATCTACACGAATGTCGATTTCCCGCGGGTCGGACGTGGCGTTCACCAGCTTCAGGTACAGCTGCTTTTTCGCATCATCTTTTGTGACCGAGTAGAAGAAGCGCGGCCCGGCTCTCTGCAGTTCCGACTTCGGCGTCTCCTGCCCCAGATATTTTGCAAACATCACCTGCGCGTAGTAGCTGGGCGATGCATAGCTATCGAGCGCGTCGTAGCCGATGAGGTCTGTATCCCACTGCATGGCGCCGGCGGAACGGCTGACGTTGGTGAGCAGGGGCGCGTATGACGACATGACGATCAGGTCGCTGTTGCGTTCGAGGCCGGTCATCCAGGCGGCATCGCCAAGCGCGGCGCCGAAGTTCGGGGTGGGCGTGCCTTCGCGCGTCGCCCACTCGCCCACAAAGATCTTCGGTCCGGTGCGGCCGGTCTTGTCGTAGTGCGTGGTGTCGGCGAAAAACTCCGTGGCGCGCTTGTAGTAGTGATCGTCGATCACGTCGGGGCTCACGCTTTTTACCGGCGTGGTCGCGATGAGCTGCAAATCGGGATACTTTGCCTTGATGGCCTTATAGAACTGCGCGTAGCGCGCGTCGTAGCTGCCGGAAGTGTCGAACCAGTCTTCGTTGCCGATCTCGACATAGGTGAGATGAAACGGCGCGGGGTGCCCATCTTTGGCGCGTTCGGCGCCCCACTTTGTATCCGTGCCGCCGGTCACGTACTCAATCTCATCAAGAGCGCTCTGCACGTAGGGTTCGAGGTCCGGACCGGGCGCGATGTGCTCATGATCGAGCGCGTAGCCGGCATACACAGCGAGCAGCGGACGCATGTGCAGGTCCTCGCACCACTCCAGAAATTCCAGGAAGCCGAAGTCGTCCGTAGACCAGTAGCCCCAGGGGCTGGGGTGACCGGGACGATCGACGAGTGGACCGATGGTCTTCTTCCAGTCGTACCAGTCGGCCAGGTGATTGCCTTCGAGATAATTGCCGCCGGGGAGACGCAGAAATGCCGGATGCATGGCGGCCAGCTTCTCCATCAGGTCGATGCGGTTGCCGTTGGGGCGGTCGTGGTACGTGGGCGGGAAGAGGGTGACCAGGTTGAGCCAAAGCGTGCCGGGATGGGCAACGGTGATCTCGAGATGGTTGGATTTTGACGGCTCGAGGGCGCCGGTCCTGAGGGTGAAGGCGTGCCGGGCCCAGTCTGTGCCAATGGCGGTGACGTTTGCGCTCGCCAGGACCTTGCCGGTTTCATCGGCGACAAGGCGGACGGTGACCGGGCCGGTGGCGTCCGAGTCTTCCTTCGCGTACAAGGAGCCGCTGTAGGTGGTGTTGGGGTGCAGGGCCATGCCCCAGTAGCCGGGGTTGATCACCCCGGCCTGACCGGATCCGGAGGCCGCGTTGACGTCGAGGCGGAGGCTGTCGTTCAACGACTGGCTGGGGCCAGTGGTTTTATCGAGGGATATCTTCGCGCTGGAGTCGCCGTTTTCGAGGAGGTACCAGTCGAGAACGCCGGACCAGTCGGCGTGGAAGGTGTTATTGCTCACCATCTCGGCGTAGAGGCCGCCTTCGTAGGAGTGGTTGATCTCCTCAGTCATGAGGCCGTAGAGAGTTGGGCTGACCTTTGACGCGGCCTGATCGGCATGGATGGTGAGCACCGCCGGTGTGGTCTGTCCCAGCGCGGACGCTCCGCACAACAGCAGGCTCAGGAAAATTCCATTGGTCTTGGTCAGCACACGCGCCTCCCCGGCGATCGATTCGGAGTCCGATGGCCAGCAATATCGACCGATAACGTTATAACCGGGGCGGCGATTCAGGTAAATCGTTTTTTATGCGATCAGGAGAGGGAGCCGCCGCCGGCGAGGGCCGTCCGCTTGCCGCGGCCCTCAAAATACTTCTCGATTTCCTCAAGCGTGCGGCCCTTCGTCTCGGGCAGCAGGAACGTGGCCGTCAGGAAGTAGAGGAAGGTGCAGGCCGCCCAGAAGAAGAACATAGCGTAGTAGCCGTAGGTCCCCACAACCGGCAGAAAGAGCGCAGCAATGGCCGTGGAGATTCCCTGGTTGATGAGCATGGCGATGCCCATGCCGGTGGAGCGGATGCGGGTAGGCATCAACTCGGAGAGGATGAGCCAGACCACAACGCCGGGTCCGAAGGCGTAGCCGAGGATAAACAGGGCCAGGCAGCCGGCCACAGCCCAGCCGACACCGCGTTGCGGGATCAAACCGTAGCGGGCCCGACGAATGACGAGGGGGGAGCCGGCTTCGTTCGCCTCGGGAGCGATGTGCAGCACGGGGTTAGGCGTGTCGCTGAGGACGGTATCCATGTGCTCGCCCTGGCCGTAGGAGTAGACCACGGTGAGAGTGGTGGGGCGGCCGGGAGTTTCAGGCGGCAGAGTGGTGCTGACCAGCGGGAAGCTGAGGCTGTTGCCGGTGACCGCGGACTGGAGAGTGGTGCGGACGTCGGAGGTGCGCGTTTCAATGTGGTAGAAGATGAGGCCGCCCGCGAAAAGCGCGATGACAACGCCGCCGGTGCCCATCCGCAGGAGGAAGCGGCGTCCGCGGCGATCGACGAGCGCGACGGCAACCAGGGTCATGAGCGAGTTCAGAACCTTCACCACCACGTCGCCCTGGGTGGCATGGCGGGCGTTCATGCCGGCCTGGCGCAGGATGATGACCAGAAAACTGAGGATGGAATTGATGCCTGTGGTCTGCGTGAGCCCCAGAACGATGCAGGCCAGCACAAAGGGCACGACGTATTTGCGGCTCCAGAGCGAATCGTGGGCGCCGGTATCGATGGCAACCTTCTGCTCGCGCGCCACGTCTTCCATCTCCTGCCAGACCACGTCGGCCTCGTGGCCGGGAAGGCTGCGGAGCAGGGCGGCACGGGCCTCTTCGAAGCGGCCTTTGCGGAAAAGCCAGCGCGGGGTTTCGCTGAGGAAGAAGCAGGAGGCGAAAAAGAGGATGCCGGGATAAATAACGGTGAGAAACATGCTGCGCCAGGCATGGTTCTGCGCGGCGCGGATGAGGATGGCGTTGCCGGCGGCGTGGGCGATGGCGGTTTCGGCCTGGCGGGTATAGAGGAAGCCGATGGAGGCCGCCATTACGATGCCGAAGGTGAGCATGAACTGGAAGAAGCCGGTTCCGCGGCCGCGCTCACTGGCGGGGAGGCACTCCGCAAGGTAGAGGGGAACGACCACGGCGATGACGCCGCCGCTCATGCCCTGCAACAGGCGCCCGGCGAAGAGACCGGTGAAGCCATGCGAAAGCACGATGATGATGATGCTGGCGATGAACATGGCGCCGCTGAGGACAGTCATCTTCCAGCGGCCGAGCCAGTCCGCCACCATGCCGGCGGCGAGGGAGGAAAACATGCTGCCGCCCAGCACCGCAGCGACCACCAGCGACGTTTGCGCGAGCGTGAGGTCGATGGTGTGGCTGAGGTAGAGAAGAGCCGCGGCGATAATGCCGATGTCGGCGCCGTAGAGCAGTCCGCCCAGCCCCGAAAAGGCGAGCAGAAGACGGCGATAGCGCACCACATGTGCCGGAGAGTTGCTCATGAGCCTGCAGGTGCCGCGGATTGCGGCGGTTCAGCCGTATCGTCCGCGATGACAGGCTTCAGGGCCAGCAGTCGCAGCGCATTTTCACGATACACCTTCCGCAGAACGTCGTCGGGCAGGTGCAGGCCATAGATGTTCCAGCGGCCCTGGCGGGAAGCGTGCGAGGGGTATTCGAAATATTCGTCGGCGGTTTCGAGAAAGCGGAAGTAAAGCCGGTACATCGATTCCTCCGGCAGCAGGTCCGTTCCAAAGAGGATGCGATCGGCAAAATGGAGGAAGAAGCGCCGGGCGGCATAGGGCTGGCGGCCCAGCTCCGAAGCGCGCGCGCTGATGTCCACCGAGAGATTGGGACAGGTTTCCAGCAGCTTCTCCACGCGGGCCAGATTCTCCCCACTTTCCGCCACATGCGCGGCCACAAAGGTGGTCTGCGGATGCCGCGCGATCACGCGATCACGCTGGTCGAGCAGCTCGCGCTTGGAATATTGCGAGCCGTGGAAACCCCAGTCAGGATGCGCGGCCAGTTCCTCATAGCGCTCGTTGCGCGCGTCGATGGGCAGGAAAAAAGCATCCGGGTCGGCAGTATGGAACATGACGGGCAGACCGAGGTCCGCGGCCTTGTCAAAGATCGGCGCGAGGCGATCGTCGTCGATACGCAGCAGCGCACCCGAGGCATCGCGGACGGTCAGCCCCAGGTCTTTCCAGAATTTGATGCCCACGGCGCCGCGTTCCGCGAGCTGCTCCAGACGGGTGCAGGTGCGCTCCACGAAGCCTGTCTGGGCGACATCGGACCAGTCCATCCAGCCGATGGTGGCGAAGCGCTGCGGGTCGGCGGCGGCGAACTTGTCGATCATACGCAGCGCGGCATCGCCGGTCTTCATCGTGATATTGACGATCTTCTCCACGCCGCAGGCGTCCATCACGCGCAGCGCCTCTTCGGGTTCCACGGAGTCGAGATGGTTGTGGTAGTCAATGACGGGAAAACGAGCGCGTTCGATGTGGCGCTCCGTCGTCACCAGCATCGATTTCGGATGGAACTCGCCAAGTGGCAGCGTGACTTCCGCTGTCGCGGTCACCAGGTCGACAAATTTGTCCCGATCTTCATTCGTTTGGGTAGATGCCATGCGCAACTTTAGACCAGGATGACCTCGATGTTCTGATTGCGGAGCCCCTCTTCCGCTTCGCGAGGCAGGTTTTTGTCGGTGA
>DASXFH010000368.1:0-4322 GCA_036489655.1 Acidobacteriaceae bacterium | reverse complement strand
GTGCTACTATGGCGCGTGCTCAACCTCAGCAAACCGAAGACTCCGGCGCAGTGGATGGTCCACATCGTGGCAGCGCTGATCGCATTGTTTCTTATCGCGTGGCTGCTGCGGCTCTACATCGTGTGACGGTCGCGGCGAAGGGCAGGCAACGCATCCATGATGGGGATGATTGCGACTGACTCCTAGTCCGTATCGGTCGGGATGATCAGCAGGACCTCGACCGCCGCTGCCTGGCCGCTTTGCATCGCGGGACGGAACTGCCACTGGCGCAGGGAGTCGAGGATGAACTTTGCGTCCGTGAACTCGGCAGGGAAGACAAGCGCCAGCTTTTCGAGTTTGCCCGCGGTATTCAGCAGGCCGTGCACCATCACACCGTCGGTATTGGGAGTGACGAGGTTGGGCCGCAGGATGACATAAGGCCACGGAGCGCTGAGCCGCGGCGCGTCGCCGGCCACAGAGGCTTCTTCCGAGCGCGGCAGCGAATATTGCAGGATCCAGTTCTTTGAGACGCCTACGTGGAGGTAGACGGTGTAGGCCATTCTGCCGCTCCACACCTTGGCCGCCTCCGGATATTCATCCTCGACCGAGGTGCCGACGACGACAACTTCAAAGCGACCATTCTTCGATTGTGTGATCGTCGTTGTGGTGGGAGTCGAGGGGATGCCGCTGCCATCGCCCGAACTGGCATCGGTGCCCGTTGGAGCGCCATTGTCTGTGCCGTTGTGATTGCCGGCGCCGCCCGCGTCCGCGACCTGATCGCCGGCATCGCCCTGACCGCTCTTCGCGCTACTGCCGCCTTCCTTATCGGTAGCCGCCTTTCCATTGCCGGCCGGCGCGGTGCCCAACGGTATGCCATGCAGCAGGATGCCGGGAGTCGTGCTGCCGGCGGCTTCGTTCGCGAGCGGGATGACGACGGTTCCCTCCGGCATCTGCAGATCGGAGAGCGAGAGAACGCGAGCTCCCGAGGGTGCTCCGGAGGCTGGCGCGGCAGTCTGCGGAAGCTGGCCTGCGGAGGCCTGTCCGTGCAGGGCCAGCGGTGAAACGGTGCTGGGCAGCGGCATGGGAGCCGCGGTCTGGAAGGGCGTTGCCGAGATGTCGAGGTCGGAGACGGCCTGCTCGGTGTTGGGCAGCTCGATCGATGGATGCACCAGCGGCACCGGCGTCGGCGGCAAGGGCGGCGGGTTGATGTTTTTCTGCACGCCGGGGGTCCAGATCACGACGGTCGGCAGCGGGATCTCCTGGGCGAGCTGGACCTTGGGCGCATCGGGCTGGATCAGCGTAGTCCGGCTCGGCGGCTGGTCCTGCAGAATGGAGGGCGGCTGCGGAATGCCGCCTTGCGCGGCGAGATGACGGGCAGCCTGTTCCGCCGGACGCGGTGTGTTGTCCTTGACCGAGCGTCGCGGCGGCTGGATGGTGTGCAGGTTCAGGAGCCGCACGATGTAGGTGGGGCTGAGAGCGAGCTGATTCCGCGGCGGAGCCTCTTTGATACTGATGATGAGGATGAGTACGAAGACGATCAGGTGCAGCAATGGCGAGACGATGAATGCCGAGATCCGCCAGCGCGCGGGAGGCGTCGGCGGGGCGAAAAGGGTGATGATCGAGCTGCCTGGCATACCGTTGCTGCGCGTCATTGCTGAACTGGAAAATGTCGCCGGATGCTGCGGCAATCCCAGACAAAACGCGGCAAGACACTCCTGAAGAAGGCGATCGTGGCTCTCCAGAGAGCAATTGGGTGGCCAACGCGGAGGCGGTAACTGACTGAAAACTCAATCCTGCTGCCGGAGGCGTGTCTACCCAGCTACACAAGCGGAGCTGCTGGTATACACGTGTTCACACCTGCGGAAGCCGAACCGCCTAAATACATGATTTGACGTTACAAATGGCCGCGCGCCTTTGGCATTGCAATTGCCAGTTAGGGGACGGGAATCAGTGCGCGCTGGATAGCGCCCGGGTGTCGTCCATGAATCGAAGGCTCTTTACCGTACTTGCGACCGCATTCGTTGCGGCCGCCCTGTGCAGCTATCTGGTCTACCGCGTGGTTGGCGGCCGGCTGATGGCGGCGGCGCAACACCGGACCACCCCCGTAGTGGTGGCGAAAACCAACATCCAGCTGGGAAGCGTGCTGAAGGAGAGCGATCTGACGACAACTCCGTGGGTGGGAGTGCCGCCAGCGGGCGCCATTCTGAAGGTGCAGGACGCGGTGGGCCGGGGCGTCATCTCCGATCTCTACCAGGGGGAGACGGTGATGGATAACCGTCTGGCTGCGCCGGGCTCGGGTGGCGGCCTTGCCGCGACGATTCGTCCGGGCATGCGTGCCTGCGCGGTAAAGGTGAATGACGTGGTGGGCGTTGCCGGATTTGTTACTCCGGGAATGCACGTGGATGTTCTGATCTCGGGCAATCCGCCCGGCAGTAATGCGAATTCGGTGCCGCGCGTCCGCACCATGCTGCAGAACATTCAGGTGCTGTCGGCCGGAACAGACATCGCGAAGGACGCGGAAGGCAAGCCGCAGCAGGTGCAGGTGGTGAATCTTCTGGTGACACCGGAAGAAGCGGAGTTGCTCAGTCTGGCGGGCAACGAGACCCATATCCAGTTGGTGTTGCGCAACCCATTGGACACAAATTTCTCCAAGCCTCCGGGAACGACGATGGCCAGTCTCTTCGGAGACGCGCCCTCGAAGGTACAGCCAGCCACGGCGCCGCGTAAGAGCGCGGTAAGGGCTCCGCGGGTCTACCTGGTGGAAGTGATCAACGGCTCCAAGCGCAGCGAAGAAAAATTCGTAGCAAACGAGGACAAACAGTGAGAGCGCAGGCCCGTGTCACGATCGCTTGTATCTGTGCATCGTCTCTCTTCGCCATGGCGGGGCCGGCACTTTTGGCCCAGAACCTGCGCCAGGCCGCAAACCAGAATGCAAACCCCGCGACGCCGCGCGTCCAGATTGCCGGTCAGGACTCGACCAACGACCTGGTCGTGTCTGCCGGCAAGTCCGTCGTCATCGACTGCGCCGATCAGATTGTGCGCATCACCACCGGGCTCGGAGATATTGCCGAGGCCACCGCGGTGAGCCCTACAGAAGTACTGGTGAATGGGCGTACTCCTGGCGATACCAGCCTGATCGTCTGGGAACAGGGCGGCGGGCGTCAGTTTTTCAATGTCAACGTGCGGCCCAGCCACTCTGTGGTGAACGACCGGCTGGAAGGACTGCGGCGACAGCTGCGGACCGAATTGCCCGATCAGCGCATCGCGGTGAGCGCTGAGGGTGATCAGATCTTTCTGCGAGGCACGGTGAAGGATCTGGCAGGTTCCGACCGTGCGGTGCAGATTGCATCGACGGTGGGCAAGGTGGTGAACCTGCTGTATGTCAATGTTCCGGCAGCGGAGCCGCAGATCCTGCTGAAGACGAAGTTTGCCAGCATCGACCGCACGGCGGAGAAGCAGCTAGGCATGAATATCTTCAGCCTGGGCGCTGCAAACACCATCGGGGGCGTCACGACGGGTCAATTCTCACCGCCGTCGATCACGCTGCCGACAGCCGCCAGTGGTGGCACCCCCGCGAGCGCGGCGACGGCGACTCTTTCGAGCCTGCTGAACCTCTTTATCTTCCGGCCGGACCTGAATCTGGGCGCGACGATCGAGGCGCTGGAGCAGAAGGGGATGCTGGAGGTGCTGGCCGAACCGAACCTGCTCACCGAGAACAACAAGCAGGCGAGCTTCCTGGCGGGCGGCGAGTTTCCCGTTCCCATCGTGCAGGGCGCAAGCGTCGGCGGCGTCGGCGCCGTCACCATTCAGTTCAAGCAGTACGGCGTATTTCTCACCTTCATCCCAACCATCACGCCGCGGAATACCATTCACCTGCAGATCATCACTTCGGTCAGTTCACTGGACTACGCCAATGGCGTTACCATCTCCGGCTTTATAGTGCCGGGTATTACGGATCGGTCGGTGAAATCCGAGGTTGAACTTGCCCAGGGACAGAGCTTTGCCATCGGCGGACTGCTGGACAATCGGGAGACGGAGACGCTGGAAAAGGTTCCGTTTATCGGCGATGTGCCGATTCTGGGGAAGTTGTTCCAATCGATGCAGCGGAGCAGAAGCAATACGGAGTTGATGGTGATCGTGACTCCGCAACTGGCGGCGCCGATGCCGGCGGGCCAGCCGACGCCGGATTTGAAGTTCCCGCAGAAGTTCATGCCGCCGAACTCGAAGATACCGATGTCCAATCCGGTGCTGGAGCCGGTCGCAACGGCGCAGCAGACGCCGGCGACGATGCCAGTGGAACGGCTGCAGGACAGCTTGAAACCGGAGCAGCCGCTGACCTCGGA
>DASXFH010000340.1:0-3439 GCA_036489655.1 Acidobacteriaceae bacterium | reverse complement strand
GCCATCAGAGCGGGAGGGGCGGCCAGGTCACCGGTCAGGGCTCGCGTTGCGTAACTGTATCCGTTCGTCACCGTATTCCTATCCTCATGCGCGCTGACCTCACTTCGCTCCGCCTGCTTTGGCTGGGGTCACAACATGCTGGCGCGTCGTGGCCGGGGACGCAGCCGGAACGCCGGAGACGTTGAGGCTGTCCCCGTTTTCAAGCTCAATCTCCGGGTGCCGGCTCGCATCCGGGGTAGTGATGTTCTCAGCCGGGGCCATCGCGGGCATTCCAGGCCCAGGCGGTGTCGCGTAAACGGCCGTGCCCGGCATCCGCCATGGCTGAGCGTAGCTGGCCGGCAGACCCTCCTGTTGCGCCACTTCGCTCAACTTCTGGATGCCGATGCCGGCAGGCACATCACTCTGCTTCGCATTTTGACTCAACTGCAGCGCGCGGATATACGCAGCGATCGCCCAGCGATCCGCAACCGGTACCTGCGCAGCGTAGTCGGGCATCGCGCCGTAGCCGTTGGAGATGACGTAGAAATAGTGGCTCAGGGGTTCGGCCAGCCGCTTGGCGTCGTGGAAGTTGCCTGCCGGCTTATAGCCGCGCTCGACGATCATGCCGGCGCCATTACCCACCCGGGAGTGACATGGCGTGCAGTAGGTGTTGAACTCCTCCTGCCCTCGCTCCAGTACGGTGATCGTCGCTGGGAACGGAAGCGCATCGACCTCTTTTCCGTCCTGCAGTCCAGTGTGGAAGAAATCGCCTTCGTTCTCCTGACCGCGGGCTACGGTGTGCATCACCTGAGCACGAGCCGAACGGCCGTCAGGGAAGAAAGAGGTCCCGCGCTGGGGAACGAATTTTGGCTCGTCCTGCATGTCCTGGCGGCAGCCCGCAATCAGGACCACGGCTGCCATGGCACACAGGCCGAGGCCTTGGCGCATGGAAGTACGCGCACTCCGGAGGCGATCTGGATTCGAAGCTGGATTCTTCGGCTTAATACTCCACCTCCACGATCGAAACCGGATGCATGGCCTCGAGATAGGCTCGCGACTCGGCGACAGAAAACTTTGGATCGCGCGCCTCCAGGCACAGGAAAAGCTTGTCCGAAGACGCACCGGTCCGGAAGTTGGGCGCGTTGAAGAGCGGGTGATACGGCGCCGGCAGGCCGCACATGGCAAGCATGCCGAAGGCTGCCGTCAGACCGGCCCAGAGAATCGTCCACTCGTAAGCCGGCACCACGAAGGCCGGCCAGGAGTAGTAGGGGCGGCCGGCAATATTCAGAGGAAACGCCCAGAGGTTGATCCAGGTCTCCAGCAGGAACATCGCAACACAGCCCATCAACCCGCCGACCAGCGTGATCAGAGGAACAAAATTCCGATGGAAGCCGATGGCCTCAGCCGCCTCTTCGCAGGGATAGGGCGTGTAGCAGTCCAGGCGGCGCCAGCCATCCTTATAGGCAGTGGCGGCAGCCGCGGTCAGCGAGGTAACGGAATCGAATTCGGCCAGCAGGCCGTAGACACCCTCAGGAAATGGCATCAGTCACCAGCCTCATGCGCAGCTTCCGGCAAATGCTTCACCTTGGCCTGGGGCAGCAGAATACGCAGCTCCGACATGGGGATCATGGGCAGGAAGCGGATGAACAGGAAGAACAGGAATGTAAACAGTCCCAGCGTGCCGAGAAAGGTGCCGTAGTCCCAGCGGGTAGCCTTGTAGGTGCCCCAGGAGGACGGCAGGTAGTCGCGATAGAGGCTGGTCACGACGATGACGAAGCGCTCGAGCCACATGCCCGTGTTCACGATAATCGACATGACAAACATGGTGGGGACATTGGTGCGCACCCAGCGCAGCCACAGGAACTGCGGCAGCGCGATGTTGCAGGTGATCAGCAGCCAGTAGCTCCAGCCCAGGGGTCCGAACATGCGGTTCCAGAATGCGAAATATTCCCAGTGGTTGGCCGAGAACCAGCTCATGAAGAGCTCCATGCCGTACCCGTAAGCCACGATCCATCCGGTCGTGAGCATGACCTTGCCCATGTTGTCGATGTGCCGGATCGTGATCAGGTCTTCCAGGTGGTAGAACTTGCGGATCGGCACCGCCAGCGTGATCACCATGGCGAAACCGGAGTACACCGCGCCGGCCACGAAGTAGGGCGGGAAGATCGTCGTATGCCAGCCGGGCAGGATGGCCACCGCGAAATCGAAACTGATGACCGTGTGCACCGAGAGCACAAGCGGCGTAGCGAGGCCAGCCAGCAGCAGCGAAGCCGTCTCATAACGCATCCAGTGCCGCACCGATCCACGCCAGCCCAGCGCCAGCAGGCCGAAGAAGTACTGCGCCACCGGCGTCTTCGCACGATCGCGCAGGGTTCCGAGATCGGGAATCATGCCGATGTACCAGAAGACAACTGAGATGGTGGCGTATGTCGAAACCGCGAAGACGTCCCACAGCAGCGGCGACCGGAACTGCGGCCATACACTCATCGAGTTGGGATAGGGGAAGAGCCAGTACCCCAGCCATGGACGGCCGACATGGATCAGCGGGAACATGCCGGCGCAGACCACGGCGAAGATGGTCATCGCCTCCGCGAAGCGGTTGATCGAGTTGCGCCAGGTCTGCTTGAAGAGCAACAGAATGGCGGAGATCAGCGTTCCGGCGTGGCCAATACCGATCCACCACACGAAGTTGACGATGGCGAAACCCCAGCCGACCGGGATGTCCAGACCCCAGATGCCCACACCCTTCAGAAAGAGCCAGGTGAGGCAGGTTAGCAGCAGCATGACGATGCCGCCGGCCACCAAAAAGCCGAAAAACCAGCCTACGGGCGTGTGCGCGGTGAGGACGATCCGGGAAATCTTCTCCGTGACCGACTTAAAGGAGTGACCCGGTGCAATGACCACCACCTCGCCGGTGATCGGGTCCAGCATTGGGTCGTTTGTCGATAGATCTCTGGTCGCCATGTCTTCTGTGTCTCGCTAGCTGTGCTCGGGCGCGTGTTCCACCGGCGCGCCTGCCAATGCCTGGTTCGGGTTGGTCACTTCTGCGATGTAAGTGGTCCGCGGACGCGTGTTCAGATCGGCAATAACGCCATAGTTGCGCGGCTGATTCTTGATCTTGGACACGCGGCTGTTCTTGTCGTTGATGTTGCCGAAGGTGATCGCATTCGTGGGGCAGGCCTGCTGGCAGGCGGTCACAATCTCGCCGTCACGGATCTCGCGGTTCTCCTTGTCCGCCTCGATCTTCGCGGCCGCAATGCGCTGCACACAGTAGCTGCACTTCTCCATCACGCCGCGGCTGCGGACCGTGACATCGGGGTTGCGCATCAGCTTCAGGCTCTCCGTCTCGTAATCCGAGAAGAGCAGGAAGTTGAAGCGCCGCACCTTGTACGGGCAGTTGTTCGAACAGTAGCGCGTGCCGACGCAGCGGTTATAAACCATCAGGTTCAGCCCTTCGGGC
>DASXFH010000337.1:0-5278 GCA_036489655.1 Acidobacteriaceae bacterium | reverse complement strand
CTCGCCGGTGATGGTGAAGGTGGCGGATTTGATGCCGGCCTCTTCGCCGTCCTGATAGTCGTTCATTTCGGTTTTGAAGCCCTGCTGCTCGGCCCAGCGGAGATACATGCGGAGGAGCATCTCGGCCCAGTCCTGGGACTCCGTTCCGCCGGCGCCGGGGTGAACGGTGACGATGGCGTTGAGGGCGTCGGTTTCGCCGGAGAGCATGGTGCGGGCTTCCATGCGCTCGGTGACGTCGGCGAGGGCTTTGATTTCTTTGTCGAGGTCGACGAGGATGGCGGCGACTTCCTGATCGGATTCGGATTTGGCGTCGCGGGCTAACTCGAAGTACGCTTCGATGTCACCGGTACGGCGCTCGAGCTCGGCGTCGTCGGAGAGCTGGGCGTCGATGCGCTTCTTGTCGCGCATGAGCGGCTGAGACTGAGCGGGATTGGCCCAGACGCCGGGGTCGGAGAGCTTTTCGTCGAGGGCGGCTAACTGGGAGCGGAGACGGGGGGCGTCAAAGATACTCCCGTAGGCCGCGGACTTTTTCGCGGACGGGAGCGTAGGCGAACTCAAGATCGGAAAGCATGGGTCCATTCTAGCGAATGGGCCCATGCAGCCGGTAGCCGGTAGCCCGTAGCTGGTAGCGAGCGGCTCGGAGCCGGGAGCGAATCTGAGGAGGGGTCGGTGCGGTCCAGGCAGCGGCGGCCGGGCTATTTGGCAAAGGTACGGATCGCTACAGGCTACGGGCTACTGGCTTTCCGGCGCGTGAGGCTATAGCCGAGGGCCAGGATCGTGAGGAGGACGCAGAGCCAGGCGAATACGTCACCGTGGCGGGTATAGAAGGTGAGGTCGGAGCGGTATCCATAGCGGGCGGAGAGGGCGGTGAGGGTGTGGCGGGGGGCGGAGAGTGTAACGCGGCCCCGGGGATCGATGAGGGTGGTGACGCCGGAGTTGGTGTCGAGCAGGAGCCAGCGATGGTTCTCGATGGCGCGCATGCGGGTCATGTTGAGGTGCTGCCAGGGGGCGGAGGTGTCGCCGTACCAGCCGTCGTCGGAGATGTTGACGAGGACCTGGGCGCCGTTGAGGGCGAAGTGGCGGACCTCGTCGGCGAAGACGGATTCGTAACAGATGAAGATGCCGAAGGTATGGCCGTCGGCATGAAAGACGGAGCGGGAGGTACCGCGCTGGAGGTCTTCCAGTTGGTGGGTGAGCTTGGGGGCGAAGAAGAAGAGCTGACGCAAGGGAATGTATTCGCCGAAGGGGACGAGGTGGATCTTGTCGTAGCGACCCTGGACGGAGCCGTCGGGGTTGGCGAAGACGCCGGAGTTGTAGAAGCCCTGGGGATCGTGGCCGAGCATGCCCACGATGAGGGGGGCGTGAGCGGCGGTGGCGAGGGTGCGGAGGGCGTCGAGGGTGCGGGGCTGGTCGCTCTGGAACCAGGAGGCGGTTTCCGGCCAGAGGATCACGCCGGGGGGCGGGGTGTTCTGCGCGCAGTCGGCGGCCTGGGTGGGCGGATGGGCGGAGGTGGGCAGGCCGGTGAAGGCTGGGGTGCAGGGGTGAGCGTCCTGATCAAGGATCCAGGAGAGCTGGCCGTTCCACTGGAGGCCGGGCCAGGAGGTGGCGTCCTCGGCGGCGACGTTGATGTTGGGCTGGAGGAGGACGGCCCAGGCGGAAGTGGGTGAGGGCGGGGCGTCAATGAAAGAGCCGGGCTGGAGAATGGCGACCAGGAGGATGCCGGAGACGGCAGCGGCGAGGCGAATGCGGGCGGTGGTGAGGAGCGCTGCGGCGAAGAGGGCGTTGGCAGCGACAAGGGCGAAGGAGAGGCCGTAGACGCCGGTCCACGGAGCGAGGTGGGTGAGGAAGAGGTTGTCGACCTGGGCGTAGCCGAGCTGGTCCCAGGGAACGGAGGTGATGCGAGAGGCGGCGAGCTCGAGGGCGGTCCAGAGAAACGGGGCGAGGACGAGGGCGGCGATGAGGCCGAGGCGGCGGCGCACGAGGGCGAGGACAAATCCGAAGAGGGCGAAGTAGAGGCCGAGGATGGCGGAGAAGGCGAAGACCATGAACGCACCGCCAATGGCGGGGAGATGGCCGTAGAGAACCATGGTCTGGTAGATCCAGTAGCAGTTAAGGATGTACCAGAGGAGTCCGGAGAGCCAGGCGATGAGGGCGGCGCGGCGGAGATAGAGCGGGTGAACCGCCTGGGATGGGGCGAGGAGGGCCCAGAGCAGCGGGACGAGGGCGAACCAGGCAAGAACGCCGCGCCAGGGCGGGAGGGGTCCGGCGACGGGGAAGCAGAAATCGAGCAGGACCGCGGAGGCGAAGGCCAGCAGGATGGGGACGCGGAGAGAGGAACGCACAGGATGGGCGGCGACGGGCGGGGGGGTGGCTACCACGGTGGGCGATCCAGACAGGACATGAGGCTAATCTTTCCGGATGAGCTCCATCAGGTCCTCGGAAAAGCTGATGATGATGACGAGCAGGGACCCGGCAATGCCGATGAAGAAGAGCCAGGTCATCCCGGTCATGCACGCGCGGGCAAGAGCGATCACAGGGGCATTGTAAATCAGCGCATGGGAACGGGACGGCGCGAGGGCCGGATTACGGCAGAACCCTGTGCCGTGAGGGATCGGGTTAAACTGACAGACCAGGAGAAGTGCTGCGTCTCTGGAATTGCGCAGGCGGGTCCGGTTGCACTTCGTCCGGCAAACCCGGGCCGGGGCAGCATTCATGATGAGATGAGAAGTTTGAGGAGCCAATGAATCAGGGCGTTTCCATTGCGGTGGTTGGGTCTGGCTACGTGGGGCTGGTGGCTTCGGCGTGCCTCGCGGAGATGGGCCATCGTGTAATCTGCGTCGACAACGATGAGGCGAGGGTTCGCCAGCTGTGCGAAGGCGGGGTTCCGATCCACGAGGAGTACCTGCCGGAGCTGCTGGGGCGGCATCGGGCGAATCTGGTGGAATTCACGACGGATCTTCGCCAGGCGACGCAGACGGCGCAGGTCATCTTCATTGCCGTGGGAACGCCACAGAGCCATACAGGCAGCGCGGATCTGTCGTATGTGGACGCGGTCGCCAGTGAAATCGCCCGGTCGATCAGCGACTACAAGGTGATCGTGGAAAAGAGCACGGTGCCGGTGTACACCAACGAATGGATTCGGCGGGTGATCGAGCGGAACGGCGTCTCCCGCGAGCTTTTCGACGTGGCGTCGAACCCTGAATTTCTGCGGGAAGGGACGGCGGTAGTGGATTTCCTGCACCCGGACCGCATCGTGATCGGCGCGGAAACGCGGCGGGCGGAAGAGCTGCTGAGGCTGATTTATGAACCGCTGGTTTCCGGCAGCTACTATCGGCAGGCGCAGGCGGTACCGGGAGCGAGGACAGCAGCGGATCCGCCGCCGCTGCAGGTGACCTCGACGAAGGCGGCGGAGATCATCAAGCACGCCTCGAATGCGTTTCTGGCGACGAAGATTTCATTCATTAATGTGGTGGCGAATCTGTGCGAGGCAGCGGGCGCCGATGTTGAGGAGGTAGCCCGCGGCATGGGTCTGGACAGCCGCATCGGTCCGCGGTTTCTGAAGGCGGGAATTGGCTATGGCGGGTCGTGTTTTCCCAAAGATGTGGCGGCCTTCCGGCATGTAGCCGAGCAGATGGGCGTGGATTTCAGCCTGCTGCGGGAAGTGGAAAAGATCAATGCGGAGCAGCGGCGGCGCTTCTTTCACAAGGTACGTTCCGCGCTGTGGACCTTCCGCGGAAAAAAGCTTGCCGTGCTGGGGCTGGCGTTTAAGGGCGGGACCGACGATATCCGGGAATCGCCGGCGGTCGATATCGTGAGGCAACTGCTGCACGAGGGGGCCACGGTGACGGCGTTTGACCCGGCTGCGGCAGAGAGAGCGAAGGAAGTGCTGCCGGCAGGGCCGCAGATGCGCTATGCCGACGACGCCTATGCGGCGGCCCAGGATGCGGATGCGCTGCTGATCCTGAACGAGTGGGAGGAGTTTGCCCAGCTGGATCTGAAGCGGCTGCACTATACGCTGCGCTATCCGATCGTGATTGACGGACGCAATCTCTACGATCCCGATGTGATGGCACAGCAGGGATTCACGTACCTGAGCGTCGGGCGCAGCGGCACATCCCACACCCGCGACGTCGGGGTGGGGCTGTCCTGACAGAATGCCCGAAGTTACCGAAGTCAATTCACCAAAGCCGGCAATTGCGACTCCGCATGCGTGCATTTGCAGCGATGCGGATATTGCGCAGCGCGGCTGGCTGAAGGCCACGCCGAGCGGCCATGGGACCGACGTTCATGCATCGTTATGGAGCGGTGCCTTTGGCTTGCCGGAGCAGGAAACCGGCGAACGGCGGAGACCATGAGGATCGCGCTGATTGCCAACTATATTCCAGACAAGTCTCCCAGCATGATGCTGTATCCGCAGATGCTGCAGCGGTTGCTGGTTCAGTGCGGGCATGAGGTGGAGATCGTGCATCCACCCGCCGTCTTTGGAGCCTGGTCGCGCTGGCGCGGAGAAACCGCCAAATGGACCGGCTACGTTGACAAATATCTGCTGGCGCCCCCATTTCTGCGGTGGAAGGTGCGGAAGGCGGATCTGGTACACGTGTGCGACCATTCAAATTCGATGTACCTGCGATGCGCGGGCCGAAAGCCGAAAGTCATCACATGTCACGATCTGATCGCAATCCTGGCCGCGCAAAATACTTATGCGGGGATCCGATTGCGCAGGACCGGGCGATGGCAGCAGCGCTGGATCAGGACGAACTTGCTGCGCGCCCCCGAGGTGATTTGTGTTTCCAGAAAAACCGAGGCGGATCTGCTGGATCTGGGCCCGACAGGAAACCTGCGCTCTCGGGTCATCTACCATGCGCTGAATCGAAGGTTTGAACGGGCCGGGTGTCCGGAAACCGAGGCGGTGCTGGTGCGGTTGGGCCTCGATGCGAATGCAGCCTATTTCTTTCACGTCAGCGGGAACAGCTTTTACAAAAACCGGCCGGGAGTGGCAAGGATCTTCGCGGAAATCAGGAAGAAACCTCAATTCGCATCGACAAAGCTGATTATGGCGGGCAAACCGTGGACACCAGAGTTGAAGGCACTGTGCGGGTCGCTGCATCTTGGGAGTGCCGCAGTTGAGGCCGGGCCAGTAAGCGATGATGAACTGCGCGCGCTCTATACCGGGGCGCTGGCGCTCTTGTTTCCATCGCGGGAAGAAGGCTTTGGCTGGCCCGTCCTGGAGGCGCAGGCGTGTGGCTGCGCAGTGATTACGAGCAACCGCCCGCCAATG
>DASXFH010000229.1:0-8987 GCA_036489655.1 Acidobacteriaceae bacterium | reverse complement strand
AGGCAGACCCGGCCGACCAGCAGATCTGCCGGCGACTCGTGCGGCGCCAGTTCGATTACATCCAGCGGCGATTCCAGGGCGCGCGGGCGCAGCACCAGCCGGCCCGACTCGAACGCGACATGCCGGTACACCATCTGTGCGCCGAGGCGGACGCCGTAGAGGTTAGGGTGCGGCGGCTTGCGATCGACCAGGGAGTTGTAGTGGCGGTCCAGCACCACGATCGAGCCAGTCCGCAGGACCGGGTCCATGGGAAGCGCCTGGGGGGCGGTCACGCGAACGGCGACAAAGCGGTCCCAGGTGGCGCGGCCCGCCGTTCGTCGCGCGGAAAAGCTCGCCAGCCAGTGCTCCGGCAGCTGCAGGGTTCCGAGCACGGCCTGGGAAGGGATATGGGGTGCGTTGATGGCGGCTGCCACCGCAACGATGGGGACAGTGTCCCGCGATTGCGAGGCACCCTCCGGCGCGCGGGGTGAAGACGGTGAAGTCCCGCTCAGGGCCAGTTCTTCGACGCTGAGCGCGTGGGCCTCCAGAATGCGATCCAGGGCCGTCATGCTCAGACGCCGGCGGCGATGCAGGAAGTTCGAAATGTGGGCCTGGCCCAGACCCGTTCGGCTGGCAAGCAAAGCACTGCTCAGGAGGCCCTGATCAATGCGGCGCCACGTCTCGAGCCGCAGCCGCTCGTGTAACTCGAGGAATTTCATCTTTGCGAATTTTCAGTGAGCAAAAGACCCGTTACCTCAGGTTTTGCAGAAAGAAATGCAAAACCAGAGATTCCCCCGAAAGCAGAAAGCACTGCAGTACTCAGGTCCGCGACAACTCGGGAAACGCACCCTGCGGTGATTGATAGGGTCTCCCGATCGCTTTAGTGTCGGACTACTTTCGCCAGTCAGACATAGTACTTTCGCTCGCCAGGCCGGCCTCCGGCCCCGGGCAAAATACGTCGCTGGATGAGGCTCAAATGCAGGTCTGCGTCGCTTTCCCATTACGACTTCCCAATCAAGGCCAAAGCCGGAGAGAGAACCACGGCCGAGCCTTTCCTCCCCCGCTCCACAAAGCGCGAGCTCCGTGGGGTTTCCAACTCTGGAGACAAGAAATGATGTACTTGCGAATATTTTTGAAAGTCTGTGAGGGCTGCGGCTCGCTTTGGTTTCGTGCTGAGGACAGTGCGCAGGTCTACTGTCCCGGCTGTGGGCCAAGGCTGGCGGCTATTCCACCCTCAGGCCGGTCGCGGCGCAGCGTGCGTCGCGGCCTTAGAAGACGTTGTACCGTCAGGCGAGGTGGCGCATGAGCGCGGCCCTGGCTCTTCCTCTCGTCTTACCTGTCGCTCAGGCAGTGGCGGCGTCAGCCACGCCGGCCCCGCGGCTTGCCGTTGTCGGCGGGCGGTCGGAGGGACGGAAAGTGGCTCTCAGGGTTCTGCATCGTTACCTGCAGACCTCGATGCTGGTCGGCCGCGTCCCGTGCTTCCTCGGCAATCAGGTCCTGCGAGGGCGCGTCAGCAGCCACCGCCTTCCCAGCTTCGAAAATGCCCTCATCTTCCTCTTCGACGTGGAGAAGTGCATGAAGCAACTGGATCCGTTCTCCCAGATCGTCGTCACACACATCGCTCTTGAGGATTACACCCCTTCGGAAGCGGCGCGTTTGACCGGGGAAAGCGAGCGGACCATCTACCGTTTCTATGGCGCGGCGCTGGAGCGTTTGGCGTTACTATTTCGCGAGTATGAGGTTTTGGGCCCCAATGTGGAAAACTTGTCAAGGGGGGGTCGCGCATGACCAAAGTCATCGTCCCACATAACAAATAACTTACAAGCCAAAATAGCGGGCAAAATTTGGCAGTAAACCGATTCGAACTTGGTATTCTGAACTTATAGAGTAAAAAAAGAAAAAGAGAGGGGCGCCCCCGGGTGCCCCTTTTGCTTTCTCCGGCTGGAATAGCATCCTTGCGGAATCCCGTCGAACCTGGCGGGAACCGGCCGGTACAGAAATGAGGATTATGCGGAACAGAGACTGCGCAAATGAGACAGGTCGCCGCGCTTGGACCCTGGCTGCGGCGATTGGCATGCTGGCCTTCGCCGCTGTGCTTCCCCTGCACCTGGCCGCGCAAATCAGTACGACCACGGTCCAGGGCACAATCTATCGTGCTGACGGCACCCCGGCCAGCGGCACGCTCCTGATCAGCTGGCCGGCCTTTACCACGCCGCAAAACCAGGCCATCGCCGCGGGCAACACCAGTGCCGCCATCGGCGCCGACGGATTCGTCAGCGTCAATCTGACGCCCAATGCGGGATCGCTGCCCTCGGGCAATTACTACACCGCTGTCTATCACTTAAGTGACGGCACCGTGAACTCGGAATACTGGGTCGTGCCGTCCTCGGGCACGGCTGCCGTTGCGTCGGTGCGCGCCCAGTTGCAGCCTTCCACGGTGGCCGTGCAGCCGGTCTCGCAGGCTTTCGTGAACAGTGCGATCGCGTCGCTGAGCGGATCCTGGCTGCCCATCGTCGGTGGCTCGCTCACCGGCCCGCTGACGCTGCCCGGCGATCCCACTTCGAGCACGCAGGCGGCCACCAAGCACTACGCCGATCAGCTGGCCGCCGCACAACTGCCTCTGGCCGGCGGTGCCCTCACCGGACCGCTCACCGTGCCCAGTCTTTACGCGAAGCAGTTCGAGGGGCGGCTGTATGCCGACCAGCAGCAGTCCGCCTCCGGCAGTAACAACGGCATCTCCATGTCCCTTCAGGACTGCCTCACCTACGGCTACGCCTGTGAGGTTCTGGCGCCGGCCCTCTACGCGCAGACTGAGGCAAAGGCCTGGACCCTCAACGGCCCCACCAGCACGGACCCCAAAGGATGTGTCACCGACCATCGCTGGGCCACTCCCCAGATCATCTGCAACCAGGGGCTGCCACAAAACGCCCAGCAGATAGGGACTCCATTTACTTTTCAAATGGATTTTCTCTCTGCAGGATTGGGAGGTTCTCCGCACCAGCTTGGTATGAGTCTGGTCACCAGCCAGGTGTCGGGTGCCCGCGATTTCGTTAATGACGAAACAGGTTTGTTCGGTTTGGACCTCGCGGAGTATAACTACTCTCCCGCCAGTGCTTATTCTGAGCGTGCCCGCCTGTACAACTGGAGCCCCGGCGATGCTATCGGCGGCGGTTTTTACGTCTATGGGGTGGGAGTAAGCCTGTCTCAGAATGAAGGCGCCGAGATGCGCTACCGCATCGGGGAACCTGGCGATGTAACTCAGGTTACGCTGATCGGTGCTCCGTCCTGCGGCGTCACCTGCGCCATGAGCGGTACGCAGACGCTGGGAGACACAGGCTGGGGAGAAGAATTACCCTGGATCGACCTGAATAACAGCTACGCCGTTGGCTATATATCTGCCTTAAGTAACTCCGCGTCCGGAAATGGAACGAACTGGGACGCTGCTTTCGGTGTGAGCAATGGCGTAACCACGCTGACAGCCGGAGTTAACAACGCGAACCCGACGCCGTTTCCTGAAAGCAACGTCACCCTGTCGGTGGCGTCCTCCGCGGGATTTTCAACGGCCGGAGCTGCCTGCGAGTTTGATGCCACAAGCCCCAAGTGGCAGTGCTTTCATATCACGTCAATACCCGATGGAACACACCTTGTCATTGATCGAGCCAGTTATCCGATGGCGAGTGGATCGACTATCGCACAGGGAGGACTGACCGGCTACGGATTCAAGATGGACGCGGATGATGTCTGCTCCAGCAATTACAACGGCATGGGGAGCGGGGCCGACTATGCGGTTACGGCCGGAGCGTGCATTAAAGATGTCTTCCCGATCGTCAGCAACTCGGTCGGAAACGTTCTGAATATCTATCCGGGGGCAAACGGAGTCGTGTTCATGAACGGATATGGCCCCTCCCGCGCCTACTACCAGATGGGAGGATCGGGAGGCAGCGCCTCTGTGACTGTGTCCGGTGGAGTGGTTATGTCCTGCACAGCTACCGGCGGTACCGGGTATCTGGGAACACAATTTCCTCCGCAACTCGTCCTATCGGGCATTACATACACCACGGCTCCCGCTATTCATGTCAGTGGTGTGAGCGGAGGGGCACTAACGGCGTGTACGGTGGACAATGGCGGCTCCGGCATCTCCGGCACGCCTACCGTGGCGGTCGTGACCAGCAATCCCTACCACATCTACCCGATGGCTGAGAGCATCAAAAACTACAACGCCACTACCGGCAAACTGGATGGGTCGGCGCTGGTGACCATGCCGTGGGCAGGCAGGGTCAACTCAGGCGACGTGGTGGAACAGGAGCATTACTTCAATTTCAAAGGCGATGACGTGATGAACGCCGTCGTCAACTCCTGGCAACACTCAGGACAGAAAGCAGTCACGGATGTGATTTGCAGCGGCGCCTGGGGTACGAACGACTACTGCGGCCCAATCTATAACAACGAACAGGACCCCAGCCTCTACTTTGGATCGCCGCTCTCCGCCCCTTACATCATCGGGCGAGGCCAGATGGG
Organism: Acidobacteriaceae bacterium; assembly: GCA_036489655.1. Lineage (GTDB taxonomy): Bacteria > Acidobacteriota > Terriglobia > Terriglobales > Acidobacteriaceae > Palsa-343. Next base: position 4,490 of record DASXFH010000229.1, on the reverse strand, counting down.
AACACCGTATGGAGCGGTTCTCCAGGGTCCCTTTCGGAACGGCCTGTACATGCTCCTCCCGCCCTTCAGCACCCAGAACAAAACAGGGGCGGTTGTAGTTGGCTGCGGATCGTACTGCTCGTTATGGAATCAGAGCTACAGCTTCCTCACCGCCCAGAACGCGAACAACTCCAACAATGCCGAGGACGTTCTTGGCTATAACCCATCCACCCAGACCTGGACGTGGACGGCCGGGGCCACCAGCAGTGCAGGCGCCAACCCGGCTTGCGCCGTGAAACTCGCCGGCTCCTCGAGTGCGGGCCTTTCGGTCACCTGTAACGGAACCACCTCGAATTTTGACGGCTCCGGCAATCTCTCCGTGGCGGGAGCCATTCACGCTAAGGGCACCCTCACCGGCGCCAGCATCAACGGCGAAGTCACGGTGGACGGAACCACCTACACCACGCTGAACGCCGCATGGAGCGCCGCTCTGGCCCAGGCGAACAGCAGCGGGCACAACCAGACCGTTCGCCTCGGCCCCGGAACCTATCCCGTAACCGCCACGCTCACCGAACCGAGCAACAGCGCCTGCGTCAGCCTGCTGGGCTCGGGCGGCACCACCGTCACTGCGGACAGTCCGCAAGTGGCGACCACCCTCACCGTTCCGGCTTCTCTGGGCGGCGACGTCTTCTATCTGGGCAACACGGCCCAGGCACAGGGCTGCACCTTCAAAGACCTGAACCTGCTGGCCGGCGGCAACGCCACGCATGGATTTGAGCTGCAGTGGTTCCGGGGCACGCTGATCGATAACGTCACCGTGAACGACACCAGTTCCGATGGCATTGTGCTGGGCGAGGAAAACACCGCGTCGGGTCACCAGTCCAATTTCCTGCTGCACAATGTCACGGTCAGCTACAGCAGCGCGGCCTTCACGCCGGCGAACCGTCCCGCCTGGGGCGTTCACCTCGAGAAGACGGCGATGGACAGCCAGCTGGATAACATTACGGTGCGCAACGCGCTGACCGCGGCCGTCGACAACGAAGGCACCGGCAACACCGGCTACCTGGTGCATGGATTCGGCTTCCCCTACACCTGCACCACCGCGCCCTGCGCCAACAATGCCTCTTCGGGGACGGCGGCAAATGCTTCCTACGCCACCAGCTACGTCATCTACGATACCGGCGGCTCGGGCAGCGTGTGGACTGACACTTATGTGGACAGCCCCGCCGTGTCCGGCTTCTACGTCGGCGCCAACGGCGTGGAGATTCACGGCGGTCACATCCAGTGGCCCGATCTCACCAGCTTCCCCGCTGCTAATCTGGCCTATGTCGCACCGGCGGTGACCAATAACCTGCTCATCGCCGACGTCGGCTGCCTGGGGATGGCGCCGGGCGTCAACTGGATCACCTACGCGGGCGCCTCCGGCAACCCGCCCACCTACGCCAGCGTGCACCATCTCACCGGCTGCGGGAATTACTACCAGGCTCTCGAGGATGCCAACGTAACCGGCTTCTCCAGCGGCGGCGCCAACGTCAACGATCCCACCAGTGCGGTGCCGCGCGTGTGGTCCACACCGGTTGCATCGGCGGCCAGCTATCCGGCCTACGCCGCGCAGATGTACACCGGCTATCAAGGCGACGCCTTTCAGGCGCACTTCTCCGGCACGAATCCCTTCTTCAACATCACGTATCAGGGAACGATCCGGTCCAGTGGCGGCCTCGCACTGAGCACCATCATCAACACGGCATCGACGCTGACAGTCACCGCGGCCAATAAGAACGTGATCGCCAACGCCGCCAGCGGCGCGCAGACCATCACCCTGCCCAGCTGTTACACCGCGCTCCCGGACAAGGCTGCGCCCACGGGACTGGAGTTCACCATCATCAAGTCCGACACCTCCGCGAACACGGTCACGCTGCAGACTGTCAGTTCGCAGAACATCAACTACAACGGCGTTTCCGCCCAAACCCTGGCCATCAGTGCGCCGGGCAAGCGCACCCTGGTGTGCGCCCCCGACTACAACTGGTACGCCTACTGACAACCATGAAAATCAACCTGGGCCACGGAACCCAGGAGGATCTCGCCCGTTTGCGCGCGGATTATCTCGACGCCGGCTCTGAACCGGCCCGCGCTCTTACGGAAAAGCTCCTCCGCATTCGCAACCGGCTGGGGACCTGCATTCCCCTGGCTGCCAACAAAGCACAACAACAGTATCAAATCCATCGGGGACGGAAGAATATCGTGCTCAAGGCCAGACAAATGGGCGTGACGACCTGGATCGCGGGTCAGTTTTTTCTGAAGACCCTCCTGCGTCCCGGCACCGTCACCGTCCAGGTGGCGCACACTCAGGAAGCCGCGGAGGCGCTCTTCCGCATCGTGCATCGCTTTCTGGACCAGCTGCCGCCGGAGTGGTCCGAGAGCCCGGTGCTGAAGAAGGTCAAGCGCTCGTCGCGGCGGATTTTCTTTCCCGCCATCGACAGCGAATACGTCATCGAGACCGCGGGCGACCGCAACGCCGGCCGCGGCCTCACCATCAGCAATCTGCACTGCACCGAGCTGGCCCGCTGGCCGGGCGATCCGGCGGAGACTCTCTGCGGTCTGCTGGCCACGCTCTCGCCTGAAGGAGAACTGGCCATGGAATCCACGCCCATGGGCTCGGCGGGATGCTTCTGGCAGCAATGGCAGGAGGCGGGGGCTACCGGCACCACGCCCCACTTCTTCCCCTGGTGGCTGGAGGACGCCTACACGGCCGCTCCCGTTTCAGAGTCGTCGCTGACCGACGAAGAGCGGCAGCTCATGGAGGGGCATCGCCTCTCGCTCGGCCAGATCGGCTACCGGCGGCAGATCCACGCGAACTTCCGCGGACTGGCGCAGCAGGAGTACGCCGAGGACCCGGAAAGCTGCTTCCTGGCCAGCGGCTCCTGCTTCTTCCACGCGCCGGGGATCGACCAGCGGCTGCGGCAGTTGCCCGATCTCACCACTGCCAGCACGGACGGCGATCTGCGGACGTGGCTGGTGCCGCGGCCGGGCATGGACTATCTCGTTGCCGTGGATCCGGCCGGCGGCGCGCCCGAAGGCGACTTCTCCGTCGCACAGGTGATCGAGCTGAAGAGCGGCCTGCAGTGCGCGGAGCTCCGGACGCAGTTGACGCCCACCGATCTGGTTCCAAAGGCGGTGGAACTGGCGCGCGCCTATAACGACGCGCTGCTGGTGGTGGAGCGCAACAACCACGGCGCGGCGGTGCTGGCCCTGCTGGAGGCTCAGAAATACGAGCCTCTGTACTACCAGCGCGGCAAGCCGGGCTGGCTGACCACCAGCGTCTCGCGCCCGGATATGCTGGCCACGCTGCATGCCGCGCTGGCGGAAACACCGGCTCTCTTCATGAGCGAGCGGCTGCTCCGCGAGTGCCGGAACTTCGTCCGCCAGGCCAACGGACGCGGGGAGGCGCGGGCCGGCGAACACGACGACTGCGTCATGGCCATGGCCATGGCGCTGGCGACCCGCCAGGAACAACTGACGGGCAGGACTCTGCAGTAGGATGGGGGACACTGTGGCGGTACGGGCGATTCAGCAAATTCGGAAGATGCGCGGCGGCGCGCAGAGCCATCTCATGCTCGGCGAGGACGGCAATGCCTGGGTGGTGAAGTTCCAGAACAACCCCCAGCACCTGCGCGTGCTGCCCAATGAGCTGCTGGCCACGCGCCTGGCGGCGCTCATTGGGCTCACCGTACCCGCCTGCGATGTGATCGAGGTCTCGGCCTGGCTCATCGAACGCACGCCCGAACTGGAGATGAATCTGGGCTCCCGCCGCGAGCCCTGCCTCCCCGGCCTGCAGTTCGGCTCACAACTGGTTGGCGGCCTCATGCCCGGCCACGTTGCGGATTACCTGCCTGAGCCGCAGCTGGCCGAGGTCCGCAACCTCTCCGAGTTTGCCGGGGCGCTCGCGCTCGACAAGTGGACCTGCAACGCCAACGGGCGCCAGGCGCTCTTCCATCGCAAAGGGCGCGAGAAGCGCTACACCGCCGCCTTCATCGACCAGGGCTTTTGCTTCAACGCCGGCGACTGGCGCTTTGTCGATGCGCCCCTGCGCGGCGTCTATGCCCGCAACCTGGTGTACGGCGACGTCACCGGCTGGGAGAATTTCGAACCGTGGCTGACACGCATTGAGGAACTGGCGCCGGAGCGGATCTGGGGAATCGCCGAAGGCGTGCCTCCGGAGTGGTACGAGGGCGATGCAGGCGTATTGGAGCGGCTCATCGAAAAGCTGATCGAGCGCCGCACCCAGGTGCGCCCGCTGATCGCCTCTTTCCGGGACTCCTCGCGCAAGCCCTTTCCGAACTGGGACCGCGCTTCCACCTCCACCACCGGGCGCCGCTTTCCCGCACCCGACTGGACCGATAACGTACAGGGGGGAATCCAATGACCGAACCTCTTCCCTGCGAGTTCTCCCTGGTGCGGTACGTGCCCGATCCGGTGAAGAACGAGTTCGTCAACATCGGCGTTCTTCTTCA
>DASXFH010000228.1:0-42323 GCA_036489655.1 Acidobacteriaceae bacterium | reverse complement strand
GCCTGGCCAGCCACTAACAGCGGAGGCACGACCTTTCATGCATGCTCTTTCTTCCCTTCCCTGCCTGCCGGAGGCGGCCGGCACGCCCCTGGGGGCGGAGGTGTATCGCGGCCTGACCACCATGCCGAAGCGGCTGTCGCCATGGCTCTTTTACGACCAGCGCGGATCGGAACTGTTCGAAGCCATCACCGAGCTGCCCGAGTATTATCTGACGCGGACCGAGCACGCCATTTTTTCCGAGCGCGCGGACGAGATTATGGAGGCCGCAGGAACTGCGAAACTGGCGATACTGGAGCTGGGCGCGGGCACAGCGGCCAAGACTGAGGTCCTGCTGGGAGCGGCAGTGCGGCGGCAGGAAAGCCTCACATACGTCCCGATTGATATTTCAGAAACGGCGCTGGAGGAGGCGCGGCTGCGCATTGGTGAGACACTGCCAAACGTGCTGGTAAAACCCACGGTAGCGGATTACACGAGGGACCTGCCCGCGATTCCGGCAGGAGGATGCCGGCGGCTGGTGCTGTATATCGGGTCGAGTATTGGGAACTTCGATCCACCGGAAGCGATGGCTCTGTTGCGCAAGCTGCGGCGGCGGCTGGCGCCAGGCGACCTGCTGCTGATGGGCGTGGACCACGTGAAGGACCGGACCACACTGCTGCGGGCCTATAACGACCAGGCAGGCGTGACGGCGGAATTCAATCGGAACGTGCTGGTGCGGATTGCGCGAGAGCTGGGGGCTCGCTTCCGTCCGGGCCTGTTCCGGCACCGGGCCGTATGGAACGAGCGGGAATCGCGGGTGGAGATGCACCTGGAGAGCCTGGTGACGCAGGAGGTTGCGATTCCGGCTCTGGATCTGACGGTGAGCTTCCGGCGGGGGGAAAGCATTCACACGGAGAACAGTTACAAATTCACGGGAGATTCGGCCACTTCGCTGCTGGCGCGTTCCGGGTTTGCGGTGCGGCGGGACTGGACGGACGAACGCCGGTGGTTTGGGGTGTATCTGGCAGAGGCTTCTTAACAGGGCACAGGGCTCAGCAAGAGGGGCGGGGCAAGGTCCTCGCCCCTTTTGCTTTGGGGTCACGCGGCACAGCCAGGCTTATGCTGAACGCATGGATGCGGAGAGTCTGCGAGCATTTCTCCTGTCGCTGCCGGACGTAGTGGAGACAATGCAGTGGGGCGACAACCTCGTCTTCTGGGTGGCGGACAAGGCGATCGGCGGCAAGATGTTTGCGCTGGCCAGTCTGACTCCCGACCATGGCGGCGTGCTGTCGTTCGCGGCAGGACCGGAGCGGTTTGCGGAGCTGGTGGAGCGGGAAGGCATTTTCCCGGCTCCGTATCTGGCGCGGGCGCACTGGGTGGCAATTGAACGCTGGAATACGCTGCCGGCGGGCGAGCTGAAGGAACTGCTGCGCGCCGCGCGAGCGATTGTCTTTGAGAAGCTGCCGAAACGCACGAAGGCAGTTCTGGCGCTGAGTTCCGGGGAGAAGAAGAAGCTGATTGCGGCGAAGAGGAAGAAGAGCAGGGCTTAGTGCTGGCCGGCGGCGGCCATGAGGCTGGCTCGCTTGTCGAGCGTCATGGGGCCGGAGGCACGCCAGAGGATGCGGCCCTGGCGATTCACCAAGAGCGCGACGACCTGCTTTGGGTTGGGAATCGCGAGGTCCTGCCGAAATTTGTGGCGATCGACGAACAGCGGAACGACCCAGGGCCAGGTTTCCGGATCGGTTTGATCGCTTCGGACGGAGGAAGTTTCCCACCAGCGGAAGACAAAGTTTTCCTTGTTTGAGATGGGGAGCTCGTACCAGCGAAACTGAAAATTCGTATGCTGCAGGGCCTGGGCGACGGGGAGCCAGGAGTCGATATCCTTTTGCTGTTCGGGCGCAAAGGAAATGAGGAGGAGGTCAGTCTGACCCTGCATGCCGGCGGGAAAGGTGACTTTGTCCTTAGCGAGGTTATAGCCGCTGACGCTGGGAAAGATCACCAGTTTTGGGGTCTGAGCCGCCTGGAGAAAGCTGAGGGGAGAAGACAGGAGCAGGGCGACCAGCCATGGGATTCGTGGGCGCAATCGTTTTTTCCAGGGAGCCTTCGCGGTTACAGAGAGAATCTGAAGGAATGGTATCACCCGGGAGCGGCGCGCTGAGTGTCAGGAGAAGGCCGCGTATCCGTTGGATTATCATGGAGAGAGATGAGAGAGCATCCGTTTCAGACTGACGACGCGCGGCTGCGGGCCATTGGCGACAAGGTGATCGCGGGCGAGCGCCTGAGCGGCGAAGAAGGGCTGGCCCTGTACGGTTCCGGCGACATTCTGGCGGTGGGCTGGCTGGCGAATTCGGTGCGCGAGCGGATGCACGGCGATGTGACGCACTTCAATGTGAACCGGCACATCAATCCTACGAATGTGTGTGTAGCGGCGTGCCGGCTGTGCGCATTCGGACGGACGAAGGGCGCGCAGGGCTCCTACACGATGGCGCTGGAGCAGGCCTGGGAGACGGCGGCTTCCGGATACAGCGAGGCGGTAACGGAGTTTCACATCGTGGGCGGGCTGCATCCCGATCTGCCGTTCGAGTATTTTCTCGATTTGGTGCGGGGGCTGAAGCAGCGGTTTCCGCAGGTGCACATCAAGGCCTTCACGATGGTAGAGGTGGCGTTCCTGGCAAAGCGCGCGAAGCTGACCATCCCCGAGACGCTGGTGAAGCTGAAGGCTGCCGGCGTGGATTCGCTGCCAGGCGGCGGAGCGGAGATCTTCGCGGATCGTGTGCGGCACATCATCTGCGACCACAAGATCGACGGCGGCGAGTGGCTGGAAACGGCACGGGCGGCGCATCAGCTGGGGCTGAAGTCGAATGCGACCATGCTCTACGGGCACATCGAAAACGATGAAGACCGGGTCGATCATCTGCTGAAGCTTCGGGCGCTGCAGGACGAGACGCACGGGTTCCAGACGTTTATCCCGCTGGCGTTTCATCCCGACAACACGCCGCTGGATCACCTGCCGCGCACGACGGGGATGACCGATATCCGGCAGATCGCGGTGGGACGGCTGCTGCTGGACAACTTCCCGCACATTAAAGCGTACTGGCAGATGATGACGGCAAAGATCGCGCAGATCGCGCTGCGCTTTGGCGCGGACGACATCGACGGCACGGTGATCGAGGAGAAGATCTACCACGATGCCGGGGCAACGACACCGCAAGGGATGCGGCGGGACGAGCTGATGCGGCTGATTACGGCAGCGGGGCGGGTGCCGGTGGAACGCGATACCCTTTATCGCGCGGTGACGCGGACGGAAGAGACGTTCACGGTTGCGGTGTAGGAACCCAACTCCAAAAATCTAGCGAGCGATTTCGGCGGGTTCCGTTCGTGGCGAGAGCGACGGGGGAATCGGCTCGGCGCTGGCGGGCGGAAAGGGCTGAGACGGGTCGGGGAGCGTGCTGGTGGTGTCTCCCGGACCTGCGGCGGCCTTCCGGGCTTTGGCGGCGTGGCGTTTGCGCACCTCGCGAGTGGCGACCCAGAAAAGCGAGAGGAACGTCACCGCGGTGAGACCAATGGCCGCAGGCCAGCCGAGCTGCTCCATATCTCCGTAGAGAAGAGCCAGTCCGATGAAGACGAAGAAGAGGTGAGCGCAGAAGACCTGGAGTGAGGCTTTGCCCAGGGTCAGGAAAGGCTCGCGCTTGATGAGCAGAACAACCCAGCGGCGCAGCCAGAAAAAGAAGATGGCAAAGGCGACCAGGTTAACGACCCGCAGCGGTCCCTCCTGCCACTTATCGACCCACAGGCCGAGAGCGGGCCAGTCCAGATGGGGCCCGAACCAGCCGAAGCGAACGATGGCAAAAAAGACGCAGAGAACGCCGCTGAGGGCGATGCCCCAGCGCGGCACCCGAGCCAGAGGAATATTGCCCTGCGCCGAGGCGGAGCCCATCCAAAGCCCGGTCACCCATACCGCCTGCCAGGCAAACATGTTGAAAGCTCCGGTTTCCTGGAGCGGGATGTGCAGGTGGGTGATGTGGACGATGAGCGTATGAAATTCATCCCGCAGGCCCACCTGGGCGCCGAGCCAGAGCAGAATGCTGACCGCGAGCACGGTTCGCCAGCGGAAGCGCGAAGCGGCGGAAAGGATGAGCGGCGAAAGAAAGAGGAACGCGACGTAAAGGGGCAGAACATCGAGCAGGGGCGGGCAATAGAGAAGGAAAATCGACCCGACGATAGCCGGTTTGGGATGGTGCAGGTAGAAATTCAGCAGGTTGGTGAGCGCGGCGCGATGCGTGTGGACCGCGTAAACCGCCAGCACCGTGAAGGCAAAGGCCAGCAATGCGATGTGGTAGGCGTACAGCTTGAGGGAGCGGCGCCAGAGGTGAGCGCGGACGCCCTTCTGGTCCAGCATGTGCTGCCGGTAATAAATGCGTCCGACCAGAACGGCGGAAAGAAAAACGAACCCTTCGGCGGAAGAAACAAAGCCGAAAGGCTGGTCGACCCAGGCGCTTAAATGCGTCGGCAGGTGGACCAGGATCATCCAGGCCAGGAATATCCCTCGCAGTGCATCGAGCTCAGGAACGCGTTGTAATTTCGGCAGATGCATGCGACGGAGACACTCCGGGGAGGTCGCGCCCGGGGCACTTCACAGTTAGACGCGAGCCCGGGACAGGGGTTGCGGTGCGATCTCAATTCCCTGCTGCAAGGCCGCGGGCCCGCGGTTGCCGGTCAACAGAGAAGTGCCACGGGTGCTATGGGCTCGCAGCCAGTGTCCGTATGATGAACGCTTCAGCGACGGGAGGCAATCCCTTAGTAGGCGGGAATGCCGGTGACGCTCTGGCCAATAATGAGAGTGTGAATGTCGTGGGTCCCTTCGTAGGTCTTCACGGATTCCAGGTTCATCATGTGGCGCATCACGGGATAGTCATCGGTAATGCCGTTGGCGCCCAGGATGTCGCGGGCGAGGCGGGCGCATTCGAGGGCCATCCAGATGTTGTTGCGCTTGGCCATGGAGATGTGCTCATGGCTCAGTTTGCCCTGGTCCTTGAGGCGGCCAACCTGCAGCACGAGAAGCTGGCCTTTGGTGATCTCGCTGATCATCCAGGCGAGCTTCTCCTGGACGAGCTGATGGCTGGCGATAGGCTCGTCGCGGAACTGCTTGCGCAGCAGGGAGTACTGGCGGGCTGTGTCGTAACACGACATAGCAGCGCCGATGCCGCCCCAGGCGATGCCGTAGCGGGCCTGGTTCAGGCACATGAGCGGCGATTTGAGGCCGCCGGATTTGGGGAGCAGGTTCGACGCGGGGATGCGGACATCCTGCAGCGACAGGCCGGAGGTAACGGAGGCGCGCAGAGACCACTTGCCGTGGACATCCCATGCGCTGAAGCCGGGGCGGTCGTTTTCCACCAGGAAGCCTCGGACAAGGCCGTCTTCGCCGCCATCGCCGTAGGTCTTTGCCCAGACAATGGAGACATCGGCAATGCTGCCGGAGGTGATCCACATTTTTTCGCCGTTGAGGACGTACTCGTCCCCCTGGCGATCGGCGCGGGTACGCATGCCGCCGGGGTTGGAGCCGAAGTCGGGCTCGGTCAGCCCGAAGGCGCCGAGCTTCTCCCCGGTGGCCATCTTCGGCAGCCAGAAGTCCTTCTGCTCGTCGGAGCCAAAAGTGTAGATGGGGTACATGACCAGGGCGGACTGGACGCTGACAAAGCTGCGCACGCCGGAGTCGCCGCGCTCAAATTCCTGCATGACCAGGCCGTACTCGACGTTGGACATGCCGGCGCAGCCGTAGCCCTGCAGGTTGGCGCCAAAGAAGCCCAGCTGGCCCATCTGGGGAACGAGTTCGCGGGGGAAGCGTCCCTCGCGATTGCATTCCTCGATGATGGGAACGAGGTTATCCTCGATGAACTGTCGGGCTGTATCGCGCGCCATGCGCTCGTCGTCGCTGAGGAGACTGTCAAAACCGATAAAATCCACACCTTTAAAAGGGAAGGCCATAAAGAAAAATCACTCCGGGAACAGGACATGATACCGGGCGGAGACAGGGAGTGGGAAGTCGAAGAGGGATGAGCCTGTTACCGGCGAGTTCTCTGCAGAAGGGGTGGGGCTGACAATCGCCGGTGTACAGAATCCGCGGAATCAGGGATCATGGCTTAAGCGGTAGAAACGAGGACCGACCATGGCTGGAGATCAGCAACTCACCTGTAGCGACTGCGGGCGAGAGTTTACCTTTACAAGCGAAGACCAGGCGTTCTTCCAGGAGCGCGGGTATTCGGCCCCGAAGCGCTGCAAGACCTGCCGGCAGGCGCGGAAGAACGAGCAGGGCGGCGGAGGCGGAGGCGGCTACCAGCGGGCGGAATCCCGAGGGACCAGCGTGATCTGCTCAGGATGCGGGCAGCAAACCACGGTTCCCTTTGAGCCGCGCGGCGACCGGCCGGTGTATTGCCGCGACTGCTATCAGGCGCAAAAGGGTGGTGCCGGCGGGGCGCCACGCCGCGACAGTGGCGGTGGCCGTCGCGAGAGCGGCGGTCGCGGGCGCTATTAGATCGCGCTCCGCAGATTCAGAGAAGCGAAAGGGCTGTGCCGCTGTTGCCATCCACACCGCGCCTATCCATGCGCGGCCGCAGATTTGTGCTTACGCGGCATGGTCCTGCTTTTTGGGGTTGGGTGTTTGGGATGGCGGACGACCCACTTCGGTGGCGTCGCTGGCATCTTCCTGCCCCGTTTCTTCCTGACGGCGTTGTTCAGGATGCTCTGTGACGGTCGGATGCTCTTGATTCTCGGTGGTCGGGTTCATGCGCGATTCTCCTGCCCATGAGATGCAGAAGGCAGGGAAGATCAGCGGCCCGGGGGTGGGGCTGCGAGAGATCCGTTCGGGTCCAGCATGCCGTTGAGCGTGTCATAGAGGCGCTGTGTGATCTGCTCAGGTGTGTCGGAGGGGCTGAACCGCATGGGCTCGCCGACGCGGATGGTGAGCGCGCCAGAGCGGAACCAGCCCTTACCCCTGTCCTTCAATTCGCTGAGGCCCGCCAGGGCGACGGGAACGACGGGAGCCTTTGACTCGCGCACCAGGATGCCGATGCCGGGGCGGAAGCGCTGGAGTCCGGTTTCGGTGCGGTGGCCCTCGGGAAAGACAAGCACGTTGTAGCCGCGGTCCAGCGCCTCACCCGCGTGCTGGAAGGAGCGGCGGAAGCCGGTGCTGCGCGGCAGCGGAAAAGCGTTCACCAGAGCGGTGACCAGGAACCAGGTGAGCGGGCCCAGAGGGTCCAGCATCCGCGACAGGAAGCTGCGGGTGGGGCCCACGTTGCGCATATGGCGCCAGTCCCGGAGGATATTGCCGGCCATGGCCGCGGCTACGTGGCGGCGCATCGGTCCGGGCAGGCCATACAGCACCAGCGGCATGTCGTAGGCGGTGACGTGGTTCGCAATCAGGAGAACGGGCTGGCCCGGGCGCAGGTGCGGCGCACGCTCCACGCGGGGCTTGCCCAGCAGGCGAACGACCGGCTGCTGAATGAGCTCTGTGTAGGCGGCGCGCAGCAGCCACACCGGGCCCCACCAGGGCCAGTGCGGGTAGATGTCGTTTTCCAAAGGCCGGCGAGCAGGTTCGGCAGAAGCGGCGGGCGAGGTGGCTGAGCGATCGGCCGAGGTTTCCGGGGCGAACTCCTCAGGGACCGTTCCTGCATGATCGAGCCCAAGAGCGCGGCGCAGATCGCCCAGAGTGGCAACCTGCTCCAGGGTCGTGTCGTCGAGGGTGAGGCCGAGTCGCTGTTCGAGTTCGGACTGAAGCTGGACGCGGCCGAGGCTGTCGAGGCCCAGGTCCTCGGAGAGGCGGGCCTCGTCGCCGGCCTGATCGGCGGAGGCGTGGCTGATGGACAGGACCAGAGAGAGGAGCGGGTCGGCAGTAGCGGCGTTGCGTCCGCCCGGCTGCTCCGCGTTCACCCACTCCGTGACTTTGGGTCGGCGGACTTTGCCGGTGGAGGTGCGCGGCAGATCGAGCTCCGGCCAGAGCCGCCACTGATGGATCTGCTGGTATTCGGCAAGCTGTCGGTTGGCGGCGACGATGGCCTGCTGAGCTTCGTCGCGGCGGCCGCGGAAGAGCAGGACCGCAACCGGCTCAGTGCCGGCAGAAGTGAGCAGCGGGACCACCACGGAGGCCTGGATGCCAGGCTGCGCATTGAGGGCTTCTTCGACGTCTTCGGGGTGAATGTTAACGCCGGCGGGCGTGACGATGACCTGGCTCTTGCGGCCGACGAAGCGGAGCTGGCCGTGCTCGTCCTGCTGCGCCAGATCGCCGGTGGCCAGCCACTCCGATTCGTTCTGGCGGAGACTTCCCTGCTGCCAGGTGGCGCGAGAAACCATATCGCCGCGGACAAGAATTTCTCCTTCGTCCGTGATGCGGACGTCACGGCCGGGAAGGACCTTGCCGATGGTTCCCTGCCCCGGTTTGAAGGGGTGATTGAGGGTGATGAGGGCGGAGGTCTCGGTCATGCCGTAGCCCTGAACGAGAGCGAAGCCGAGCGTGGTCCAGAAATTCTCCAGATCGGAGGAGAGCGAGGCGCCGCCGCAGACAAACGCCCAGAATTTGTAACCGAAGATGCGATGAATCCTGCGGAAATGCCACCAGCGCTTCCAGACGCTCTGGCCGGCGGCGGCCTGGATGCGCTCCGGCAGGCCGGGGTCGACAGCAAGCAGATGTGAACGCAGAAGATCGAGAACGCGCGGCACCGAGCAGACGACCGAGATGCGTTCGCGGTGAAGGGTCTCAATGAGGCGCTGGGCCTGAAGACGGTTTTCGAAATGGACCTCCGCAGCCAGCAACGGCGGAATCCACAAGCCCATGAACTGGCCAAAGACATGGCTGAGGGGCAGCGTGTGCAGGAAGCGGATGGGATGAAACGGCCGCTCGTACTTCAGGTATTTCTGCATCTCGCGCTCGATGGGATCGAGACTGGCGAGAACGTTGCGGTGGGTGTGGACGATCCCCTTCGGCTCGGCGGTGGTGCCGGAGGTGAAGAGGATCTGAAACGGTGTGTCGAGGCCGAGAGCGGGGTCGCGAAGATCGCCGCGAGAAGGCTGAGGGAGTTGCTGCGCCAGGTCCTCGAAAGCGAGGGCGGGGACGGAGCCGGTGAAGGCGCCCAGCAGCTCGCGATCGCCAACCACCAGTTGGGGCCGCGTGTTCTCGATGACCCGCTCGGCGAAATCGAGAGCTCCGGCGGGGTCGAGCGGCACGACGATGACGCCGCGCTGAAGGCAGCCGAAAAACGCACCCATCCACTCCAGGCCGTTCTCACCCCAAAGGACGACGCGCTCCCCCATGGAAATCTGGCGGCGCATGAGCTCAGCGGCGGTGCGATCGGCCAGGGTGGCCAGCTCACTCCACGTGGACGCAATGCGGCGATTGCCGCGATACGCAACGAGGGCGGTGGCATTGCCGTGGCGGCGGAAATCGTCGAGGAATGTGGCGAGGCTGGCGCGCATGCGGCTGCCGCAAAGCGGCTTCTGTTCTTAGATTATGCGCGGGCGAAGTCGATGTATCCGTGGGCGGGATCGGTGCGCACGAGAGTGACCCGCAACCGGTCGCCGACATCGATGCCCTTTTGTCCGCGCACCAGCATGCCGTCGACGGGCGGATTGAGCGTGCGCACGAAGGAGCCGTGATCATTGACACCGGTGGCGATGGCGTCGAAGGACTGGCCAACGCGATTGGCCATGGCGACAGCAGCGATGCGCTTCTGCATTTCGCGCGAGACTTTGCGTTCGGCGTCCTCCATGCGGGTGCATTGCGCGGCGATCGAGGACAGCTCGTCGTCGGAATAGGGCGACGGGCGGCCCGCGATCATCGCCTTGAGCAGACGCTGGCTGACCAGATCGGCATAGCGGCGGTTGGGCGCGGTGGAGTGAGTGTAGTCCTGCACAGCCAGGCCGAAGTGGCCCTGGGGCGGATCGCCGGGGCGCTCGAGCACATATTCGCCGGGCCCGAGCAGCTTGACGATGGCCACCGAGAGGTCGGGGAAATGGTCGGGATCCTTCTTCTGCTGCTCGCAGAGAAAGTCGTGCAGCGGCTTTGGATCGGGTTCCGGGGGCAGCTGTGTCCCCATCTGGCGAGCGATTTCGACGATGCGATCCCAGCGTTTCGGCGTTTTTACGATGCGGCGAATGGACGAGAAACCTTTTGCCTCGAAGGAGCGGGCAACGACGCCATTGGCGGCGATCATGAAGTCCTCAATGAGCTGGGTTGCCAGGTTCTTTACTTCCGCCTCGACATCGATCTGCCCGTCGTTGAGGTGGATGGGGTGGGTTTCCAGGGTCTGCAGGTTCAGCGCGCCATGATTCGATCGCTGGCTGCGCAATTTCTGCGCAATGTCGTTCTGCAGGCGAAGCTGCTTTTGCAGATCGGCAGAGGCGGTGACCTTAGGGGGCGCCTGGGCCTGGCCGGCGAGCCATGCACCCACGGAAGGATAGGCCAGCTGAGCGTGGTTGACCACGCGAGCGGGATAGATGTCGCTGGCGGTGATCCGGGCCTGCGCGTCCAGAGTGAATTCGGCGACCATGGCTGCGCGTTCCTGGTTCTCAAGCAGCGAGGTTAAGCCAGTGGAGAGTTCCTCGGGCAGCATAGAGAAATTCTCGACACCGGTATAGACGGTCGTGGTTTCGCGCAGGGCGTGCTGATCGATGGGCGATCCTTTGGGCACAAAGGCATCGACATCCGCGATGCCGATGAGCACGCGGGCGCCGCCGTCCTGTGTGGACTCGACAACTTCGATCTGATCCAGGTCGCGCGAGGTGTCGTTGTCGATGGATGACCAGAGAAGGCCGCGGAGATCGCGCGCGGAGGCAGCCGGCTGGGGCGGATGCTCGCGCAGCTGCTGGAGCTGGTCCGTGATCGCCTTTGGATAATCCGGCTCGAAGCCATGTTCCATCATGGAGCGGCGAGCGGCAGCAGCGAGATCGAAATGCAGCTGATGGTTCATGGTCACCCCGAGGGTGGAATCGGAAGGCCAAGGCTATCACGTGGCCGGCGTTTCCGGAGGGTCGGGAAGGGCCGGGCGCGAGCGGCAGAATCGGCGCGGTCCCATCCAACCCGGGGAAGGCGGCGACACTCCAAGGCACGCATGCCGCTGCGCGACATCAAAATCGAATCGGAAGTAAAGGACGCGCCTCCGCAATCGAAGCAGCGCGATCTGGACCGGCCGACGGCGAATGAGATTTATGAGCAGGTGTCGCGCAATGCGCGCCGCGAGCTGCAGCGCCCGGCGAAGGCGCTGGCCGTCTCCGGCATTGTCGGCGGGCTGACCATGGGTCTGACCGGGCTCAGCGTCTCGGTCGTCAGCGCGCTGCTCGGACCCGCGCCCTGGTCGCAGTTCGTAGCGCAGCTCTTCTACCCCATGGGGTTTATGGCGGTGATTCTGGGCCGGGGGCAGTTGTTCACGGAAAACACGCTGTACCCGGTTGCGCTGATTCTGGCAGAGCGGCGCTATTGGGGACGGACGGCACGCCTGTGGGCGATCGTGTTCCCGTCGAATGTGGCTGGAGCCTTACTGTTCGCACTGCTGGCGGCGCGGACCCGGGCGCTGCAGCCGCCCATCCTGCACGCGCTGGTGGTGATGGGCACGCAGGCCGCCAGTCCCGACATGCGCCACATTTTCTGGACCGGCGTGGTCGGCGGATGGATCATTGCCATGGTGGCCTGGCTGGTCAGCGGCAGCCATTCCATCACCGGCTCGGTGGCGATCATCTGGGCTCTCACTTTCGTTGTCGGGATGGGCCATTTTGCACACTGCATCGCGACCAGCGGAGAGATCCTTTCCGCGGTTCTGGCGCACAGCGTGCCCGTCGGCCACTATTTTCGATGGCTTCTGGCCGCTACGCTGGGCAATATTTGCGGAGGCGTGGTGCTGGTGACGCTGCTGGAATACGGGCAGGTTAAGCTCGACTGAAACCGAGAGAATGAGTGGCCTGGCGCGACCCGCGGCAGGAACCGATGCATCCCACAGAACTGAGGAACGGCATGATTCAGTTCGTGGAAAACAACTGGCATATTTTGCTTTGGTCCGCCGGAATCCTGGCGGGTGGCGTCGCGGCTGCTCTGGCAGCGCGCCTTGTTCTCCTGTGGCTCATGCGCCGTTTCACGCGGCGCCGCGGGAAGATCATTGGGGAGTCCCTGGTTCGGCACGGCGAGGGCCCTACGCGGTGGATTTTCCCTCTGCTGGCGATGCTTTGCATCCTGCCGGGACTTGAACTGCCCCAGGTGCTGAAGTCGGCGCTGGAACACATTACCGGCCTGGGGCTGATCGCCGCGACAGCATGGCTGGTGATTCTCTTTGTCGACGTGGCGCGGGACGTGGTTGCCGGGCGCTACCGGATCGACGTGTCCGATAACCTGACGGCGCGACGGCTGCAGACGCAGTTTGACATGCTGCACCGCATCACCGTGGTGCTGGTTGTAATCGTGACGGCATCGATCATGCTGATGACCTTTCCTGCCATCAAGCACATCGGGGTCAGCATCCTGGCCTCGGCTGGCCTGGCCAGTCTGGTGGTCGGCATGGCCATGAAAGACACGCTGTCAAACCTGGTGGCCGGGGTGCAGATCGCCTTTGCACAACCGTTCCGCATTGAGGACGCGGTGGTCATCGACAACGAGTGGGGCTGGATCGAAGAAATCGGCATGATGTATGTGGTGGTGCGCATCTGGGACCTGCGCCGGCTGGTGATCCCGCTGTCGTATTTTCTCGAGAACGCATTCCAGAACTGGACACGGAACAGTGCCGACCTGCTTGGCAATACGATCCTGTACGTCGATTACACGGTGCCGCTGGAGGAGATGCGGGCGGAACTGAAGAGGATCTGTGAATCGTCACAGAAGTGGAAAGGCCAGGTGTGCGTGCTGCAGGTGACGGACGCTTCCGAGCACACCATGCAGGTGCGCGCCCTGATGGATGCCAGGAATTCCGGCGATGCGTTCGACCTGCGCTGCGTGGTCCGCGAGGGGCTGATTGTCTGGCTGCAGAAGAATTACCCGGGAAGTTTGCCGCGATACCGTGGCGAGATGGAGACGATGCTGCGGCAGGGAGAGCAGGAGGGCGGCGGCCCTGAACTGCAGGTGGCGCCACGGCCTGCAATCTCGCAGGAAAGTGCTGCGGCGGGAAACGAAAACCACGAGCATCGGCGCATGGCCCAGGCACAGCGGTCGTGAGAAGATGATCGCTTAACTGGCCTGGTGCAGGTGGCTGCGCGTTGATCCGAAGACAGAGTGTGCTGCTTTGGTTCCGGCGGGATCTGCGACTGAGCGATCATGCCGCACTCCACGCGGCGGCAGCAAGCGGGCTGCCGGTGGTGCCGGTCTTCCTGTGGACTCCGGAGGACGGCGATGAGGCACCGGGCGCGTCGTCGGGGTGGTGGCTGCACCAGTCGCTGGTGGCTCTGGAGCGATCGTTGCGCGCGCGGGGATCGCGGCTGATCGTGCGCAGCGGGCCGGCCGCGGAAACGCTGCTTCAATTGGCGGCGGAGACCCGAGCCCGGCACATCTTCTGCAATCGCATATACGAGCCCAGGGCGCTGGCGGCAGAACCGGCTCTGGAGGCGCGGCTGCGGGCAAAGGGTGTTTCCATCGAGAGCTTCAACGGAAGTCTGCTGTTTGAGCCAGGAGCCATCCTGACGGCTGCGGGAGGCTCATTCAGAGTCTTTACGCCGTTCTGGCGAGCACTGTCGAATCAACGCGGCACTTTGCGCAAACCGGAGCGGCGGCCGAGAACGATTTCGGCTCCGCGTACATGGCCGCAATCGCTGAAGGTTGCGGATCTCGGGCTGGAGCCGAGGGTCGACTGGGCCACGGGCATCCGCGCCGCGTGGACACCGGGCGAGGAGGCAGCGCAGAAGCGCCTGCATTCATTTGCGATACGGTCTGTGCTCCGCTACGGCGAAGATCGCAATCGCACCGATGTGGAGGGGACCTCGAGGCTGTCGCCGCATCTGCATTTTGGGGAGATCAGTCCGATTCAGATTTGGCATGCAGTGGCGGACCGTCCAGGAGCGGAGCCGTACCTGCGGCAACTGGCGTGGCGGGAATTCGCATACCACCTCCTGGTGGAGACTCCGGAGACAATCCGCGAGCCGTTCCAGGCAGAATTTCAGAATTTTCCGTGGCGCCGCAATACCCGGCGGCTGCGCACCTGGCAGAAAGGTCAAACGGGGTATCCGCTGGTGGATGCGGCCATGCGCCAGCTCTGGACGACGGGGTGGATGCACAACCGCGCGCGGCTGGTAGCGGCCTCATTTCTGGTCAAACATCTGCTGATCCCCTGGCAGCAGGGCGCTGCGTGGTTTCTGGACACGCTGGTGGATGCGGATCTGGCGAACAATACGATGGGCTGGCAGTGGGTGGCGGGTTGCGGCGTGGATGCGGCGCCGTACTTCCGGATCTTGAATCCGGTGGCGCAGGGAGAGAAGTTCGATCCGCACGGAGTGTATGTGCGGCGCTGGGTTCCTGAGCTGGCGGCACTGCCGGATGAGTGGATTCACAAGCCATGGGAGGCACCGCCAGCGATGCTGGCCGCCGCTGGAGTGCAGATGGGAAACACCTATCCGCGGCCGATAGTGGATCATGCAGAGGCTCGACAGGCTGCCCTGGCGGCATTCCAGGAGATGAAGCGGGTGGGGCGCGGAAAATGATTGGGGAATGCCACGGCGCAGGCTAGTGGCGGCTCTTGTCCTTCATGCGTTCGATCACGAATTTGGGAACGAGGCCCTCGACCGAGCCACCGAGCTGGAAAACTTCCTTGACCAGGCGAGAGCTGACAAAGGAGTACTTGGCATCGGGCATGAGGAAGATGGTTTCGACATCGGGCGCCAGACGCCGGTTCATCAAAGCCATCTGCAGCTCGTATTCGTAGTCGCTGATGGCGCGAATACCACGAACCACCGCATGGGCGCGCTCCTCGCGGGCAAAGTCGACGAGCAGACCGTCAAAGGTGGAGACGGAGACATTCCCAAACTCCGCGGTGCCCTCCGACAGCATGGATACGCGCTCCTCAACGGTGAACAGGGGGTTCTTGGCGGAGTTGCGAAGGATGGCCACGACCAGATGGTCGAACATCTTCGCGGCACGGGCGATGAGGTCGAGGTGGCCGTTGGTCACCGGATCGAAGCTGCCGGGATAAATCGCCTTGACAGTGTGCACGCCAGATGCATTCTAGTGCATTTGCCGGTCCCGGGGCGGACCGGCGCAACCAGAGCCCAGGGGACTGGGCCTCAGCCGGCGCGGTGGCGATCGCGTGCAGGCGCCGGACCGGTTGAATCGCGCACGATCAGCTCGGGCTCCATCACGATCTCGGGAGGGCATTCCTTGTCGGACTGGGCGATACGGCCCAGCAGGACCTGAGCAGCGCGGGTTCCCATTTCGCGCAGCGGCTGCTTGACCGTGGTGAGGGGCGGTTCGTAATAAGCGGCTGTGATGATGTCGTCGAAACCGATGACCGAAATATCGCCGGGGATGCGCATGCCGATGTCGCGGACGGCGCGAATGGCGCCGATGGCCGATATGTCGTTAAAGCAGAAGATGGCGGTGAAGTCGCGGGTCTTCTCGAGCAGCTCCCGGGTATGCTTGTAGCCGGCCTCGGGCGACTGCGTCACTTCGCGGAGCTGGACGGTGAGTTCAGGACGCACGCAGATTCCCATCTCCCCGGCTACTTTGACGATGCTCTCCCAGCGGTATTTCGCGTCGGTGATGCCGGGGGCGCCGCGCATGAAGGCAATCCGCTCATGGCCGAGTTCGCGCAAATGGGTCAGAGCCAGCCGCGCCGCGCAGTCGTGATCAAGAACCACATTCACGATACCGGGGGCCGGGTTATGGGAGGAAACGGCAACCGCGGGAATGGGCAGGCTGACTTTGGCCGATGTGTCCAGGAGGAGCAGCCCGTCAACGGAACGCTCCAGCAGGCGAAGGCAGTACTCTTCGACCAGCTCCGGGCGCCTGTAATGGCTTAGGGTGACGTAGAAGTAGTGAGCCTTCAACAGGTGCTTCTCGATCGCGTTCATCACCACGGGGAAGTAGCCGTCGCTGAGGTCGGGCACGATGACACCCACCGACATACTGCGGCTGTTGCGGAGCGACTTGGCAAAGTAATTCGGGCGGTAATGGAAGCGCCGCGCCGCTTCGAGCACGCGATCGCGCGTGTGCTGGGGGATCGAGCGCCCTGCGGGTGAATTGTTCAGAACCAGAGAAACGGTGGTTTGGGAGAGCTCAAGATGCTCGGCGAGCTGCCGGAGGTTCAGAGTTCGTGGTTCTGTTGTCGATTCCTTGCCCTGCGTCATTGAGTAGAAAGGTTCGTTACCCGAACGATATCAGATTCCATGCGATCAGGCCTCTTCCCATCCGCCGTAGACCTGGGAAAGGGCGCCGCAAATCTCTCCCAGGGTGGCGTAAGCCCGCACGCAGTCGAGGATGAACGGCATGGTATTCGCGGCGGAAAGGCCGTCGCGGCGAGCTTCCGGCTGGGTCCGGGCCGCTTGCTTCAATGCATCCAGCGCGCGCTGGACAGCCTCGCTGGAGCGCTCTGCGCGGAGTTTTTTCAGCTTTGCGGTTTGCGCTGCGCGAACCGTCTCGTCGATATAGAGAATGGCTGGCGGCGGTTCGCCGACCGCGTGCCGATTGACGCCCACGATGATTTTCTCGCCGGCCTCCACGGCGCGCTGATACGCATAACTGGCCTCGGCGATCTCCTTTTGCGGATAGCCGGCCTCAATGGCTTTGACCATACCGCCCATGGCGTCCACCTTCTCAAAGAAGGCGAAGGCTCCCTGCTCCATCTCGAGGGTGAGGTTCTCGAGGAAATACGATCCGCCCAGCGGATCGATGACATTGGCTACCCCGGACTCGTACGCCAGAATCTGCTGGGTGCGGAGGGCGATGCGCACGGCATCTTCCGTGGGCAATGCGAGAGCTTCGTCGAACCCGTCGGTATGCAGCGACTGGGTTCCTCCCAGAACCGCGGCCAGGGCCTGCAATGCGACCCGCGCGATGTTGTTCTTCGGCTGCTGAGCGGTGAGGGAGACGCCGGCGGTCTGGGTATGAAAACGCATCCAGGTGGACCGCGGATTCTGCGCGTGGAAGCGCTCGGTCATCACCCGGTACCAGATCTTGCGGGCGGCGCGGAATTTGGCAATCTCCTCGAAGAAGTCGTTGTGCGAATTGAAGAAGAAGCTCAGGCGCGGCGCAAAGTCATCGATGGCCAGCCCACGGCGCAGGGTCCACTCGATGTAATCGATTCCGTCGTAGAGGGTGAAGGCGAGCTCCTGCAGAGCCGTGGAGCCGGCCTCGCGAATGTGATAGCCGGAGATGGAGATGGGGTTGAATTTCGGAGTGTGGCGCGCGCCGAACTCCAGGGTGTCGACCACCAGGCGCATCGACGGCTCGGGCGGGTAGAGATACTCCTTTTGCGCGATGTACTCCTTCAGGATGTCGTTCTGCAGCGTGCCGGAGACCCTGCTCCAGTCAGCGCCCTGCTTTTCGGCTACGACCAGATACATGGCCCAGAGGATGCTGGCGGGCGAATTGATGGTCATCGAGACGGTCGTACCATCGAGGCGAATACCGGAGAAGAGCGTCTCCATGTCTTCGAGGGAGTCGATGGCAACGCCGCATTTGCCAACTTCGCCTTCGCTGCGCGGATCGTCGGAGTCGCAGCCCATCAGGGTGGGCAGGTCGAAGGCGACGGAAAGCCCGTTTGCGCCTCCTTCGAGGAGGTATTTGTAACGGCGGTTGGTCTCTTCCGGAGAGGCGAACCCGGAGAACTGGCGCATCGTCCACAGGCGGCCGCGATAGCCGGTGGGATGAATGCCTCGCGTGTAGGGCGGCTGGCCGGGCTGGCCCAGGTGCGCGTCCTGATTCAGGGTCCAGTCCCCGGGGAGGTCGGCTTGCGTATAGAGGCGCCTCACGGGCGCGCCGGAAATGGTGGTGAAGCGTGCCTGGCCGGCTTCATCGCGATTGGTGCCGGTGGGCGCGCCGATGGGATGCTCGAGGTTCTTCGCGAGCGCCGGGGCCAGGGTCTGCTCCGCCCAGCACATCTCGTCCTCAGAGGGATGGCGGTTCTCGGTCAGATCCGCATGCACAGCATCCCGAAGGTCAGACGGCTTTTCCGGCATGGTCCACCCGCGCTCAGGATAGGCGACGGAACGGAGACGTGGCAAACGATGCGCCTGTCAGGAGCGGCGCGCCTTCTCCCACGCCTTGGCGTACTTCCAGCTCACGTAACAGGAGTGGTAGAGGTGCAACAGGAACCCTTCGCGGCCGTCCATAAAACCCAGGCGGAAAAAGTAGTTGTACTTGAACGTGGCGACCGGGACGATGAAGACGTTCCACAGGAATGCGGCCAGGCTCCGGCTGATTTTTCCGCGCGCGACGACCTGGGTTGCGCCCAGCGCGCTGTAGCGATTCATGTGTTCGATGTAGGAATCCAAAGTGGGGTAGGCGTGGTGCAGGAGGTCGCCGCGCAGCTGGCCCGCCGTACCTTTGGGGCGAACCGTCTCATGGACGACGCTTTCTTCAAAACGGCAACTCGCTTTTTGAAAGAGCCGCAGCTTCCTGTCGGGATAATACCCGCCGTGGCGGACCCAGCGCCCGAGGAAGAAGTTCCTGCGCGGCAAAAAGTACGCTTCGTGTGCCGGCGAGCCGCTCAGCATCCCTCGTATCTCTTCGGCGAGTTCCGGACTGATCTCCTCATCGGCATCCAGAGCCAGGATCCAGTCGCTTGAGCACTTCGCGATGGCAGAGTTCTTCTGCGCGCCGAAGCCCTTCCACTCCTCGACGAAAAATTTTGCGCCGAAGGAGCCGGCGATCTCCGCCGTTCGGTCGGTCGAGCCACAGTCGACCACCACGATCTCATCCGCCCAGCGAACGCTCTCCAGGGTGCGGGCAAGGTTAGCTTCTTCGTTTTTAGTGATGATCGCAACGGACAGGGTAAGCGTCATGCGTTCCGCAGGCGAGGCGTGACTCTCTCCTCGGCCGTGTGCCGGAAGTGTAACAAGCCACGGCTCCACGGTTAGCGCTGATCTCTGATCCCGATCCGTTCAGGAGGAAAAATCTGACCCCGGGCCCATCAGTCCAGGCCTGAAGCCCGAGGTCCCCCCGAATGTGTTTCGCGGCTTGAATGCCGCATCCGCTCACGAGCGGATGGCTTTTGCCCCATGGCGCCCATGGCCCGAAAAAGGAAGAACAAGCCCACCAGCAACAAAAGGATGACGATCCCAGCGACAGCCACCATGTGACATCTCCTACCCTTTGGATGGGGAAATAAGGATTGGGGGTGTTTGCTGCCTGGACATAAAGCCTCAGCCAGAGCCCGGCTCGCAGGGATGGAGCGGTTCTGTCTTTCCGCCTGCATCGATTCTGTCGTCCCTGCGGCGCCGACCGCAGGACCAGACGGGACAGCAGCTTAGGGGACAATCAGGCGGCCCGCAGGCCAGGAGAGCTCAGCTTTATCCTGGGTGGGCCGTCGCGACTGGCCCCTGCAAACGACGAAAGAAAAAAGCAGCCCACAGCAGCGCTCCCAGCCCAGGGTCTGCCGTTGTCAGAAGGGGATGTCGTCGTCGGTAATCTCGGCAGAGTGCGCCAGATCGTCGGTGCCCGCCGGCTGGCGCTGATCGTAGGAACTGCCACGGGAGGACCCGCCGGAATCGCCCTCACCCCGGCCGGAGAGCAGCACCAGGTCGTTCACGATGATCTCGGTCCGATATTTTTTCTGACCACTTTCCTTGTCGTCCCAGGAGCGAGTCTGGATGCGCCCTTCAACGTAGAGCTTTGCGCCCTTCTTCACGTAGTCCCGAATGATTTCGGCGGTGCGCTGAAAGGCCACCAGGTTGTGCCACTCCGTGCGATCCGTCCAGTTGCCTTGCTGGTCTTTGGTGCGATCGCTCGTAGCCAGGGAGAAGGTGGCGACCGACGCCCCGCTGCCGGCAACCTTGATTTCCGGGTCCTTCCCGACGTTCCCCACCAGAATCACTTTATTGACGCTCTTCGCCATAACGATGTCTCCGGATCGATTGATTCCCATGCAGCATAGCAGGAATACGCGGCCGTCAACAGCGATCGGCGACCGCGTTCCGTTACCGCCGGAAGGCTCAGACGGCCGCGTTGATCTGCTCGATCAGCGCTTCCGGCGTAGTGGCGGGAGGCAGACATGTGGTTCCGCGACACACCAGGGCGCGCGCCTGGCCGGAGGATCGATCGAGACCTGGCAGCTGTGGAAGCGTTTCGGCAAGAAGCGGCGGGAGATTCTCGGCCGTGACCTGCTCGGGACGGAGCAGGATGACGGCCTTGTTGACGGCGTAGCGGGCGTTCGCAACGGCGGCCAGTTGCCGGGTGGCCAGTCCCTGTCCAACGATCACCGCCTGGATGGGCGGCAGAAGCAACCGCTCCAGCGCCAGGCCATAGCTGCCCGCGTACAAACCGTAGTGCTCGATGACGCCGGCAAACGCAGCAAGCGTCTCCTGGGCGACGGAGCGAAGATCCTCACGCCCGCTGAGGGCGTGCAGACGCAGCAGAGCGCTGGCCGCCGTGGCGTTCCCAGCCGGCGTGGGGGAATCCTGCATGGGCTTGCGCCGGGCCGCAAGAGCCCCGAGCTTGTCTCCGCCGTCTTTCTCCGTATCGAAGAAGCCGCCGCCATCGCCGTCGTGGAAACGCTTCACCAGAGATTCAGCGATCTCCATTGCTGATTCGTAATAGCGAAGCTCACCTGTGGATTCCCATGCGTCGACGCAGGCCTGCGCCACCAGCGCATAGTCGTCCAGAACGCCGGCGATCCACCTGGCCGTTCCGGGCTGATCGGGGTACGCGATCACATGCGCGAGCCCGTCTGTGGAATTCCAGCCTTCACGCAGGATGCGGTCGAGAGTGCGCAGGGCGAACGTCCGCGGTGCTTCCAGATCGAGGATGCGCGCCGCATCGAGATACGCTGAAATCGCCATCGCGTTCCAGCCCGTGTAGATCGTCCTGTCCACGAAAGGCGTCGGCCGCTGCAGGCGCGCGGCATGAAGCTTCCCCTTCGCCGAGGCCAGGTCGCGTTCGGCGGACGCGAGTTCGCGCCCCAGCTTCTGCGCGACCTCCTCGGTAGTGAAGTTCCGGTGGAGCACATTCTTTTGGGGGTTGTGGTGCATGTCGCCCAGAGCCCCAATGTCGTAATAAAGCTCAGCCACGGACATTTCTTCTGGCGTGAGGACCGCCGCGGCTTCTTCACGAGTCCAGGTGAAGTAGTCTCCGTCATCGTCCAGAGAAATATCGGCGTCCTGCGAAGCGTAGAACCCGCCCTGTTCCTGATCGCTGAGAACTTCATTCATCCAGCGCAGGATGTCGCGTGCGGTCGCGGCGAACTCCGGCTCGACGAAGCTTTGAAAGGCGTGGACATAGTTGGCGAGCAGGCCCGCGTTGTCGTAGAGCATCTTTTCGAAATGCGGCACCACCCAGCGCTCGTCAACCGAATAACGATGGAAGCCGCCGGCCAGCTGATCATAAACGCCGCCGCTGGCCATCTTTTTGAGTGTCACGGTGGCCGCTTCCCTGGCAGCTTCGTTGCCGGTACGTGCCGCTACGTCGAGCAGCAGGTCCAGGACCCCTGGGTGCGGAAATTTTGGCTGCGATCCAAAACCGCCGTGGCGCGGATCGAACTGGCCGATCGCGCTGGCCACGAGTTTGTCCACGATTTCCAGCGACAGCGTCTCACTCCGCGCGGAGAAGGTCTCGCCATGCTCGATGGCAGCGATCACACTGGAAGCTGACTCCAGAACCTCGGCGTGCTGCGTCTTCCATGCATTCGCCAGAGTGAGCAGCACCTTCTCAAATCCCGGTCGGCCATAGCGGTCTTCACGCGGGAAGTAGGTCCCGGCAAAAAAAGGCCGTCCATCCGGCGTCAGGATCGCCGTGAGGGGCCAGCCGCCCTGGCCGGCAATGGCCTGGGCGGCGGCCTGATAGCGGGCATCCACGTCGGGGCGCTCATCGCGATCGACCTTGATCGCGACAAAATGCTCGTTGATCGTCTGCGCCAGGGTGGGGTCCTCGTACGATTCCCGATCCATGACGTGGCACCAGTGGCACCAGACTGCCCCCACATCGAGGAGGATGGGCTTGTCGAGCTGCGCGGCCAGCGCAAAGGCCGCCTCGCCCCACTCCTGCCAATACACCGGCTGATGCATAGCGGACCGCAGATAGGAAGACGAAGCCTGGTCGAGGGCGTTGCGGGTGGGCACAGCGGTGCTGGTGGATTCAGCCATACTTCCAGCCTGGAGCATTGGGGTGGATTCTGTCGAATCGGTCCTGCCTCAGCGGGCTTCGTTCATCAGGCGCTGCGCAACCTCCACGTACAGGTCGATCGCCTCCCGCAGTTCCTTCTTCGCAAGCTTCTCGTACGGCGTGTGCGCCACGTGGATCGATCCAGGCCCGAGCAGGATCGGTTCCCCCCAGTTGCTGAGCCAGGGGATATCGGTCGTAAAAGCGGCGATCATCGTCGGCAATCCCGGCAGGGAGCGCAGCCGGCGGAAAGGGATCTCCAGCGTGAAGTCGACCGATGCCAGACCCTCGGCGGCCTTTTCAATGGCGCGCCGGGTTTCCTCTGCCGGCCCAACCAGTCGCACCATCACCTGCGCTTCGGCGCGATCGGCAATCACATTGGGCGCGTAACCGCCGCTGATCATGCCCACGTTCAGCGTGCTGGGGCCGATACCTTCCAGCGTCGGCAGGGGAATTTCCAGAATGCGATGCAGAGCTTCGATGAGCTTGTGCGTCGCGCTCTCCCCCAGCTCAGGGTAGGCGGAGTGCGCCATTTTGCCGGTAGCCCGAACCACGGCGCGCAGGGCCCCCTTGGAGGCCAGAGCCATGCGGTTGTCGGTCGGCTCGCCATTGATCAGGAAGCGGCTGCCCCGCGGCTGCAGGTTGGCCGCTTTGGCTCCCGCGGAATCGCGCTCCTCGCCCGAGACAAACAGCAACCCCGCGTGCACTCCCTGATCGCGAAGCCGTTCTGCAGCGGCTACCTGTGCGGCAATGATGCCCTTGGCGTCGCAGGCCCCGCGCCCATAGATGTATTCTTCATCCTCGCTGGAGGAGATGAACGGCGGAACCGTGTCCATGTGCGTGGAAAACACGACGGCAGGCGTCTGTCCGGGAGCGCAGGCGTAGACGTCCAGGCGCTCGCTGGAGGCGCGGCTTTCCGGATGCTGCTCCACCGGCATCTTTTCCACTGCATAGCCCTGCGTGGCGAGAAACTCCGCCAGAAATGCGCCCACCGCGCCCTCGTTGTAGGTAATGGACTCGATATCGATGAGGCGGCGGGTGAGCTGAATCGGATCGACAGGCATGCTCAGCCAGAATACCCCGAGTCCTCCTCGCACAAGCTCTGTTCGTACAATGAAGAACGATGACGCAATCGCATGTGGGCTCCGCCATACTCCGCACTGTGGACGATCTCCGCGGTCCGGCGGGCCGGCTGGAAGCGCTTCTGAATCCCGGGATGCCGACGGCCCCCTTCGCCGCGCTGGTCTGTCATCCCCATCCCCTCGGCGGCGGCACCCTCCACAACAAGGTCGTCTACCACGCCATGAAGGCCCTGCAGAGCCTCGGACTGCCGGTGCTGCGCTTCAACTTTCGCGGAACGGGCCTGAGCGAAGGCGTTCACGACAACGGCCGCGGCGAACAGGATGACGTTCGCGCCGCTCTGGACTGGCTGGAGCGCGAATTCCGGCGTCCGCTGCTGTTTGCGGGTTTTTCCTTTGGATCCTGGGTCGGGCTGCAGGCCTGTTGCGGCGATCCGCGGGTCGCCGGCCTGATCGCGCTTGGGCTGCCCGTTCATGCCGAGGGCCGCGATTATCAGTACGCTTTCCTCCGCGACTGCCGCCAGCCGAAGCTCTTCGTCAGCGGCAATCGCGATCCCTATGGACCTGTGGACAAGGTGGAAGCCGCCGTCCGCCTCGCCACTGAACCGAAGAAGCTCGTCTGGATCGCCGGCGCCGATCATTTTTTCGCGCCCGTCGGAATTGAAATTCACGACGCACCGCAGAAGCGTGCCGGGAGTAAATTGGAAGAGATGCGCTCGGCCCTTCGCGCATGGGCGCAACAGCAGTTTCCCACGCTCGCCAGCCAATGATCACCCTCGATGAGCTGCACACCGTATCCCGGGACATCTTCGACCAGGCGCTGCGCGCGTGCGACATCGCTCAGGCCTTCGATCGCCACCTGCACTTTGAAGGCAGGACGCTGATCCGCCATCCTTCGCCACATATGCAGGCGATTACGGTGCCTTTCGATCGCTATAAGGAAGTGTTTGTTCTGTCCTTCGGCAAGGCAGCCCTGTCCATGCTGGACGCGTTGCTGGCGCGACTCCCGGAGAAGACCCGTGTCCACGGCGTTTGCTCCGCGCCGCACGTTCCCAAGGAGCGGCGCCGCAATATTCGCTATTTTGCCGGAGGCCATCCCCTCCCCAACGAAGATTCCTGTGCCGCCGCTCGCGCCGCCCTCGACCTGCTGAAGCATGCCAAAACGGACACCTTCATCTTCTTCCTCATCAGCGGCGGCGGCTCGGCCATGCTGGAGTTGCCGCGCGACCGGAAGATCAGCCTGGACGACACCATCGCCTTTCATGAAACGCTGGTCGCCAGCGGCGCCACCATCACCGAAATCAATACCGTCCGGAAATATTTTTCCGCCGTCAAAGGTGGCCGCCTGGCGCTCGCGGCGCCCCGGTCGGAAAAGCTCTCTCTCCTGCTGGCGGATGTGCCGCTCAAGGATCTGGCCGCGGTCGCGTCTTCGCCCACCCTGCCCAACTACTCCACCCTGGACCAGTGTGCCGAAATCCTCGAGCGCTTCCATCTGCTGGAGAAGTTTCCTCCCGGCGTCCGTGGGTATTTTGAAAAGCTGCTGAGCGGCAAAGCATCCGCCGAGACGCAGCACATTGCCTCAGACACCTTCGAGCATGCGCAGTTCGACACTCTGCTTTCCAACCACGACTTCGTGAATGCGGCGCGCGATCATGCCCAGTCCCTGGGCTACAAGGTCTTCATCGACAACGCATGCGACGACTGGGACTACGCCAAGGCGGCGCAGTACCTGCTGGCGCGCTTCCATGAACTGCGCCACGAACACAAAAGGGTCTGCCTGCTTTCCAGCGGAGAAGTCACGGTCAATCTGGGCAAAAATCCCGGCTGCGGCGGACGTAACCAGCAGTTTGCTCTGGAAGCGGCGCTCGACCTGGCGCGCTGCGAGGGCCAGCCGCTGGCGGTGCTCAGCGCCGGTTCCGACGGTATCGACGGCAACAGTCCGGCCGCCGGAGCCATCGCCGACACCACCACCGTGGCGCGCGCCCGCAGTTACAACTTCGATCCGGACGCCACGCTGCGGCGCTTCGATACGTGCACGCTGTTTACGGCGCTCGGCGATTCGGTCGTCACCGGACCCACCGGCAATAATCTGCGCGATCTGCGCATTCTCGTCGCCGGCTGATTCGTCTGGCCGGATCTCTAAAACTGCACCTTCGGCGCGTTTTGCGAGGCCGGACTGGCCTCGAAGTAATTATTGTTCGGCTTGAATCCGGCGATGTGGGCCCAGATATTGTTGGGAATCTGGCGAATGTAGGTGTTGTAGTCGCGCAGCGTCTCGTTATAGCGGTGCCGCTCCACAGCAATCCGGTTTTCCGTTCCCTCCAGCTGATCCTGCAATTCCAGAAAATTCTGGTTCGCCTTGAGGTTGGGATAATTCTCCGCGATGGCCAGCAGCCGCCCCAGCGCGCCATCGAGCTGCCCGTTGGCCGCCATCTTGCCCTGAGGATCATGCGCCGCCAGCAAGGCTTCGCGCGCCTTGTCCACATCGGCAAAGACAGTCTCTTCGTGCTGGGCGTAGCCCTTCACGGTCGCCACCAGATTGGGGATCAGATCGGCGCGCCGCTGCAGAACCGCCTGCACATTGCTCCATTGCTCATTCACGGCTTCCTGTTTGGCCACCATCTGTTTCTGCGCGCTGACAAAGCTGCCGAAGATCAGCAGTCCCGCCAACACCAGCACGCCGACCACGGCCATTGCGATCCACAGCCCACGACGCATCATTCGATCTTTCTCCTTAGGGAATCCGTATCGATGTTACCAACTGCCGCCCGCGCCGCCACCGCCGGTACTGCCGCCGCCGAAACCACCAAAGCCGCTGCCGCTACCGCCGCCGCCGAAATCGCCGCCGCCGCCAAAGCCTCCGCCCCCCCAGCGCCCTCCTCCGCCAAAAAACATGCCCAGCAGAAAGCCGAGCAGGCCGGTTCCTCCGGCCCAGATGAGGAAGATGACCACGAAAATCATGAAAACGATGCCGCCGATCACCTGGCCCAGGGTGGCGTGGGGTTGCTGCTGCTGTTCCTGCGCTCCCCGGCGCGTGAGCGGCTGCAGTTGAACCCCCGCGTCCTGCGCAATGATCTGGGATATTTCGTCGACTGCCAGGGTCACCGCGCCGTCGAAATCGTTGCTGCGCAGCATGGGCACCATCTGGCGCCCGATATCACCCACTTTGCCGTCGGGCAGAATGCCCTCCAGCCCATATCCGGTTTCAATGAATCGTTTGCGGTCCTTCACCGCCAGCAGAACGATCACGCCGCGATCGGAGCCCTTTTTCCCCACCTTCCAGGCGTCTTCCAGCTCGACCGCGTACTGTTCGACCGACTCGCCATTCAGCGTGTCGACGGTCACCACCGCGATCTGCGCGTGCGCTTCCCGATCCACCTCGCCGCAAAGACGGTCGAGCTGCGTTTTCGCCGGCTCCGACATCACATGCGCGAAGTCGCTGACGTAGTCGGTGGGCTGCGGCAGGTCCTTTACGGACTGGCCGAAGGCGGGCGCAAGCGCGCTTGCCAGAACCACGATCCAGCAGGCAGCCCTCAATCTGAGACGGAGCATCGCCTTTATTGTAGCCGCGCGGGTGCGGGACGACTGCCCTGCAACGTGCCGGGGATCACGCCGGGAGCCGCTTCTCCATCACCAGCGCATCGATGCGGCCCATGTAATACCCGGGGATCCGCCCGGTTTTCACGAAACCGTGGCGGGCGTAGAACTCCTGGGCGCCGAGATTGTCGACCGCCACTTCGAGAAGCAATGCCACGGCCTTCTGCCCGCGCAGCCGGTCCTCGAGGGTTTCGAGCAGACGGTGACCGATGCCTTGTCGGCGCGCCGAGCGATCCACGTCGATGGTGATGAGCCGCCCCACCACCGCTCCCCCGCGCCTCTGCGATCCCGCAATCGCGAAACCCGCGATCCGGCCCTCTTCTTCCGCCACCAGCGCAAGGTTCCCCGGATAGCGCAGGAAGTATTGCAACTCCGCCATGGACCAGGAAATCCCGGGCGCAAAGCACGCCTGGTCCAGCGCGTAGAGCGCAGAGAAATCCTGGGTAACGGCGGGGCGAAGGGTCAGCGCCACAACCTATTGTCGCGCGCCCTGGACATACGCTCCGTTCCGCGCGGCTTCTATAACCGGCTGGATCACGACCCCGCTGTACAGAGAGGCAGCCGCCAAACGCCCGTTGACCGAGGCCGCCGCCCGCACCGTCCAGCCTGTGTTCCACCACTGCCAGTTCCCATCGTGCGGATCGACCGCATAGATCACGGTACCCTCACCCGAAGTGATGATCAGCCGGTCCAGCGTTCGATTCCAGGCAATGCTGTTCACCGCGACCACGGGCAGCCTCCGCAGCGGCGTCCAGCTTTGTCCGCTGTCCCTCGAGTAAAACACCCCTTCGCGCCCCCCGGCCCACAAAGAGCCATCCGGCGCCAGGCTGAGCGTCGCCAGCGCCGTCAGCCCTTCCGGAAAAGGAACCGCCCGCCACGTGGCGCCAGCATCGTGAGACACCATAAGGCCCTCGCGACGCCCTGCGAACACTGTCTGCCCGGAAACAGCCAGCGCCCGATATTCGCCATCGCGAAAGAACGAGCTCGCATCGTGAGGGGCCAGAATCTGCTCCCAATGCTCGCCTCGATCTGTGCTGCGAAGCACGCCCAGCCCCGTTGCCGCATACCAGGCATCGTCCGATGCCGCCAGCGCCGTCACCCGGCCGTGAATCTCTTCCGTCTCCTTCGGCTTACCTTCCACAACCCGGCGTCTGCCACCAGGCCGCCGCCGCTGCCGAGTCGTTGCCGGAACCGGTGGGTCAGGGACGGCGACCGCATTGGCGCCCACCCACGCACCACCCTCCAGGCGAAAGATGCCGTCGCTCGTTCCGGCCAGCAGAGTCCCGTCGCCGCTTTGTGCCAGCACGAAGACATCGCGCCCACGCAAACCATCGCTCTGCTGTTTCCACGTGTGCCCCTCGTCGGCACTGGAGAAGACCCCTCCGTAAATTTTGTCGTTGATGACTCCCGCATACAGGGTGCCATGCGACTGGTTGTCAGCCAGCAGCGCACTGACCTGGCGCTGGGAGAACCCGGTGTTGGAGGCCTCGAAACCTATGCCTCCATCCTCACTGGCCAGGATGCCACCTCGATCCGTCGCCAGCAGCACGTGCTTTGCATTCCGCGGATCCACGTACACGTCGTTCACGATCACGTCCGGACCTGTGGTACGGATCCAGTGTTCGCCGCCGTCTTCGGTCTTATACAGCCCTTCCGTGGTTCCCGCATACACCGTGTTGCGATTGGACGGGTCCATCCGCAGCGAGCGCGTCCGCCGCGCGGTAGCCGGAATACCCTGCACCTTCCGAAAATTGCCCCCATAATCGTCGCTGCGATAAATGCCGGAGCAGGCGCTGAGAAACACCACGCTGGGGCGAGACGGATCGACGATCATGGAGAACACGTCGGAGTCGTCAATCACACCCTGCTTGATGTTGCTCCAGTGTGCGCCGCCGTCCTCCGTGCGCCACGGCAAATGCCATGTGCCTGCGTAGATGGTCCCCGCGTCGTAAGGATCGATGGCCAGAGATTCCACCTCGTGGATCTCCGTGCTCCCCGGCGGGCTGATCTCTCGCCAGTGCCCTCCGCCGTCCTCGGTGCGATACACCCCGCGCAGCGTTCCCGCCACCAGCACCCGCGGATTCGACCGCGCCTGCGCCAGCGATCGCACCGACTGGCCGCTCATCTCCGGAGCTTCGCTCCACGTATGTCCCTGGTCGTGGCTGATGTAGATGCCGCCATCCGCATGGTCCATCACCCACACACCGGCATACAGCGTGTTGGGATCCGATCGGTCCACCACCAGGCTGTCAACCACCAGATTGTCCTGCTTCCCCAGATGCGCCAGGCGCGACCACGTCGAGCCGCCGTCGTTCGAGACATAAATCCAGCTGTCGATGGTGCCGGCGTAAATCCGCGCTGGATCCTGAGCGCTGAAGGCGAAGCGCCGCGCATTGCCGCCGTCCGGACCCGCAGGATTCCAGGCAGGCACTGCAGCCAACGCCGTAACGCAGCCAAAACCAGACAGAAAAGCGGCTATGGCCGCAGTCCACAAAAGGTACCGCATCGATTTCATATCCACAGATCGGGGGCGCTCCGGACCCGAAGCTCCGAAGCCTGATTTCATGCTACCTGCTTTTGCACGCCCTGCGCTTACAGGATGTGGGCAGCGTTCCATGAGCGGCAACGGAACCCGCGCCGCTCTGCAGGCTCGCGGCGCAAAGAAGAACAGGGCTGACCGAACTGCCGGTCAGCCCTGCTGTTGTTGCCCGGTTCTGCCGGACTAGTGAGCCGCCTTCTTCGCCGCCCGATGGTGGTGATGGTGATGCGCCGGGCCGCGCGGCTGGGCCTTCACAGCGTTCTCATCCACCGCTGTCGTCCCAGGCACGTCGTTGTCGAAGTTAGCGCCCGCCGGAACCAGGTAGTTTTCCACCTCGTTCTGGCCGCTGCTGCCCGTCCTCACCTGGATGCGGCTGGCATCGATGCCCTTCTCCGTCACCAGGTAGTCTTTGGTGTTCACCGCGCGCTGCGCTGCCAGCTTCTCGGCAGTCATCGCGTGGCGAGCGTGGCGGCCCCTGTGCATCGGAACCGGAGCCGAATTGCCCACAACCACCAGCGAGGCATCCGCTTTCTGCTGCGCATTGAGTGCCACGTCGTCCAGACACGCCTTGCCTTCGTTATCCACGCGAGTCGGACGCCGCTTGTCCTTGTTGAACTGGATCGAGCACAGGCTCTGGCTCTTCGGAGCCGGCGGTGGTGGTGGCGCCTGCACATCCACTGTCGTCGTCGCCGATGCCGTCTGCCCCTTGTCGTCCTGAACCGTGCCGGTTACCGTGATGGTTCCCGAAGGCGCTCCGGTCGTCGACAGCGCCGCCGTGTTGCCGGTCCCGTTGATCGACCCCGCCGAGGCGGAATAGCTGTACGTCAGCGGCCGGTTCTGCGGGCTTACCCCGTTGCAGCTGATCGTCGAGCTTTCACCCGGCTTCACCGTCGTCGGACTGGCCGTGCAGCTCACCGTCGGCGGCTCAAACTGCTTCACCGTGAACTGTGCTGTGCAGTCCGCCGACTGCCCGGGCTTCTTGCCTTCGGTCACGTGACCGGTCACCGTGTAGGTGCCCGGCTGCAGGTTGGCCGTGTCGATGGTTGCGGTTGGATTCGTGCCGCTCACCGTCACACCCTGCCCGCTCCAGTTGTAGCTGGCGGTCTTCTTCGGGTTCAGATTCGTGGCCGTCCCCGTCAGCGTCACCTGCTCACCAGGGAACACAGACGAGGGATTCATCGAGCACGCATACACCACGGGCGGCGGCGGAATAATGCTGCCAAAATGAATCAGAAGGCCCGTGCTCAAACGAGCCGCGTCGATATTGGCGCGACCGCCATTACTCACCTCAGGCCCAAAATCCGCATGCATGTACTGGTAATCCGCCTGGAACAGGCGCAGGCCAAATCGATGATCCATGAACGGCAGGTCGTAGTCCAGCCCCCCGCCGACGGTCAGAGCCGGTCCCCACGTGTACTTATGAGCTACGAAATCCCCAGGCGTATATCCGGGATAGTTGGGCCCGCCGATGCGCGCACCCCCCACCAACCCATGGACAAAGGGAGTCATTCCCTCGTCGGTCGGATACCGGAATACCAGCCCGGCTGAACCATCCGAGATTCCGTCGTTCTTTCCGTTCGGATGATTGGCGTATTCGATCTGGCCGCCCACATAGCGATTGAAGTAGTACGTGAAGCTGCCGATGGCGCCCAGATCGATGGCCGAGTAATTGTCATCGTGAATCGTTCCATTCGGCAACATGGTGTCCACCGTGCCATGCGGAGCAAGGTACGAGTACCCCATGAACACATCGACACGCGAAATGGGGACACCCGTCTTGGCAGCCGGCGCAGCCGGCAAAGAGGACGAAGCCTGCCCGAAGAGCGTCGAAACACCAAACCCAAAGGCACATCCGACAAGAAGAGTCCGGCCCACAAGACTGAATGGACGAGAAAACATGCGTCTAATCCTCCGCAACCACTTAATTAAAAGCTAACGAAGACATCTGGCCAGTACTAATGTGACAACTGAATGAGGCACAGGAAAAAGCTCCGCGCTTTGAAATTACCACAGGAATTGTTGCCAGAGCGCAATTCTTTCAATCAGTTGGCCGTACTCAGGAAGGTTCCCCGTGA
Organism: Acidobacteriaceae bacterium; assembly: GCA_036489655.1. Taxonomy (GTDB): domain Bacteria; phylum Acidobacteriota; class Terriglobia; order Terriglobales; family Acidobacteriaceae; genus Palsa-343. The sequence goes on along the minus strand of DASXFH010000228.1, from coordinate 10,793 downwards.
TTCATTGCTGTGCAGCCGCGCTTCTGCAATCAGCCTCTGCCCGATCTGTTTTTCCCAGGGAAATTGTGCGGCTGAACCAGCTCAACAGCAGCCGCCTCTTACACATTAAGTTAACCGGGCCGGACTGCTATTGCAAGTTGAGAACACGCTTCAGGCTGCCCCGTTCGTGCTGAATCTTCTCCTGCAACAGCGTGATGGCGTACAGCAGCTGCTCAGGCCGAGGCGGACATCCCGGTACATACACGTCCACGGGAATTACCTGGTTCACCCCCTGCACCAGAGCGTAGTTGTTAAACACCCCCCCGGACGTAGCGCAGGCGCCCATGGAAATAACCCATTTGGGCTCAGGCATCTGGTCATACAGCCGACGGATGACCGGAGCCATCTTCCAGGAAACTCGGCCCGCGATCACCATCAGGTCTGACTGCCGCGGTGAGGGGCGGAATACTTCTGCGCCAAAGCGCGCTACATCGAAGCGCGAAGCTCCCATCGACATCATTTCGATGGCACAGCAGGCCAGACCGAACGTCATGGGCCAGATCGAGTTCTTCCGAATCCAGTTGATCGCCGAATCCACCGTGGTGAGAAATACGCCTTCGGGCTGCTCGTAGCCATAGCTTGCCTCGAAGACCTTCTCCCGATTCTTCGCGAGGCTCTCAATGTTCCCAAAGAGCCGGCGGTCTTGTAAGGGTTCGCTCATACTCTTATGATAACCGGCTCTGCCGTTCGTTTCATTCTTCGCCTTTTCCCTCCCCGCATTTGGTAATGCCTCCGAACCGCGACAATGAGCCCCGGTTCTGCCTCGAACGAGGGCTACCCCGCGGCCCGAATCGTCCTTCGCCGTGGCCCGGCCCGCATCAGAATCCCTGCACCTCTGCCGGGGGTTCTTTCCCCGCACCAAAATTCCCTGTTTTCCATCGGGAAAAATCATGTAAAAGTAGGTTTCAGGATCGTTGCACAATCCCTTCGCAGCCTGCACCGTCGCCGGCTGCGTCCCCGCGTCACACCGTCGTGACATAACCCGTGCACCACCTACGGAGTGTTATGCCTTTTCGACGCCGGACCTGCCTGTTTCTTTTTTTGCCCCTGCTTTGTTCCCCCGCCCTCCTGGCGCAGACCGCGGCGCCCGCCATTTCCGCGGGCGACAACGCCTGGATGCTCACCAGCGCCGCGCTCGTCCTCCTGATGACCGGCCCCGGCCTGGCCCTCTTTTACGGCGGACTGGTGCGCCGCAAAAACGTGCTCGCCACCATGATGCAGAGCTTTGCCATGATGTGCATCGTCACGGTGCTCTGGGCCATCGTCGGCTACAGCCTGGCCTTCGGTCCGGGCACCAGCTTCATCGGCGACTTCCATTTCCTCTTCCTCCACAACGTCGGCCTCACTCCCGACCCTGACTACGCTGCCACCATCCCCGCCCAGACCTACATGATTTATCAGCTGATGTTCGCCATCATTACCCCGGCGCTCATCTGCGGAGCCTTTGCCGAGCGCATGAAGTTCAGCGCCATGTGCCTGTTCCTCACGCTCTGGTCCCTTATCGTCTATTCGCCCATGGCCCACATGGTCTGGGGTAAAGGCGGCCTGCTCAACGCTTCTCTCGGCGGCAGGATCCCCTGCCTCGACTTCGCCGGCGGCACCGTCGTCCACATCACCTCCGGAGTCTCCGCTCTGGTCTGCGCCCTCTATCTGGGCAAGCGCGTCGGCTACCCCAAAGAGCCCTCGCCGCCCCATTCGGTGGTGCTCAGCTTCATCGGAGCCTGCCTGCTGTGGGTCGGCTGGTTCGGGTTCAATGCCGGCTCGGCGGTCGCCGCCAATGGCCTCGCCACCAGCGCCTTCCTCAACACCCACTTCGCTGCGGCTACCGCCGCGATTGGCTGGAGTCTCGCTGAGTGGATCCGCAACGGCAAGCCCAGCGCCCTGGGCGCCATCTCCGGCGCCGTCGCCGGTCTGGTCGCCATCACCCCCGCTTCCGGATTTGTCCAGCCCATGTCCGCGCTCATCATTGGCTTCATCGCCGGAATCTTCTGCTTTTTCATGGTCACCGTTGTCAAAAGCTGGTTCGGCTATGACGACTCCCTCGATGCCTTCGGCGTGCACGGAGCCGGCGGCACCATCGGCGCCCTCCTCACCGGTTTCTTCGCCTCCAGCGCCATTAACCCCATCTTTGGAAACGGCAAGCCCACCGGCGCCATCGACGGCAATTGGCATCAGGTGCTCAATCAGCTGGCCGGAATCGCCATCGCCTGGGGGCTCTCCATTGTCGGCACCCTCATCCTGCTCAAGCTCGTCGACCTCATCGTCGGCCTGCGCGTCACCCGCGAAGAGGAGATCGAGGGCCTCGACGTCACCCAGCACGGCGAAGAAGGCTACGACTTCGCTTCCTGACTGCCGGAACGTATACTCTCTGTTGCCAGGAATTGAGACCTTATGCAAAAGATTGAAGCTGTCATTCAGCCGTCCAAGCTCGACGCCGTCAAGGATGCACTTCTCGAAGCAGGCATCGAAGGCATGACGATTCTCGAAGCACGTGGCCACGGCCGCCAGAAAGGCCACACGGAGTTCTATCGCGGTCGCGAATATACCGTCGACTTGCTGCCCAAAATCAAGATCGAGATGGTGGTCCGCGATGAAATGGCCGATCAGGCCATTCAGGCCATCGTCTCCTGCGCCCGTACCGGCAAGATCGGCGATGGCAAGATCTTCGTCTCTAAAGTGGACGACGCCATTCGCATCCGCAACGACGAGCGCGGTCCCTCAGCGCTCTGATCTTCTCCGGCTCGCCCGGGCTGCCTGATGGCTGCGATCCCCGTGCGGACCGACGAAAGACCGGTTGAGAATTTCCATGGTGGCTGGCCCGCTTCCCCTGGAGCGTCTCCGCAGTCGTTATCAGGACGACTTCACCCAGCTGCGTCTGAATTTCGAGCGCACCGGCGATGGCTCGGCCGCCATCCGCCGCCGCTCCCAGATCGTCGGCGCCCTGCTCTGCGAGCTCTGGGGCCAGCTCGTCCCCGATCCTGCCCATACCGAAGTCGCCCTCATTGCCACCGGCGGCTTCGGCCGCCGTGAGCTCTTTCCCTGCTCCGACGTCGACGTCCTCTTCCTCTGCGCCAACGAAAAAGTCGAGCCTGCCTGCGGCGACTCGATGCGCGCCTGCATCCAGGCCATGTGGGATATCGGCCTCCGCGCCAGCCCCGCCACCCGCACCCTGAAGGAATGCGAGCGCGTCCATCCCGACAACCTCGAGTTCACCGTCTCCCTGATCGATCGCCGCTTCCTCGCCGGAAACCACACCCTCTACAAAAAATTCCAGGACGAGCTCCTGCCCATGGTCATCCTCCGCGAGTGGGATACCGTCGTCCAGAACCTCGCCGAGATGGCCCGCGCCCGCCACGCCAAATACGGCAACACCATCTTTCACGTCGAGCCCAACGTCAAGGAGTGCCCCGGCGGCCTGCGCGACTACCACCTCGCCCAGTGGCTCACCCTCCTCAACTCCATCCGCGAAGAAAAAGCCTGGCCCCGTCCCGCCGCCGACGACTTCTACGGCACCCACGACGAGCCGGAGTCCGCCTACGACTTCCTCTCCGCCGTCCGATGTTTTCTCCATTACCGCGCCGGCCGCGACGACAATACCCTCGACTGGCATGCCCAGGATGAAGCCGCCGCCCGCTCCATCGGCCTCGAAACCCGCGGCACCTCCGATCCCGCCTACTGGATGCGCACCTGGTATCGCCAGGCTCGCACCGTCTACCGCCGCGCCTCTCTCCTCATCGATGCAGTCCCCCCGCCCCGCCGTTCCTTCTACAAACAATTCCGCCGCAAGCGCACCCCTGTCCCCGGCACTGACTTCTTCCTCGAAGATGGCCGCCTCGATCTCGCCGCCGGCGCCGCCGTTCATGACGGCGACAGCATTCTGCAGATCTTCGGCCTCATGGCCAAACACGGCTACCGCCTCAGTCACACCACCGAAGACCGCATCGCCGATGCCCTGCCCGTCCTCGCCGTGCAGATGCCCGAAGGCCCCTTCCTCTGGAACTGCCTGCGCGAAGTCCTCCTCGGTCCCTGGGCCGCCCACGCCCTGCGCACCATGCATGCCCTCGGCATCCTCGAGCTGCTCATTCCTGAATTCCACGGCATCGACGCCCTCGTCATCCGCGACACCTGGCACCGCTACACCGTCGACGAGCACACCTTCCACGTCATCGACAATGTCCACCGCCTGCGCCAGCCCCAGCACGAGTGGGAAAAAAGGCTCGCCGGGTTATTGCCCGAGCTGGACCGCTCCGACCTCTTCTTTCTCGCGCTGCTCATGCACGATACCGGCAAGGCCCGCCGCAGCGGCAGTCACGCCTCGGCCAGCGTCGAGCTCAGCGAGAGCCTCTTTACCCGCCTCGAACTCGACGCCGACGAACGCGAACTCGTCCGCCGCATCATCCACAATCACCTCGAAATGTCGGCCGCCATGCGCCGCGACATCTTCGATACGGAAAATGTCCGCGCCTTTGCCGAAAAAATCGCTACCCCCTCCCAGCTCAGAATGCTGACCCTGATGACCTATGCCGATATCGGCGCCGTCTCACCGGATGCGCTCACGCCCTGGAAAGCCGAGAGCCTCTGGCAGCTCTATATGAGCGCCTCAAACTTCCTCGACCGCAGCGTCGATGAGATTCGCTACCATGCCAGCGCCGACCCTGCCTTCCTCAGCCGCATCACTGCGCTGATTCCTGCCATGGGCCCAGGCGCAGCCCCGGATTCGCAGGCCAGACTCGCCGCTCCCTCCGTGCCCACCGAAGAACTCCGCGGCTTTCTCGAAGGTCTGCCCCAGCGCTACCTCAATACCCGCTCCCCCGAACAGATCGCAGCCCATTTCCGCCTCGGCCAGTCCCTTCGCGACGATCCGGTGCAGATCGCCTTCCGCCCGCAGCGGCAACTCAACGAAATCACCCTCGTCACCCCGGACCGTCCCGGACTCTTTGCCGATATGGCCGGCGTTCTCTCCGCCTGGGGCATGAACATCGTCAAGGCCGACGCCTTCTCCAACGCCGCCGGCATCATCGTCGATACCTTTCAGTTCACCGATGTCTATCGCACCCTCGAACTCAACAGAACTGAGGTCGACCGCTTTCTCCGCAGCATCCGGGATGCTCTGACCCACAAAGTCTCCGTGGATCACCTGCTGCGCTCCCGCTATCTCAAGCCGCAGCGCCCCCGGGTCGCCGTCGATACCCGTCTGGAGTTCGACAACGAAGCCTCTTCCCACAGCACCCTGCTGCAGATCGTCACCCAGGACACCCCCGGCCTGCTCCGCGAAATCGCCCTCAGCTTTACCGCCGCCCGCTGCAACATCGCCGTCGCCCTCATCGATACGGAAGGCGAAGCCGCCATCGACGTTTTCTATCTCACCAAAGGCGGCCGCAAACTCGACGATGCCGCCCAGTCCTCGCTCAGCGCCTCTCTCGTGCACCGCCTCGCTCAGTTGCGTCCCTGACCGCCGCCGCGCGCGCATGAAGATTGTTTAACAGAAATGTATTAACCATAGTTAAAGAAGGTTCGTGTAGTCTGGAGCCGCCGGGTTGCAATTCCCAATCTCCGATTTCAGAGAAATACAGCTTGCGCCTTCCTCTTTCCCTTTTCTGTTTCGTGCTGGTCGCAGCCCCGTCCTCGCCTGCGCTCGCGCAAATCTCCGCACTGCCGTCGGCCCCGCTTCCCGTTATCGCCCGAGTCCAGCCGTCCGGCGCCGGGCCTCAGTCTCTGCAATCCCCGGCCCCCCAACAGCCTCCCATTGAAGCGCCGCAGCTCACCATGTTTCCCCACAGTCCCACCGCGCCCTGGTGGATCTCCGGCCAGGCCAACGTCATCTTCCAGGGCAAGCCTGGATTCCACTCTCCCTACCAGGGCCCCAACAGCCTCGACAACGCCTCCGAGTACAAGGCCTCGCTCGTCGAAACCCTCTTCCTCGGCTGGCAGCCCCATCGCAGCCTGCGCTACAACACCGATCTCCTCCTCGACCTTGAAAGCGCAGGCGGCCGCGGCATTGGCCAGGCCCTCGGTCTCGCCGGATTCACCAACCTCGATGTCGTGCGCAACCCCACCCTCGGCTCCACTCCCTACCTCGCGCGCGGCGGCATCCATCAAACCATTGGCCTCACCAGCCACATGGTGGATGCCGACCGCAGCGCCTTCGCCCTTGCGCCTCAGGTGCCTGCCCGCCGTTTCGAGTTTCGCCTCGGCAAGATGAGCCTGCCGGATGTCTTCGATCAGAACGAGGTCGCCAGCGACAGCCATCTCCAGTTCATGAACTGGACCATCGACGACAATGGCGCATGGGATTACGCCGCCGACACCCGCGGCTACACCGTCGGCGGCACCCTCGAGTACGACGACCACGCCTGGAGCGCGCGCTACGGCCTCTTTGCCATGCCCACTGTCGCCAACGGGCTCGATCTCGACTGGGCCTTCTCCCGCGCCCACGCCCAGAACTGGGAATTCGAGCTGCGCCACTCCTTCGTGCCCGGCCGCAAAGGCACCACCCACATCCTCGCTTACGTCAATACCGCCCACATGGGCAACTACCGCGAAGCCGTGCAGCACTACCACGCCGGACTCACCCCACGCCCCGACATCGTCTCCACCGAGCGCTTCGGCACCAACAAATACGGCTTCGGCTGGAACAACGAGCAGGAAATCACCGCGAACTTCCGCATCGCCTCCCGCTTCGGCTGGAACGACGATCACGAAGAGTCCTTCGCCTATACCGAAGTCGCGCAAACCGCGCTCGCCGCCGCCGACTATTACGGAACCCGCTGGCATCGTCCCGCCGACAAGCTCGGCGTCGCCTTCGTCAGCAACGCCATCAAAAAAGACCACCAGAACTATCTGAAGGATGGCGGCGTGGGCTTCCTCCTCGGCGATGGCACCCTCCGCTACGGCCGCGAGAACATCGTCGAAAGCTACTACACCTGGCACGCCTGGCGTGGCCTCTTCTTCGCCCTCGACGGCCAGCACGTCGACAACCCGGGCTACAATCGCGACCGCGGCCCCGTCTGGGTCGGCGCCGTCCGCGGCCACATCGACTTCTGATCCTCCCTGCGAATCTCCGCGCCCTCGCCTCCATCTAAACTGGAGGCCCATCTCTCCTCGAGGAGCCATCACCCGTGAAATACAACACTCTCGGCCACACCGGCCTTCTTGTGTCGGAACTCTGTCTCGGCACCATGACCTTCGCCAGCGCCGAAGGCATGTGGAAGCCCATTGCCGGCGTCGGCCAGACCCTCGCCGACGACCTCGTCCGCCGCTCCCTCGATGCCGGCGTCAACTTCATCGACACCGCCGACGTCTACACCAACGGCGAGTCCGAGAAAACCCTCGCCCAGGCCATCGCCAACCTCGGCGCCGCCCGCAAAGACGTCGTCATCGCCACCAAAGCCTATGGACGCACCGGCCCCGGCCGTAACGACATCGGCGCCTCCCGCGGCCACATCATGCATGCCGTCGAGGCCTCCCTGAAGCGCCTCCGCACCGACTACATCGACCTCTACCAGATCCACGCCTTCGACACCGTTACCCCCATCGAAGAAACCCTCCGCGCCCTCAACACCCTCGTCGAGCAGGGCAAGGTCCGCTACATCGGCTGCTCCAACTGGATGGCCTGGCAGATCATGAAAGCCCTTGCCCTCTCCGACGCCCGCCACCTCGCCCGTTTCGAGACCCTGCAGGCCTACTACTCCATCGCCGGCCGCGATCTCGAACGCGAAATCGTTCCCCTGCTTCAGGACCAGAAACTCGGCCTGCTCGTCTGGAGCCCGCTCGCCGGCGGCCTGCTCTCCGGCAAGTACTCCCGCGAGCAGCAGAAGCCTGAAGACTCCCGCCGCTCCGCCTTCGACTTCCCTCTCGTGGACAAGGAACGCACCTGGCGCATCCTCGACCTCCTGCGTCCCGTCGCGGAAGCCCACCACACCAGCGTCGCCACCGTCGCCCTCGCCTGGATCCTGGCCAAACCGTTTGTCACTTCTGTGATCATCGGAGCCAAGCGCGTCGATCAGCTCGAGCAGAACCTCGCCGCCGTCGACCTCCAGCTCACCCCGGAAGAAATCAAGCAGCTCGATGAAGTCAGCACTCTCCCGCAGGAATATCCAGGCTGGATGATTCCCTTCCAGAACCTTAACCGCCTCGCCGACGTCCCTCGTTACTGAGTCGCATTCCGGGCGGCCTCTGCGCCGCGGAGGCCGCCCCCTCACATGCGAACCGGCAGATGCCGCCGTGCTTCCGCTCTCACCCAGGCAGTTCCCCCCACCATCCAAAGGTCACGTGACCATCGTGACGGCCGGCCGCGCGATTCCTCTTGCCTCTCGCAAACAGGCGCGCCATACTGCGATCAAAGCTTGATCCAGGATGAAAGAGGACTCGCGCGGCGAGTCCCACGGGAAGCTGCCCCAGGACCTCGCAGGACGAACGCAGCGAACAGAAATCAGTCGAATCCACCCATCGGAGAAAAAGCGGAGTTCAGGCTCCCGCACACCTCTGTGTTCTCTTTGCTCTCCGTGGTGGAGACTCAGCCTCCCGAGGCGACCGCCCAACCAGCGGCAGGATCTTTCTCAACTCGATGAGCGTGCTCCCGGCCCAGCGCTCCCGGCTCCAGCGCTCCCGGCTCCAGCGCTCCCGGCTCCAGGCACCCAGCTCCCCGGCTCCAGGCACCCGGCTCCCCGGCTCCAGGCACCCGGCTCCCGGCTCCCGGCTCCCAGCTAAACCTTTTGCCTGCCACACATGCAGCTTGGAGCCCCGACTAAGTACCCTCTTTGCCACACATACGCAAACGGCCGTCGTAACTACCCTGTTTGCCACACATAGCAATTTGCGAAAGTTTTTTTGCTACCGGCCACAGGCTACAGGCTACAGGCTGTAATCTCCCAGCTCCCACCTAACTCCCTTGCCTGCCACACATGCATTTGGAGTCTCTGCTAAGTACCCCGTTTGCCACACATACGCAAACCGCCGTCGTAACCACCCTCTTTGCCACACATAGCAATTTGCGAAAGTTTTTTTGCTACCGGCTACAGGCCGCAGGCTACAGGCTGTCATCTCCCCGCTCCCGGCTGCTCTTATCGAATCACCTTCAGCGCACCGCGAAACAGCGCGTCGAAATCGTCTGCCGCGGACTTCTCCTTCTCCACCGTCGTCTCAATCGCCTTCTGCGCCGCCGCTCGCTGGTATCCGAGATTGACCAGCGCCGACAAAACATCTTCGGTCGCTGCTCCCGCAATCGCCCGCGCCGCTGGCGCAACCGCCAGATCCTCGAGCTTCTCCTTCAGCTCGACGACCAGCCGCTCGGCCAGCTTTTTTCCCACTCCGGGAATTCGCGTCAGCGTCGCGTGATCCTGCGCTCGAATCGCCGCGACCGTTCGCTCCGGATTCAGCCCGCTCAGAATCGTCACCGCCAGCTTCGGACCCACTCCGGAAACCGTGATCAGCCGCTCGAACAGCCGCTTCTCGTTTCGCTCCATAAACCCGAACAGCGCCAGCGAGTCTTCCCGCACGTGCGTATGAATGTAGAGCGAAACCTCGCCGCCTTCCGCCGGCAGCGAAGTAAACGTCGGCACGCTGATGGTCACGTCGTAGCCGACACCGCCGGCTTCGACAATCGCCTGCCCCGGACTCTTCGCGAACAGCCTTCCCCGCAAATGCGCAATCATTAACTGTCATCCTGAGCGAGCCTTTGAAACTTGTCGCGCCCGCTCCTGGCGCGACAATCAGTTCAGCCGCGAGTCGAATGGACCTGCATTTTCACCCTCACTCTTTCGTCCATTGATCGCACCAGTCGTTCACCGTCTTGTACCAAAGTTGTGAGTTCTGCGGTTTCAGAATCCAGTGTCCTTCATCCGGAAAATACAGCATCTTCGACGGCACCTTCATCCGCTGCAGCGTATCGAACAGCTGATAGCCTTCGGAAACATCAAGCCGATAATCGAGCTGGCTGTGAACCACCAGCGTTGGCGTTTTAAAATGCGTCTCCGCCAGCATCGGCGACCAGCGGCGATACAGCTCCCGATTCGCCCACGGCGTACCTTTGAACTCCCACTCGTTGAACCACAGCTCATCGGTCGTTCCATAGGCCGACTCCGGATTGAACATCCCATCGTGGCTCACGATGCACTTGAAGCGATTGGTATGGCCCAGAATCCAGTCCGCCATGTAACCGCCGTAGCTCGCGCCCAGCGCGCATTCGCGGCTCTTGTCGATGAACGGGAAATGCAACTCGGCGTAGTCGAGCCCCCGCATCAGATCGATGAACGGCCGCCCGCCCCAGTCGCCGTTCACCCGATCGACAAACGCCTGTCCGTAGCCCGTCGATCCGCCGGGATTGATCATCACGACGACGTAGCCGTTCGCCGCAAACAGCTCCGGATTCCACCGATACGACCATGAATCGCCCCACGCGCCCTGCGGCCCGCCGTGAATGAGAAACTTCACCGGATACTTTTTATGCGGATCAAAGTTGGGCGGCCGAATCAGAAATCCCTGAACGCGCACACCGCCAATCGACGGAAACCAGAACGACTCCATCTTCGGCAGATCGAGCTGGGACAGAAGGGCAGAATTGAGATGAGTAAGCTGTTGTTCCTCAACAACGCCCCAGTCCGCGAGCAAACGTTGTGGCTCCTGAAGACCGTGGGCTTTCCAGCCTCCCGGAGGAGCGGGAAGCGCCTCTACAGGGGCGTCGAGATTCAATTTGGTAATCTCACCTGGAAGATCCACTGCCATCTTCGTTGCGATGAGCGAGTGTCCCGCATTCG